>NZ_BBOX01000565.1 GCF_001553455.1 Streptomyces hygroscopicus subsp. hygroscopicus
GGCGCGGCGCGAGGGGCCTGCCCGGCACGGCGGGCAGGCCGAGTGCGACCGGTTCCCCTGCGCTCATGGCCTCACCCGTGGCTTCCGGCAGCGGTTTCGCGGGCCGCGCGGAGCGACTCCTTGAGGGAGCCCATGGTCGCCAGGACCGCGGTGGGCTCGTAGCCGCAGTGCGCCATGCAGTTGTCACAGCGCGGGTCCTTGCCCCGGCCGTACTTGTCCCAGTCGGTCTCCTCCACCAGCTGGCGGTAGGTCGGCACGTAGCCGTCGCTCATCAGGTAGCAGGGGCGCTGCCAGCCGAAGAGGGAGTAGTTGGGGATGCCCCACGCGGTGCACGGGAAGTCCGCCTTGCCCTCGAGGAAGTCGAGGAAGAGCGGGCTGTGGTTGAGCCGCCAGCGGCGGCGGTTGCCCCCGGCGAACGCCTTCCGGAACAGCTCGCGGGTCTGCTCGACGCCCAGGAAGTGCTCCTGGTCGGGCGCCTTCTCATAGGCGTAGGCGGGCGAAATCATCATTTCGTCCACCTTGAGGTCGTCGTTGAGGAAATTGAGGACGTCGATGACGGTCTGCGGGGTGTCGGTATTGAAGAAGGTGGAATTGGTGGTGACCCGGAAGCCGCGCCGCTTGGCCTCCTTGATCGCCGCGACCGCCTCGTCGAACACCCCCTCCTTCGCCACCGACTCGTCATGCCGCTCCCGCAGCCCGTCGATGTGCACCGCGAAGGCGAAGTACGGGGAGGGGGTGAACAGATGCATCTTCTTCCGCAACAGCATCGCGTTGGTGCAGAGGAAGACGTACTTCCGCCGCTCCACCAGCTGTCGCACGATCTCGTCGATCTGTGGGTGCATCAGGGGTTCGCCGCCGGCGATGGACACCATCGGCGCCCCCGACTCCAGCACCGCGCCCACCGCCTGGGCGACGGGCATGCGCTGCTTGAGCACCCCCGCCGGATGCTGGATCTTTCCGCAACCCTCGCATTTGAGATTGCAGGCGAACAACGGTTCGAGTTCGACGATCAACGGGAACTTGTCCCGCCGCTTGACCATCTTCTGTTCAAAGAGATACGTCGCGACCCGGATGGTCTGGCGGAGAGGCATGGCCATCAAGCTCACCTCCTGGGAGCAGCGAAGAACGGTACCAGTGAAAGAAAGCGGGCAGAACAGTCCGTAGTACCCGGAAAGCCGATATTCCACCGCGCAGGGTGCCGATACGGACGAGTTCGTGTTCGGGAGCGTCCACGACCACCCGTACGGCGGCGACCGGACGGACGCCGTGGCGGACGGCGGTACGCAGGGTCGCGGCGGACTCCATGTCCACCGCGATGACGCCGGTGCGGTGCAGCGCGGCCCGCTCCGCGCCGCGCACCACATGGTCGGAGCCCACGACCGGGCCGAGGTGAACGGCCCGGCGGGGGCCGGACGGGGACGGCCGGGACAGCGCGTCGGCGAGGACCCGGACGCCGGTGCACGCGGTGCTGCCCGCCGGATCGCGGGTCTCGTCGGCGACGACGAGGTCCCCGGGGTGCATCCCGGGGGCCAGCCCGGCGCAGAAACCGGTGGCGATGACGGCGGCGCGCGGCGGCGTCCCCGGCCCGGACCCACCGGGCTCCCCGGGCCGGGCCGGCCGCCCCGGCTCCCGGGCCAGCGCCCTGGCCACGGCGCGCTCGGCCGACCGCGGCCCCATGCCGGTGCGCAGCACGGTCACCGCCCCGGCCCCGGCCCCGGCGCCGCGCAGGGCGAACCGCTCAATACCGAGCGCACAGGCGATCAGCAACGGCCCGCTGTCGGGCTCCGGGGCCGGGTCGGCGGACATCAGCTGCTCCGCGGTCGCGCCCCGGTGGGCTCGCCGTGGACATATCGGCCGAGTGCCGTGACCGGGAAGACCTGCCGGTACAGGTGGTAGTTGATGGAGAAGTCCCAGGGGAAGCCGGTGCCGGTGAAGTAGGGCTCGTCCCAGGAGCCGTCCTCCCGCTGGGTCTCGGCGAGCCAGGTGATCCCGCGCTCGACGGCCTTGCCGTCCCGCTCCCCCGCCGCCAGCAGCGCGAGCAGCGCCCACGCCGTCTGCGAGGCGGTGGAGGCGCCCCGGCCCATCCACTCGGGGTCGAGGTAGGACCGCTGGTCCTCGCCCCAGCCGCCGTCCTCGTTCTGGACGCTCTCCAGCCAGCGGACGGCCCGGCGGACCGCCGGATGGGAGGCGGGGACCCCGGCGGCGATCAGCGCGGGGACGACCGAGCCGGTGCCGTAGACGTAGTTGGTGCCCCAGCGGCCGAACCAGGCGCCGCACGGCTCCTGCTCGGACAGCAGCCAGGCGATTCCGCGCCGGGTGCGGGCGTCGTACGTCCGCCCCTCGTGCGCGAGCATCTCCACGACGTGCGCGGTGACATCGGCCGACGGCGGGTCGACGACCTCCCCGAAGTCGCAGAACGGCAGCTTGTTGGGGAGCGGGCTGGTGTTGTCGACGTCGAACGCGCCCCATGCGCCGTTCCTGGACTGCATGCCCAGGGTCCAGCGCATGGCGCGCCGCACGGCCGCCTCGACCCGCTCGGGCTCGGGGTGGTCGATCCGGCGCAGCGCCAGGACGACCTCGGCGGTGTCGTCGATGTCGGGGTAGTTGTCGTTGTGGAATTCGAACGCCCAGCCGCCGGAGGGCAGGCCGGGCCGCCGGACCGACCAGTCGCCGGGCCGGTCGATCTGCTCGGCCAGCATCCAGTCGGCGGCCTTGACCAGCGCCGGGTGGTCCGGGGGGAGTCCGGCGTCGGCGAGCGCGATGGCGGCCAGGCAGGTGTCCCAGACCGGGGACTGACAGGCTTCGATCATCCGGCTGCCGTCCTCGCGCCACACCGCGAAGCGGTCCAGCGACTCCAGTCCGGCGCGCAGCACCGGGTGGTCGAGGTCGTAGCCGAGCAGGTGGAGGGCGATGATGGAGTAGACGGCGGGTGGCTGGATGCCGCCCCAGCAGCCGTCGTTCTCCTGCCGCTCCACGATCCAGCGGGCGCAGGAGCGCAGCGCGGCCCGGCGCAGCGGGCGGAAGGCCACCTTGTGGTACGCGTGCAGCGCCCGGTCCAGCCGCTGGAAGGCGCCGTCCCAGGAGGCGAGGGGGGCCCGCGGGCGCGGCGGATTGGGTCTGCGGGGGTCGGCGTGGAGTTCGTCGAGGGGAAAGGGAGCCGGACGCACCGGGCGCCGGGCGGAGACGATGGTGAGCGGCACGATGGTCTGCCGGGCCCAGCAGCCGAAGTCGTAGATGTTGAGCGGGAACCACTTCGGGAAGTAGATGATCTCCGGTGGCAGATCGGGCAGGTCCTCCCAGCGCCACCAGCCGAACAGGGCCAGCCAGATCCGGGTGAACACCCTGCTGTTCGCGATCCCGCCCCGGGACCGCACCCAGGCGGCGGCCGCGGCCATATGGGGGGCGTCGGGCTCGTCGCCGGCCAGCCGCAGGGCGACGTACGCCTCGATGGTGGTGGAAAGCTCCGGGGGACCGCCGTGGAAGGTGGCCCAGGTGCCGTCGGCGGCCTGCTGGGACCGCAGATAGCGGGCCGCGGCGGCGAACGTGTCGGGATCCCGGATGCCGAGGAACTGCCGGAGCATCAGGTCCTCTGCGTCCATGGTGACGTTGGTCTCCAGGTCGCCCTTCCACCAGCCCCGCTCGTCCTGGCGGGACAGCAGGTGCTCGACCGCGCGGGCCGCCGTGTCACGGGCGACGCTCACGGTCTTGGACTCGGATGACTCGGAGGGCTGAACGGTGGGTGTCGCTGTCATGGCTTCCCCTCTGCAGTGTGCGCATCTGCCGTCTTGGGGCTTCCGTCGGCCGGCACCCCGGATGGGTGCCGCCCGGCGACCGCGAACTAGGTGGAGTCGATGGCGATCATCTCTTTCGTACGACGACGAAGTCGGCGAGCGCCACGAACCGCGCCCGGACCTCGGCGGGCATGTCCACCGAGTCGAGCGCCTCCATGGCGGTCGCATGCTGTCTGCGGGCCTCCTCGGAGGTCCAGTCGCGGCCACCCGCTTGTTCGATCAACGCGGCGCGGATGGCGAATTCTTCCTCCGAGAAGTCGGCGAACTCCTCCTCCGGCTTGTGTGCGTCGGCGGCGAGGATCTGGGCGAGCCGCTCGGAGTCGGCGCCGCCGGCGGCGAGCGCGGCGACCACCGGCAGGGACTTCTTGCGCTGGCGCAGATCGCTCCAGGTCCGCTTGCCGGTCGCCTCCGGGTCGCCCCAGATGCCGAGCAGGTCGTCGACGGCCTGGAAGGCGAGGCCCAGATGGTAGCCGTAGCGCTCCAGGGTGTCGGCGGTGCGGTCGTCGGCGCCGCCGAGCACGGCGCCGATGGAGGCGGCGCAGGCCAGCAGGGCGCCGGTCTTGTTGCCCTCCATCTCCAGACACTCCTCGACGGTGACCCGCTCGCGGTGCTCGTAGGACATGTCCTGGGCCTGACCGTCGATCAGTTTCCGGCTCGCGGAGGTGAGTCGGCGGGTGGCCCGCCCGGCCTCCGCGGTGCCCAGCTCCAGCAGTATCTCGTTGGCCAGGGCGAACAGCGCGTCACCGACGAGGATGGCCTGGGCCGGGCCGTGCATCTTCCACACGGTGTCGCGGTGGCGGCGCTGCTCGTCGCCGTCCATCAGGTCGTCGTGGAGCAGCGAGAAGTTGTGCACCAGCTCGACCGCGACCGCGCCGGGCACACCGGTCTCGGGGGCGGCGCCCGCCGCCTCGGCCGACAGCAGGGCCAGCGCCGGGCGCACCGCCTTGCCGCCGTCGCCCGCCGCCGGGTGGCCCTCGGCGTCGATCCAGCCGAAGTGGTAGGCGGCGACGGTGTCCATGGGCGGGGCCAGCCGGTCCACGGCGGCGCGCAGCACCGGCGTGGCGAGCGTGCGGCCGCGCTCCAGCAGCGCCATGACGCCTGCGGTGTCGGCAGCTGGGGTCGCCGGGGTCACGGTCTCTCCTCTGTTCTTGGTGGTGGTGCTCATGCCGCCTCCTTGGGCGTCCCCCCGCCCGGGGCGGGGAGCGGATTCACACGCGGGCGGCCGAGGTCGGTGAGGGCCGCGCGGGCGGCGGAAAGACCGCTGCGCACGGCGCCCTCCATGGTCGCGGGCCAGCCGGTGGCGGTCCACGCACCGGCCAGGTAGAGGCCGGGCGCGTTTGTCGGGGCGGAAGGTCTGAGAAGTCCGACGCCGGGGACGGGGGCGAAGGTGGCGGTGCGCTCCCGGGTGACGAAGAAGTCGCGCACCCGCGCCCCGCGGGCGACCGGCAACAGCCGCTCCAGCTCGGGCAGATAGCGGGCGCGCAGCTCGGCCACCGGGCGGTCGATGTCGTCGTGGGCGGCGGACTGCGACACCGCCAGGTACTGGCTGTCCCCGGCGCCGGGCGCGTCCCGCAGCCCCGAGGCGTCCGTGCGGTCGAAGACCCACTGGACGGGGGAGCCGATCGCGGCGAAGAACGGGCGGCGCAGCACCGTGCGGTCGTAGATCACGTGCAGGTTCAGGATGGGCGCGGTGCCGATGCGCAGCAGCCGGCCGGGGTCCTTCAGCGCGCCGTCGGGCAGCAGGGCGTGGGCCTCGCGCTGCGGTACGGCCAGCACGAGCACGTCCGCCTCCGCCGGCGGCCGCTCCCCCGGCCGCCCGGCGGTGGCCGCGCGCCAGCGGCCCTCGGGGGTGCGGGTCACGGCGGTCACCCGGGTGCGCAGCCCGGTGGTCACGCCCGCCGCCTCCAGGGCGCGGTGGGCGCGGGTGTGGTGCAGTTCGCCGAGCGGGGCGCGGGCCCAGCCGATGTCGGCGGCGCCGGGCCGGGAGAGCAGCCCGGTCTTGAAGACCATCGCGGCCAGGCCCAGCGAGACGTTCGGTGCGGTGGCGTTGAGGGTGGCCACGCCGACCAGGTCCCACAGCGCCTCGACGGCGCGCGGCGACTGGCCGTGGCGGCGCAGCCAGCCGGCGAAGTCCTGCCCGTCCAGGGCCGGGTCCTGGGGATCCAGCCGCCCCAGGGCGAGCGCGGCACGGCCCACCCGGGCGCGTTCGGCGAGGGAGAGATGGGGATAGGTGGCCAGGCTCGCGGACAGGTGGAGCGGCACCGGCAGCCCGGTGCGGCGCAGCCGGCCGAGCCGCCGCCCGCTCCGCCCCCCGGCGTCGAGGACGGGGACCTCCAGCCGGTCCTGGAGCGGGGCGAGCCCGGCGGCGCCGACCCGGTCCAGGAACCACTGGTAGGCGGTGCAGCAGCGCAGGTACACGTGCTGGCCGTTGTCGACGGTCAGCTCGCCGGCCGCGGAGGCGCGGTGGAAGGAGAAGGCGAGGCCGCCCAGCCGGGGGCGCCCCTCGAGCAGGGTGACCCGCAGCCCGGCGTCGGCCAGCGCGAGCGCCGCCGCTGTCCCGGCGAGCCCGCCGCCGATCACCAGCGCGCGGC
>NZ_BBOX01000566.1 GCF_001553455.1 Streptomyces hygroscopicus subsp. hygroscopicus
GCCAACGCCGCCGCACACTCCTCGATCCGCGCGGCGAACACCGGCGAGGCGTCCATCAGCCCGACCGCCATACCGGCCCACTGGGACCCCTGGCCCGGGAACACGAACGCCGTCCGGCCACCGACGACGGAGCCCTGGGCGACGCCCGCCGCCATTCCGCCCTCGGCCAGGGCGGTCAGCCCGGCCAGCAGCTCGTCCCGGTCGTGGCCGCGCACCACGGCGCGGTGGTCGAGCTGGGCCCGTGTGGTGGTCAGCGAGAGGCCCACGTCGAGCGGGTTCAGGGCCGGGTCGGCCTCCAGGTGGGCCAGCAGCCGTTCGGCCTGGGCGCGCAGCGCCGCCGCGCTCTTGCCCGACACCGCCCACGCCACCACGTCCAGCCGCTTGGACGGGACCGGTTCTCCGGTGGCTTCCGCGGCCTCCTCGTCGGGGGCCTGTTCGATGATGGTGTGCGCGTTGGTGCCGCTGAAGCCGAACGAGGATACCGCGGCGCGGCGCGGGCGGCCGGTCTCCGGCCAGGGAGTGTTCTCGGCGAGCAGCGAGACCGCGCCCGCCGACCAGTCGACGTGCGGGGTCGGCTCGTCGAGGTGCAGCGTCTTGGGCAGCACGCCGTGGCGGATGGCCATGACCATCTTGATGATTCCGGCGACACCGGCGGCGGCCTGGGTGTGGCCGATGTTGGACTTGATCGAGCCGAGCAGCAGCGGCCGGTCCTCGGTGTGCTCCTGGCCGTAGGTGGCCAGCAGCGCCTGCGCCTCGATCGGGTCGCCCAGCGTCGTCCCCGTCCCGTGCGCCTCGACGGCGTCCACGTCGGCCGCGGAGAGCCGGCCGTTGGTGAGCGCCTGGTGGATGACGCGCTGCTGGGACGGGCCGTTGGGCGCCGTCAGACCGTTGCTCGCACCGTCCTGGTTGATGGCCGAGCCCCGGACGACCGCCAGCACCGGATGGCCGTTCCGCCGCGCGTCCGACAGCCGCTCGACCAGCAGCATGCCGACGCCCTCGCCCCAGCCGGTGCCGTCCGCGGCGGCGGCGAACGGCTTGCAGCGGCCGTCGGCGGCCAGTCCGCGCTGCCTGCTGAACTCGGTGAACGTCGAGGGCGTGGCCATCACGGTGACGCCGCCCGCGAGCGCGAGCGAGCATTCCCCGTTGCGCAGCGCCTGCACCGCCATGTGCAGGGTGACCAGCGAGGACGAGCAGGCGGTGTCGACGGTGACCGCCGGGCCTTCCAGACCGAAGGTGTACGACACCCGGCCCGAGGCGATGCTGCCGGAGCTTCCGGTGCCGAGGAACCCTTCGACGCCCTCCGGCACGGAGTCCAGCCGCGAGGTGTAGTCGTGGTACATGACGCCCGCGAAGACACCGGTCCGGCTGCCGCGCAGCCCGGTCGGGTCGATCCCGGCGCGCTCGAACGCCTCCCAGGACGTCTCCAGCAGCAGCCGCTGCTGCGGGTCCATCGCCATGGCCTCACGCGGCGAGATCCCGAAGAGCGCGGGGTCGAAACCGCCCGCGTCGTAGAGGAATCCGCCCTCGCTCACATAGCTGGCGCCCGCCTGGTCGGGGTCGGCGTCGTAGAGCGACTCGATGTCCCAGCCGCGGTCCGTCGGGAAGCCGGAGATCGCGTCCTCGCCGCCCAGGACGAGCCGCCACAGCTCCTCGGGGGTGCGGACACCGCCCGGATAGCGGCAGCTCATCGCGACGATCGCGATCGGCTCCTGGTGCCGCTCCTCGACCTCGCGCAGCTGACGGCGGGCCTGACGCAGGTCGGCGGTGGCCCGCTTGAGGTAGTCGCGGAGCTTGTCCTCGTTATTCACCATTGCGTCGGCTCCTTGCGAAGAGGGAGGTGGTGCTCATGGGTTCCATGGGTTCAGAACGCTCCCGTTCAGGAGGAGCCGAGTTCGTCGTCGAGCAGGTCGAAGAGCTCATCGTCGGTTGCGGATTCGAGGTCGTGGTCGTCGGTGTCGCCGTCTCCGGCCGCGTCCTGGGCGTCGTTCCACTTGGCCAGGAGCGCCTGGAGGCGCATGGTGATCCTGGAGCGGGTGACGCTGTCGTCCGCGGCCACCGCCAGGGCGGCTTCCAGGCGGTCGAGTTCGCCGAACACCGAGGGGCCGCCGCCGTCCCCGTGCGGGAGTTCCGCGCGCAGATGGCCGGCCAGGGCGTCGGGGGTCGGGTAGTCGAAGATCAGCGTGGCGGGCAGCCGGAGTCCGGTGGCCGCGCCGAGCCGGTTGCGCAGCTCGACCGCGGTCAGCGAGTCGAAGCCCAGCTCCTTGAAGGCCGCGCCGGGTTCGATCGCCGCCGCGCTGCCGTAGCCCAGCACGGTGGCCACCTGGCCGCAGACCAGGTTGAGCAGGAAGCGGTCCCGTTCGGCCGCGGACATGCCCGCGAGCCGCTCGGTGAGGCCCGCCGCCTCGTCCGCCCCGCCGCCGCCACCGGCCGCGGCCCGCCGCACGGGGGTGCGGATCAACCCGCGCAGCAGCGGGGCGACCCCGGCCGTGGACTGGGCGCGCAGGGCGGCGATGTCCAGGGCGGCGGGGATCAGCACCGCGTGTCCGGCGAGCCCGGACACGTCGAACAGGGCCAGGCCCTCGGCGTTGCTCAGCGCGCCCATGCTGCCGCGGCTCATCCGCTGCCGGTCCGCGTCGGCGAGCGTGGCGGCCATGCCGCCCTCGTCCTCCCACAGGCCCCAGGCCAGGGAGACGGCGGGCAGGCCCTGGGCGCGGCGGTGCTGGGCGAGGGCGTCCAGGAAGGCGTTGGCCGCCGCGTAGTTTCCCTGCCCCGGGTTGCCGAAGACACCGGCCGCCGAGGAGAACAGGACGAACTCGGCCAGGTCCAGGCCGCGGGTCAGCTCGTGCAGGTTCCACGCCGCGTCCACCTTGGGCCGCAGCACCCGCTCCAGCCGCTCCGGCGTGAGGGATGCGACGATCCCGTCGTCGAGCACACCCGCCGCGTGGATCACGGCGGTCAGCGGACGGTCGGCGGGAATGGCCCCGATCACCCGGGCCAGCGCGTCCCGGTCGGCCGCGTCACACGCCGCCCAGGTGACCTCGGCGCCCAACGCGCCCAGCTCGGCGGCCAGTTCGGCGGCGCCCGCCGCCTCCGCGCCCCGGCGGCTGGTCAGCAGCAGCCTCCGGGCGCCGCGCTCGGTCACCAGATGGCGGGCCAGCAGCCCGCCCAGGGTGCCGGACGCGCCGGTGACCAGCACGGTGCCCGCCGGGTCGAGGCCGGACACGGCCGCCCGGTCCAGGGCCGCCACCCGCGCGAGACGCGGCGCGTGGACGGCCCCGGCGCGCACGGCCAGCTGTGGCTCGTCCGTCCGCAACGCCGCCACCAGGGCGGGGAGCCAGCCGTCGGGGGCGGCGGCGCGGGCCGGGTCGCCGGACGGGTCGCCGGACACGTCGGCGTCTCCCTGGACGTCGACGAGCACGAACCGGCCCGGGTGCTCGGCCTGCGCCGACCGCACCAGACCCCAGACCGCGGCGTGCGTCAGGTCGTCCACGCCCTCGGCCCCGGTGTTCCCGCCGGTGGTCGAGGTGTTCCCGCCCTCGCCCCCGGCGTTCCCGCCCGTGGTCAGGGCGTCGGTCACGGCGTCGTCGCCCGTGGTCACGGCGTTGTCCCCCGTGGTGACGGCGTTCTCCCCCGTGGTCACGGCCACGGCGCCACGGGTGAGGAGGACCAGCCGGGAGTCGGCGAACCGCTCGTCGGCGATCCACTCCTGGACCAGCGCCAGCGTCCGCCGGATGACGGTGTGCGCGGCGCTCGCGGTGTCCCCGGGGACGCCCAGGTCGGGCAGGCACGGCACGAGGACCACATCGGGCGCGATCCCCTCGGCCTCGACCGCCTCGGCGAGCGCGGGAAGCCCGGCGTAGGTCTCGGCCTCGATACCGGTGTCCGCGTCCGCCAGCGCGCCCGTGATCTTCAGATCACCGCCGCCGGTGCCGTCCAGGACGGCCCACAGGGCGGTGGCCTCCGGCCGCTCGCGCTCGGTGGGCGTGGGCGTGGGCAGCGCGGCCCAGTCGAGACGGAACAGCGCTTCGTGATGTGCGGTGCGGGCGGCCGCGAACTGCTCGGCGTCCAGCGGCCGGAGCGCCAGCGAGCCGACCGACACCACCGGGGCACCGGTCTCGTCGCCGATCTCCAGCGCCACCGCGCCCTGCCCGGCCGGGGAGACCCGCACCCGCAGCGCGGTCGCGCCGACCGCGTGCAGCCGTACGGCGTCCCACGAGAACGGCAGCCGGGCCCGTCCCGCCTCCTCGGCCGGGAAGAACCCGCCGAGGGCGACCGTGTGCAGCGCGGCGTCCAGCAGCGCCGGGTGCAGCCCGTACGCACGGGCCTCGCCCTGCCGCTCCTCGTCGAGCGCCACCTCCGCGAACACCTCGTCCCCGCGCCGCCAGGCGGCCCGCAGCCCCTGGAACACCGGCCCGTAGCCGAGTCCGAGCGCGGCGAAGCCGTCGTACAGCCCGTCCACGTCGAGCGGTTCGACATCGGCCGTCCCGGTGGTGGCCGGGGGCCACTCCGCCAGGCCGGTGGTGGCCGCGGAGGCGTCGCCGGTGGCCGCTCCGGGTGCCGCCCCGGTGGCCGTCAGCGCACCGGAGGCGTGCCGGATCCACGGCTCGTCGGCGGCGTCCTCCAGCCGCGAGTAGACGGTCAGCGAGCGCCGCCCGTCCGGGCCACTGGGCTCGTCCACGACGACCCGCAGCTGCACCCCGCCGCGCTCCGGGAGGATCAGCGGCGCCTCGAGGGTCAGCTCCTCCAGCAGATCGCAGCCGACCTGGTCACCGGCCCGGACCGCCAGCTCGACCAGGGCCGTACCGGGCAGCAGCACGGTGTCCATGACGGCGTGGTCGGCCAGCCAGGGGTGGGTACGGAGCGAGAGCCGGCCGGTGAAGAGGAAGCCCTCGGAGTCGGGCAGATCCACCGCCGCGCCCAGCAGCGGGTGATCGGCCGAACCGAGACCGGCCGAGGCCACGTCGCCGACGGCCCCGGCGGGAGCCTCCAGCCAGTAGCGCTCACGCTGGAAGGGGTACGTCGGCAGCTCGGTGCGGTGTGCGCCGGACCCGGCGAAGAACGCCTCCCAGTCCACCGCCACACCACGGACGTGTGCCCGCGCCACGGCGGCCGTGAGCGCCTCGGCCTCGGGGCGGTCCTTGCGCAGCGCGGCGGCGAAACCGGCCGGGTCGCCGTCGGTGACGCACTCCTGGGCCATGGCGGTGAGCACACCGTCCGGGCCCAGCTCGATGAAGGTGGTCACGCCCTGGGCTTCCAGGGTCCGGACGCCGTCGAGGAAGCGGACGGCCTCGCGGACGTGGCGCACCCAGAAGTCGGCCGTCGCGATCTCCTCGGCGGAGACCAGCTCGCCGGTCAGGTTGGACACGATCGGGATACGCGGGGCCTCATACGTCAGCCCCTGCGCCACCTCACGGAACTCCTCCAGCATCCCGTCCATACGCGGCGAGTGGAACGCGTGGCTGACCGTGAGCCGCTTGGTCTTCCGACCCCGCGCCTCGAAGCCCGCCGCGATCTCCAGCGCCGCGTCCTCATCACCCGCGATGACCACCGACGCGGGCCCGTTGAGGGCGGCGATGCTCACGCCGTCGGTCAGCAGCGGCGCCACCTCGTCCTCCGACGCCTGCACCGCGACCATCGCGCCACCGGAGGGCAGCTCCTGCATCAACCGGCCACGAGCGGCCACCAGCTTCGCCGCATCGGAAAGGGACAGCACACCCGCCACATGCGCGGCGGCCAGCTCACCGATCGAATGCCCGGACAGGAAGTCGGGCCGCAGCCCCCACGCCACCACCAGCCGGAACAACGCCACTTCGAGAGCGAACAACGCGGGCTGGGTAAACCCGGTCTGATCCAGCACCGACGCGTCATCCCCGAACAGCACATCCCGCAGCGGCCGTTCCAGATGCGGGTCCAACTCCGCGCACACCGCGTCCAGCGCCTCCGCGAACACCGGATACGCCTCGTACAGCTCACGGCCCATGCCGAGCCGCTGGCTGCCCTGACCGGTGAACAGGAACGCCACCTTGCCGCCCTCGGCCACCACGCCCCGCACCAGCCCGGCCGCCGACTCACCACGCGCCAGCGCCTCCAGACCCGCGACCAGCCCGGCCCGGTCCCCGCCGACGACCACCGCGCGGTGGTCGAGAGCGGCGCGCGTGGTCGCGAGCGAGTAGCCCAGATCGGTCAGCGACAGCTCCGGCCGCCGCTCCAGGTCGGCGAGCAGCCGCTCGGCCTGCGCCCGCAGTGCGTCGGCGGTCTTCGCCGACAGCGGCCACGGCAGCACGGACGGCTGAACGACCGGGGCCGAAGGAGCCACCG
>NZ_BBOX01000567.1 GCF_001553455.1 Streptomyces hygroscopicus subsp. hygroscopicus
GCCCCGGCTCAGCCGCCCGTGGCGCCGTCCGCCCCCGCAGATCTGAACAAGAGCGACACCGAGGACGCCCGATGACGACCCCGTACCAGCAGCAGTCCCAGGCGCCCGTCCCCCCGCAGGGACCTCCGCAGGGGCCCCCGCAGGGTCCGCCTCATCAGGGTCCTCCGCAGGCCGCCCCGCCCATGCCGCCGCAGGCCGCCCCGCAGCCCCCCGCGCCCCAGGGGTACCAGCCGATGCCGTACGGGCCGCCGTCACAGCCGTACGCCGCCGTCGGCCCGTACACCTCGCCGATCCCGATCCGGCGCACCCACCTCGGCAACGCCCTCGCCTCCGAGTGGACCAAGATCAAGTCGGTGCGCTCCACCATCTGGACGCTGAGCGTCATGGTCGCGCTGGTCGCCGGGATCGGACTGCTGGTGGCGACGGGCACCAGCGACAGCGACTACGGCGACATCCCCACCACCCTCCCCGGATTCTTCGGCACCCTGCTCGGCCAGCTGTGCATCATCACGCTCGGGGTGCTCGTCATCACCTCCGAGTACGGCACCGGGATGATCCGGACCACCTTCACCGCCTCCCCGCAGCGCTCGCGGGTGCTCACCGCCAAGGCGCTGGTCTTCTTCACTCTCTCGTTCACCACCACGACCGCCTCGCTCGCGCTGGTGGCCTACGCCAGCATGGGGATACACAGCGGGCCGGGGGTGGCGGAGCCGACGGGCGAGCAGATCCTGGGCGCGACGGTCGGCGCCGGGCTGTACGTGTCGCTGCTGGGGCTGCTCTCGCTGGCCGTCGGGTCCATGCTGCGGCACTCCGCGGGTGCCATCACCACGATGCTCGGTGTGGTGCTGCTGCCATCCATCCTCCCCGCGTTCCTGATGATGTCGGACAGCCTCCGCGAACTGGGCGTGAAGATGCAGGAGTACTCCTCACCGCAGTCGCTGGCGGCCCTCTTCCAGCTCGACGAGAGCCTGGACAGCGGCTGGTCCCAGCTGTCGCTGCTGGCCGTGGTCACGGCCGGGGCGCTGATCGGGGCGTACGCGCTGCTGGAGAAGCGCGATGTGTGACGGTGCCCGGCGCGATGTGGCGACGCCGCTGTAGGGCCTGAGTCAGTATCTCGGTGCGTTACGGGACCGCTGGAGCTTGGCGCTCCGGCGGTCCCGTGCGTTCCAGCACGCCTTGTGCCAATGGCGGCGGTCGTCCGCGCCCATGTGCTGCTGCCAGGCCACCACATGCGCCACCCCCGGCGGAATCTCCTGGTCGCAGCCCGGGCAGCGGTAGTGCTTGGCGGCCGCCCCGCCACCGACCTGTCTGACCACCCACTCTTCCCCCTGCCAGCTCTCCACGCGCTCGAGGCCGTAACGGTCCGTGCCCTCGCGGCCGACGGGCTTCTCGCCGCCTCGCGGGCGGTTTCGGCGTGGAGACACGGGGCACCTCGACAGAACTGGGAGCTAACTGGCTGTGACCAGCGTACGCGCTACGGTCACCATCCTGGGAAGCCGTCGTCCACACCCACCCTCCGATCATCATGAAAACTTCATGGTGGCCGTGCCTTTGGCACGTGTCAGGCGTTAATGCCTATCAGGGGGATGCCCGCGTCGGCACACCAGCCGCGACAAGGAGGCAGATCACGATGGATGTCGGGGCTTTCATCCTGGCCGCTCAATTCCCGGGCCAGGGACAGGAGGAGGCGCTGCACCGGGCGGTGCGGTCGGCCGAGCTCTCCGAGGAGGCCGGGCTGGATTCGGTCTGGATCGCCGAGCACCACTTCGTTCCGTACGGGGTCTGCCCGTCCGCGGTCACCCTCGCCGCGCTGCTGCTGGGACGTACCCGCCGTATCGGCGTGGGTACAGCGGTGAGCGTACTCCCGACCGCGCATCCCGTCGCGCTGGGTGAGCAGGCGGCACTGCTCCATCTCGTCTCCGGTGGCCGGTTCACGCTGGGTGTCGGACGCGGCGGCCCCTGGGTGGATCTGGAGGTCTTCGGCTCCGGGCTGCGGGCGTACGAGCAGGGCTTCCCCGAATCACTCGATCTGCTGCTGCGCTGGCTGCGCGAGCCACGGGTGGGGGCGGACGGGGAGCGGTACGCCTTCCGCGAGGTGGCGGTGGTGCCGCGCTCCGACGACGCCCTCGCGGGCCAGGCGGCCCACGGACAGACGGTCGGCGGGCAGGCGGCGGGCGGGCAGACAGCTTATGAACAGGCGGGCGGCGGACGGACGGCGGACGGACGGGCGGTGGGCGCCCCGCCGGTGCTCGTCGCCTGCACCTCGCCCACCAGCGTGCGGCTGGCCGCCGAGCGCGGACTGCCCATGCTGCTCGGCATGCACTGTGGGGACGAGGAGAAGGCCGAGGCGGTCGGCCTGTGGCGGCGGGCCGCGCTGGTGGCGGGCCGTTCACCGGAGGACGTCGATGCGGTGGCCGCCCGGCACGTCTCGGCCGGGGTGGTGCAGATCGCGGACGCCCGGCCGACGGCGGCCGAGACCCTGATCAAGGCGATGCCCGGCTGGCTGCGGCAGGGGCTGGGCGCGCATGTGACGGTGGACGGCCGGGAGCGCCGGATGCGCGACCCGGTGGCCTATGCGGAGCTGCTGTGCGAGCTGCATCCGGTGGGGTCGCCGCGGCTGTGCGCCGACCGCTTGGCGGCGACCGCGGAGCGCACCGGTATCCGCCGGTTCGCGCTGCTGGTCGAGGGCTCCGGCGATCTGGCGGCCACGGAGGAGAATGTGCGTCGGCTCGGGAGTGAGGTGCTGCCGCTCCTGCGCTGATACACCTCCCCCTGGCGGAGCGGCAGCGGATGTCGCGTCAGCAGTCGCGGAGTTCGGGTGACTGGTTGAGCAGCTGTCCCCGGACCGAGGTGAAGCGCGCGAGGCGCTCGTCGGCCGATGCGTCCATCGGGAAGACCGCCACCCGATGGCAGTTCTGGAAGGCCAGTCGTACCCCGAAGTGGCGTTGCAGCGCGCCGCGTATCGCGTCACTCGCGAGTGCGCGGAGCAGCTGACCGCGTGCCTGCTCGTTGGGCGGCGGCGTCTGGTTGTCGGCGAACTCCCCGCCGTCCACCTTCAGCTGGGCCACCAGCGAGCTGATCATCTCCCATGCGTAAGGTAGGGAGTTCCTGACGCAGTCGACGAAGGCTGCTTCGTCGACCTCGCCTCGCTCGGCCTGTTCGAGCAGGGCCGGTGAGACGTCGAGCGACATGGGTTCTCCTCTCGCGACCCGCGAGGGGTCTCAGGGATGGGACGGGCGGACGGCGACGGAGCGTACCCGTCCGACGACCGCCCGCTTCAACGGTAATTCGGCCACTGCCCCCGCACCAGGAGAATGGGCACACAACCAGCCAACGCCGAAGGGGTCCATCGCCGGACGAATCGCGTGGAGCGGTGATGGTCGAGTAGCGTTGCCGACCATGCGTCTCGTCATCGCCCGGTGCTCGGTGGACTACGCCGGCCGCCTCACCGCCCACCTCCCCTCGGCACCCCGCCTGATCCTCGTCAAGGCCGACGGCAGTGTGTCCATCCACGCGGACGACAGGGCTTACAAACCCCTCAACTGGATGTCTCCGCCGTGCACGCTGAAGGAGGGCGACGGCGATGTGTGGACGGTCGTGAACAAGGCGGGCGAGAAGCTCATCATCACGATGGAGGAGATCCTGCACGACTCCTCGCATGAACTCGGCGTGGACCCGGGACTGATCAAGGACGGCGTCGAGGCCCATCTGCAGGAGCTGCTCGCCGATCGGATCGAGACACTCGGCGATGGCTGGACGCTTATTCGGCGTGAATACCCCACTGCCATTGGCCCCGTGGACATTCTCTGCCGCGACGCGGACGGGGCGACGGTCGCCGTGGAGATCAAACGCCGTGGTGAGATCGACGGCGTCGAGCAGCTCACCCGTTATCTGGAACTCCTCAACCGGGACCCGCACCTCGCCCCGGTGAAGGGCATCTTCGCCGCCCAGGAGATCAAGCCGCAGGCCCGCGTGCTCGCCACGGACCGGGGCATCGGATGCGTGGTGCTGGACTACGACGCGCTGCGCGGCATCGAGGACGACAAGCTCCGCCTCTTCTGAGGCGGCTTCCGCCCGGCCCGACCGCCCCGGACTATTCCTGACCAGCTCTGACCAGCTCTGACCTGTTCTGCCGTGCTCTGACCTGCTCTCACCGGCGTGGGGCCGGGGCCGATGGGACGCTGCCGACGG
>NZ_BBOX01000568.1 GCF_001553455.1 Streptomyces hygroscopicus subsp. hygroscopicus
ATCGGCCCCGGCCCCCGTTCCGTCGTACGGGCTCCCGCCCCTGCCCGAGCCGACCACATCCCGCCACGCGGACCGGGCGGGATCCGGCGGGATGCGGCGTCTGCGGCCCGCCCGGGCCCCGGCGGTCCCGGACCGGCGACCCGCGGTCCCGGCCCCCCGGCCCGGCGGTCCCGGACCGGCGGTCCCGGGCCCGCGTCCCCGCCCGGCCTCCCCGGTGTTAGATCCGGACCGGACCGGCGGTCGCCGTCCGGACCGGACCGGCGGTCGCCGTGCCCGTCTGGGTGGTGGGGGCACTGCCCGTCTGGGTGGTGGGGGCGCTCGCGGTGGTGGAGGTCTCGTCCGTCGGGGTCGTGGCCGGGGCGGAGGTGGTGGGCGTCGGCCTGGTGGGCTCCTCCGTCGGCGTCGTCGGCTTGCCCGTCGGCGGCTTGGTCGTCGGCTTCGGGCCCTGGGTCGCCGGGTCCGACGACGGCGGCGAGGGCGGCTGCTCGGGGCCCGAGGACGTACCGCTCGGCGAGGACGGGCCGCTCGGCGCCGTGGAGCCGCTGGGGGCGCCGGTGCTCGGCGCGGCCGGGGACGAGGGCGCCTGCGGCGCCCCGCTGAGGCCCGGCTGCGGGGCCTGGCCGGTGCCGCTCGTGGGCTCGCCGGCGGTCAGCCCCTTGTCGTCGTCCCGCTGAGTGGCGGAATGGCCCGGCTTGACCTTGTCGGCCGGGCTGTTGTCGTCGTTGCCCGAGGTGGCGCCCAGGGTCACCACGGTGCCGAGCACGGCCACCAGCAGCACGCCCGCGGCCGCCGCGACCACATTGCGCCGGGCGCCGTACGCCGCCAGGCGGCGCAGCCCGCGCGGCTCGCCACCGGAGGGCCCGGCGGCGGACG
>NZ_BBOX01000569.1 GCF_001553455.1 Streptomyces hygroscopicus subsp. hygroscopicus
CCCGAGGACGCCGTGGTCTCGCCCGCTCCCGTACGGCCCCCGCCGCCCGCCCCGAACGCCCCGGCCATCGCGGAACCGGGTGACCGGTCGGCGACCAGGGCCAGCGCGCGCCGGCCCGCGACCGTGCCGCGCTTGTCGGCGAGGACGCCCCGCAGCCCGATCGACGCCTCCAGCTCCGCGCGGGCCCGGTCCAGATTGCCCGTGCACAGCGCGAGGACGCCCAGCTCGTGGTGGAAGTACGCCTCGTCCGCGACCTGCCCGGCCAGCCGGGCGGCCTCCTGGCCGTGGCGCACCGCCCGCTCCCAGGCACCCCAGTGCAGCGCCGCGGCGAAGGCGGGCGCGGCGGCGCGGGCGAGGAGCACGGCGGCGTCGGCGTGGCCCGCCTCGCGGCTGCCGATGAGCGCGGCCATCGCCGCGAGGATCGCGTCGGCCTCGGCGGCGACGCGCTCGGGCGCCACCGAGCGGTGTCCGGCCCACCAGGTGTAGTGCTGGGCGATGGTGTGGGCGCGCCCGGCGTCCTCGTCGGCGTAGCCCTCCGCCGCGAGGTGGGCCGCGACGCCCGCCGCCAGCCGGTAGTGCGATCCGGCGGCGGTGACGAGGCCGTGGCCGAGCAGTTCGCCGAGGGCCGCGTCCGCGTGGGTGTCCCCGCAGAGCGCGGGCAGATGGGCCTGGTGCGGGCATTCGCCGCCGAGCGCGACCGCGAACCGCAGGGCGTCGCGGGCCGCCTCGCTCAGCGACGCGGCGAGCAGCACGGCGGGGGACGCCGCCTCGGCGAGCGGGGGCAGCGGGGCCGCCTGGCCCTCGTCCGCCTCCGGTTCGGAGGACGCGTCGCGCAGCGCGTCCCGCTGCCGCAGCAGCGCGCCCGCCTGGACGAAGCGGAGCGGCAGCCCCTCGGACTCGAACCACAGGTCCGCCGCCCAGCTCGCCTCGTCCGCCGCCAGGGGCCGACGTGCGGCCAGCTCCAGCAGTTCGCGTCCGGCCGTACGGCTGAGCCCGGAGAGGAAGACCTCCTCGAGGTGCGAATCGGCGGACGGGGCCGGGACATCGGGGGTGGCGGAGATCAGGAACGCGCATTCGGGGGTCGCGTCGAGGAACTCGTCCAGCGCGGCGCCGCCGAACTCGATGTCGTCGAGGACGACGACCGCGCCGATCTCCTGGACCGCCTCCAGCAGCTCCGCGCGGTCGGGCCGGTACAGCGGGGCGTCGTAGACGGC
>NZ_BBOX01000570.1 GCF_001553455.1 Streptomyces hygroscopicus subsp. hygroscopicus
CTCCGGGGCCCGGGGGCCCGTCGTGGGCCGCCGGTCCCGAGGGGCCGTCCGCGGGGAAGGCCGGACGCGGCCGGCCGCCGCCCGGCTCCTGACCGGGGGCAGCCGTCTGCCGCACGGCGGTCCGCGGGTCCGGGACCGCGCCGTGCGCGTCGTCGGGCGCGGGTGCGCCCGGGGCGGCGGCAGAGGTGGCCGCCTGCCGCCTGTTGTGGGAGGTCGGGTGCTCCGTCACGCGTGGGTTTCCATCCGTCCGGGGCCGTGCGCCCAGATGTCGTGGGCGCACCGAGTGTCAGGCACGTCGTCGGCAGTTCAGAAAGAGCTGGATCTCGGGTGGTACGTCCGTGCTGGCCGGGGCGTACGAGTACGAGTCCTCCCCGGTGATCTCGAAGCCCGCATCGCGTACGACCTGGCGCAGCTCGTCCCGCAGATAACCGGATACCCGGACCGAGTGGCCGAGGAACGGGATGGGGAAGTCATCGATGTCCGCCTCCACCATGCCCAGCGTCAGCAGCCCTTCGGGTCTGAGCACCGCGTGCAGCGTCCGCAGGGCGTACGGGATCTCCGGGCGGGGCAGCAGCAGCAGCGAGAAGTTGGCGGTGACGCCGTCGAAGGGGCCGAGCTCCAGGGGGCCGCCGGGGCCGTACCGGCCGCCCACCCGCAGATCGACGATGTCCACGTGGTGGAAGGTGGCCTCCGGCACATTGTCCCGGGCCAGCTTGAGCATGCCCTGGGAGATGTCGATCCCGACCACCGTATGCCCCGCGTCGGTCAGCTGACGGGCCGTGGGCACGCCCGTACCGCAGCCGACGTCGAGCACCCGGGAGCCGGGCGGAAGCGTTTCGGCCAGCCACCGGCCGGCCACCATCTGGCCCTCCTTGTGCGGGAAGGCGTCGTCGAGCCGGTCGCCGATGGCGTCGAACGCCTCCGCCTGGCCGCTGCGGTCCAGTGCGAGGCGATCGAAGTCCTCGTAGCCCTCGTAACCGTCCTCGCACGCGTCCTCACCGCTCACGACTCCGCCCCCTCCTCGTGACATTACGTCATGTCTCGCGCATGGCCCGTGACTTGCGTCGGCGTCAGGTGTCCCGCATGGGCAGTGTTCCGGACGACGATCCTACGTTTGAAACACTGGAACACGACAAGAGGTTCATGGCCCCGAGTGTGCCGAGGTGCGCTCCTTGCCCGTACGGCCCCAGTCCGCCGGAAGGGCGGGCACCGGCCACGCCGGGTCGGGCCGCCAGCCCTCCCATCCGTCCCGGAACGGCGCGCCCCAGGACTCGATGGTGGCGACGGCCGCCCGGCCCGCGGCCCGGACCCGCTCCGCCTGCCGCGAACCCATCAGCCCGGCCCGCTGCGCCTGTGCGAACTCGTCCTCGTCCTTCCATTCCCAGCTGCGGTCGGGGTAGACCGCGATGTCCAGGAAGTGGTCCTCGGAGTCCACGCCGCGGCCCCAGCGGACCAGTGGCTCCTCCAGGTTCACGTACCAGTTCTTGAACTGCCAGCCGTGGTCCCAGAACAGCCACACCGACCACGGGTCGCCGGGCCGCGCGAGCTTCAGCACCCCGGTGCCGAACCACTGGGACAGCGCGGTGGTGCGCGGTTTGGTGTAACGGGTGGGCAGCGGTTCGCGGTGCACCGAGGTGCCGTCGGTGAGCTGCGGTTTGACGCAGGCGGTGCCGGGGGCGAGCCAGACGGCGAGCAGCTCCGCGGTGTCCTCCACGACGGTCACCGGACGGCAGATGTGGATGAGGTCGGAGGCGTTGGCCCGATAGCGCCACAGGATCTGGTCGCCCGGTGCCCACCGGGCGGTGTCCGCCGTCCCCGTCGTCCCCACGATGTCCGCTGTCATGAGCAGATCTTAGGTGCGAGCCGGCCGCGGTGCCGTGACCTGTGCCGCAACCGGGGGCCAACGACCGGGGGCGGGCCCGTGAAGCCGCCGGTCCGGCGGGGGCTCCACGGACCGCCGTTCGGCTACGGGTGTGTCATGCGCAGGACGTCGAGCGCCTCGTCCAGCTGTTCCAGGGTCAGCTGCCCGCGCTCCACGTAGCCGGACTCCAGGACCACCTCCCGGATCGTCCTGCGCTCCGCCAGCGACCGCTTGGCCACCTTCGCCGCCTCCTCATAACCCAGGTAGCGGTTGAGGGGGGTGACGACGGACGGGGAGGACTCCGCGTACTCCCGGGCCCGCTCGGCGTTGGCGGTGATCCCGTCGATCGTGCGGTCCGCGAGCAGCCGGGAGACCCGGGTCAGCAGCCGGATCGACTCCAGCAGGTTCTTGGCGATCACCGGGAGCATCACATTCAGCTCGAAGTTCCCCGCGGCCCCGGCCGCGGCGACGGTGGCGTCATTGCCGGTGACCTGCGCCGCGACCATCAGCGTGGCCTCGGGGATCACCGGGTTGACCTTCCCCGGCATGATCGAGGAGCCGGGCTGGAGGTCGGGCAGGGTGATCTCGGCGAGCCCGGTGCGGGGGCCCGACGCCATCCAGCGCAGATCATTGGCGATCTTGGTGAGGCCGACCGCGATGGTCCGCAGCTGCCCGGACGTCTCGACCAGCCCGTCCCGCGCGCCCTGCGCCTCGAAGTGGTCCCGGGCCTCGGTCAGCGGCAGTCCGGTGGTGCGGGACAGCTCGGCGATGACGGCGGCGGCGAACCCGGGCGGGGTGTTGATCCCGGTGCCCACCGCCGTACCGCCCAGCGGCAGCTCGGCCAGCCGGGGCAGCGAGGCGCGCAGCCGCTCGATCCCGTACCGCACCTGGGCCGCGTAGCCGCCGAACTCCTGGCCGAGGGTCACCGGAGTGGCGTCCATCAGATGGGTGCGCCCGGCCTTGACCACCTCGGCGAACTCCGCGGCCTTGCGCTCCAGCGCCTCCGCCAGATGGGCCAGGGCCGGGATCAGATCGCCGGTGACGGCCGCGGTGGCCGCGATGTGGATGGACGAGGGGAAGACGTCATTGGACGACTGGCTGGCGTTGACGTGGTCGTTGGGGTGCACCGGCCGGCCCAGGCGCTCGCTCGCCAGGGTGGCCAGCACCTCGTTGGTGTTCATGTTGGACGAGGTGCCGGAGCCGGTCTGGAAGACGTCCACCGGGAAGTGGTCGTCCCAGCGGCCCTCGGCGACCTCGGCCGCCGCCTGGCGGATCGCCTCCGCGATGTCCTTGTCCACCACCCCCAGCTCGGCGTTGACCAGGGCGGCCGCCCCCTTGATCCGGGCCAGCGCCTCGATGTGCGCCCGCTCCAGGCGCTGTCCGCTGACGGGGAAGTTCTGCACCGCCCGCTGGGTCTGGGCGCGCCACTTGGCGTGCGCGGGCACCCGCACCTCTCCCATGGAGTCGTGCTCGATGCGGTAGCCCTCCTCGGGGCCGTCGTCGCGGTGGCTCTCGTCGGTCATGGGAACACCTCCGTCCAGCACAGCGTCATCACGCCCCACCGTGTTCCCGACGCCCGCCGGACCGATCGGGTGAGCCCGGTCACCGTACGGCCTCCGGCGCCCGCGGCGCCTCCACTTCCCCCGTGCGCTTGAGCTTCTGCCACGGCAGCAGGGCACCGGTCGCCGCGGTGACACAGGAGTGCAGCAGCACCAGATACATCAGCTGGCGGTAGGCGATCTGCTGGAGCGGCAGGGCGGCCAGCGCCCGGCAGGACTCCCGGTCCAGCCGGAACGCGTACGCCGCGCCCAGCAGCTGCACCAGCAGCAGGGCGCCCCACGCCAGCAGCGAACGCACCGGGTCCAGGAAGATCACGCCGTAGAGGGTGAAGAGGTCGATCAGCGGTGCGCACAGCGGGGTGAGGATCTGGAAGAGCACCACCAGCGGCATCCCCACCCGGCCGAACCGTCCCGAGGGGCCCCGGTCGATCAGCGAGCGGCGGTGCTTCCACAGCGCCTGCATGGTGCCGTAGGACCAGCGGTAGCGCTGCTTCCACAACTGGCCGAGGGAGCCGGGCGCCTCGGTCCAGGCGCGGGCGTGCTCCTGGTAGACCACCCGCCAGCCGGCCCGGTGCAGGGCGATGGTGATGTCGGTGTCCTCGGCCAGGGTGTCCGCGCTCATGCCCCCGGCGTCCAGCAGCGCCCGGCGGCGGAAGGCGCCGATCGCGCCGGGGATGGTGGGCATGCAGCGCAGCAGGTCGTACATCCGCCGGTCGAGGTTGAAGCCCATCACGTACTCGATGTGCTGCCAGGCCCCGATCAGCCGGTTCCGGTTGCCGACCTTGGCGTTGCCCGCGACCGCGCCCACCCGCGAGTCGGCGAACGGGCGGACCAGCTCCCGGATGGTGGTGGGCTCGAAGACGGTGTCGCCGTCCATCATCACGATGAGCTCGTGGCGGGCATGGGCGATGCCCCGGTTGAGCGCGGCCGGTTTGCCCGCGTTGGCCTGGCGCAGCACCCGGACGTTGGGCAGCCCCAGCGCCTCCGCGATGTCGGCCGTGCCGTCGGTGGAGCCGTCGTCCACCACCAGGATCTCGATCGGATGGGTGGAGGCGGCCAGCGACCCCAGGGTGTTGGCGATGCACTCCTTCTCGTTGTACGCGGGCACGATCACGCTCACCGGATCGTTCACCTCCTGCACCCACCGCCAGCGCCGCCGCTCCCGGGACCATCGGTGCCACCAGGCGAGGACCACCATCAGCAGCAGCCGTCCGAGCACCGAGAGGCCCACCAGCCCCAGCAGCCCCATCAGCACCGGCAGGGCGCTGTGGGTGAACGCCGCGGCCCAGATCAGCACCCGGCCCTCCCAGACCCGCACGGTGCGGGCCGGGTGGTTGGCGCTGCGGGCGCCGAGCGCGCCGGTGACGGTGGTGAAGGAGTAGCCCTTCTTCCTCATCCGCTCGATGTACTGCCCCAGGGCCTTGACGGTCCGCGAGCGGTTGCCGCCCGCGTCGTGGAAGAGCACGGACGCGCCCTTGGTGCCGCGGGGCGTGGCGTTGTGGACGATCTCCTTGACCGGGGGCCGCTGCCAGTCCTCGCTGTCGGCGTCCACGAAGGCGCTGATGTAGCCCTTGGCGCCGATGTGCTGCTGCACCGGCCAGGTGCGGTCGTCCAGCGCGCGGACCTTGGAGGCGTACGGCGCGCGGAACAGCGAGCTGGTGATGCCCGCCGCCCCGGCCAGGGCCAGCTGGGACTGGGCCAGTTCGCGGTCCATGCGTCCCGTGCCCTGGTACGACAGGTCGACGTGGGAGAAGGTGTGCACGCCGACCTCATGGCCCGCCGCCCTCATCCGGCGGACCAGCTCCGGATGGCGGATCACCATCTGGCCCAGCACGAAGAAGGTGCCCCGCACCTTGTGGCGGCGCAGCACGTCGAGGATCTTCGGGGTCCAGCGGGGGTCCGGCCCGTCGTCGAAGGTCAGCGCGATGGTCCGGGACGGGATGGCGTGCTCGGTGGCCTTTCCGCTCCGGTCGAAGGTGATCACCGGACCGCCCTTGCGGAGCCGGTCGGGGACGGTGCGGGAGGCGTGCGAGCGGTGCACCCGGGCGTCGTTGCCGATCTCGGCGTCCAGATAGCCGTCCAGCAGCAG
This sequence comes from Streptomyces hygroscopicus subsp. hygroscopicus, assembly GCF_001553455.1. GTDB lineage: Bacteria > Actinomycetota > Actinomycetes > Streptomycetales > Streptomycetaceae > Streptomyces > Streptomyces hygroscopicus. The sequence continues at coordinate 5,510 of NZ_BBOX01000570.1, forward strand.
GGCGCACACCAGCGCGAGGAGGGTCGCGAGGGCGAACACCATCCGGGTGCGGGTGCGGGTGCGGGTGCGGGTGCGGTTGGGGGTGTGGGTGCGGGTGGGGGTGCTGGTGCGGAGCTTCCGCAGCCTGCCGGTGGGGTGTCTGGGCGGGCGGAGCTTGGGGGTGGGGAGTCTGGAGGGGCGGAGCTTGGGGGTGCGGGGTACGGACGGACGGAGCTTGGGAGTGGGGAGTCCGGACGGGCGGTGTTTGGGGATGGGGAGCCAGGACGGCAGAAGTCCGGGCACGGGGCGCTCGGTGGGCGGGACTCCGGCCGTGGAGGGTTCGGCCGTGGGGAGCTTCCCGGCGCGGCCGGTGACCTTGCGGAGCCAGGCGCCTCGGGCCGAGCCCCTGAGCCCGAGCGCGCCGCTGAGCTTGGCCCTGAGCCGGGGTTGGCGCTTGGGGTTGGCCTTGAGCCGGGGTTTGAGCGCGGGTTCGTCCCTGAACCCGAGCTTGCCCTCGAGCCGGGGCTTGCGCCCGGGGTTGCCCTTGAGCCCGAGCCTCCTCGCGAGGCCCCCCAGCCTGCCCCTGAGCCCCACGGTGCGGCGGCTGAGCCCTGCGGCGCGGCGGCCGGAGCCGGTCAGCCGGAACACCGTGCGAGGCGCGGCGGCCTGACGGGGTGCGGGGAGTCGGCGGCGCGGCTGCGGCAGCTTCGGCGGTCTGCCGCTCACGACGCCTCGCCCTCGGTGCCGGGCG
>NZ_BBOX01000571.1 GCF_001553455.1 Streptomyces hygroscopicus subsp. hygroscopicus
CCGCCGAATTCGCCCTGGCCCGGATCCGGCCGGGCCCGCGCACCCCCGATGAGATCGCCACGATGGCGGTGACCAGCGCCGTCATCCCGGCCGTGGCCACCGGCCACTGGCTGGCCGGGCTGGTCCGGCACCGCTCGGCCGCCGCCTCCGGGCGGCCCACGACGGCGCCCGCGGGGAACCTGTGACATGTGTAGCGCCCTGTCGCGTTTGGTGATTGAGTGTTCGGGCTACTCGATGTCCGTGTTGATGACATTCGCACCAAAAGCCCCGTATGTCCCCGACGGGCACCCGTGGCTGTTCGCCCCGGACGGGCGGCGCGGCCACCCCCGCGCGCCCGTGTCCCGGGAGCTTCCGGGCGCGGTGCTCTTCGACCGGGACGGCACCCTGATCAGGGACGTCCCGTACAACGGCGACCCCGGCCGGGTGCGGCCGATGCCGTACGCCAGGGCCGCCGTCGACGCGGTACGGCGGCGGGGCATCCCGGTCGCGGTGGTCACCAACCAGTCGGGCGTCGCCCGCGGACTGCTCACCCTCGGCGCGGTCGAGGCCGTACGGCGGCGGGTCGAGGAACTGCTCGGCCCCTTCGACCTCTGGGCGGTATGCCCCCACGGTCCCGGCGAAGGCTGCGGATGCCGCAAACCCCGCCCCGGGCTGATCCACGCCGCGTGCGCGGCGCTCGGCACCGAACCGGGCCGGGCCGCCGTGCTCGGCGACATCGGCGCGGACCTGGCGGCGGCGCGGGCGGCGGGCGCCCGGGGCGTGCTCGTCCCCAACGAGGTGACCCGTCCCGAGGAGATCACCGCTGCCGAACACACCGCACCGGACCTCCTGACGGCGGTGCGCCGGCTCACCGCCCGGCCGGAGGGCGACCCTTGAGCCCGCGCCGTACGGGGCCGCGCACCCTCGTCGTACGGCTCGACAGCGCGGGAGACGTGCTGCTGGCCGGCCCCGCCGTACGCGCGGTCGCCGCCGGGTCCGGGTACACCGCGATGCTGTGCGGGCCGCTCGGCGAACCCGCCGCCCGGATGCTGCCCGGCGTCGACGAGGTGCTGGTGCACGACGCGCCCTGGGTGGGCTTCGAGGCCCCGCCGGTACGCCGTGAGCTGATCGACGCCCTCGTGGACTGCCTGGCCGCCCGCCGCTTCGACCGCGCCCTGATCCTGTCCTCCTACCACCAGAGCCCGCTGCCCGCCGCCCTGCTGCTCAAGCTGGCCGGTATCCCCTGGACCGCCGCCGACAGCGAGCACTACCCCGGCACCCTGCTGGACCTGCGCCACCGGCGCGCACCGCACCGCCACGAGGCGCGGGCCGCGCTCGACCTGGCCGAGGCGTCCGGTTTCGCCCTGCCGCCCGGCGACGAGGGCGCGCTGGCCCTCACCGCGCTCCCCGACACCGCCCCGCTCACCGGCACCGACCCCTATGTCGTGGTCCACCCCGGCGCCGCCGTCCCCGCCCGCGCCTGGAGCCCGGCGCGGGCCGCCCGGGCGGTGGCCGCGCTGGAGGAGGCGGGCCACCGCGTGGTGGTCACCGGCGGTCCGGCCGAGAAGGAGCTGACGGCCGGCATCGCCGACGGCATCGCCCTCGACCTCGGCGGCCGCACCTCCTTCCCCGAACTCGCCGGGGTCCTCGCCGGCGCCGCCGTCGTGGTCACCGGCAACACCGGGCCCTCCCATCTGGCCGCCGCCGTCGGCACCCCGGTGGTCTGCCTCTTCGCCCCCGTCGTGCCCGCCGAGCGCTGGGCCCCCTACCGGGTGCCGCACCGGCTGCTGGGCCGCCAGGACGCGGCGTGCGCGGACAGCCGCGCCCGGGTCTGCCCGATACCGGGCCACCCCTGCCTGGACTCCGTCCCCGACACCGAGGTGCTCGCCGCCGTGGCCGCACTGCTGGCGCCGGGCCGGGCCGACGACGACCGCGAGGAGCCCGCATGAACGTCCTTCTGTGGCATGTGCACGGCTCCTGGACCACGGCCTTCGTCCAGGGCCCGCACCACTACCTGGTCCCCGTCCTCCCCGGCCGGGGCCCGGACGGACGCGGCCGGGCCCGCACCTACACCTGGCCCGGCACGGTCACCGAGATCACCCCGCGCGAGCTGCGGGACGCGCCCGTGGACCTGATCGTCCTCCAGCGCCCCCACGAGGCGGAGCTGGCCAGGCGCTGGCTCGGCGGCCGGCGCCCCGGACGCGACGTGCCCGCCGTCTACCTGGAGCACAACGCCCCGGACGGGGACGTCCCCGGCACCCGCCACCCCTGCGCCGACCGCGACGACC
>NZ_BBOX01000572.1 GCF_001553455.1 Streptomyces hygroscopicus subsp. hygroscopicus
CACAACGCCCCGGACGGGGACGTCCCCGGCACCCGCCACCCCTGCGCCGACCGCGACGACCTCACCCTGGTCCACGTCACCCACTTCAACCGGCTCTTCTGGGACAGCGGACGAGCCCCCACCATCGTCATCGCACACGGCGTCGTCGACCCCGGACACCGCTACACCGGGGAGCTGGCCCGCGCCGCCGTCGTCGTCAACGAACCGATCCGGCGCGGCCGCCACACCGGAACCGATCTGCTGCCCGCCCTCGGCACGGCCGCCCCGCTCGACGTCTTCGGCATGCGCACCGAGGGGCTCGCCCGCCACCTCGGCCTGCCCGCCGACCGCTGCCGCGCCCACGACCTGCCCCAGGCCGAACTGCACACCGCGATGGCGCGGCGCCGGCTGTATCTGCACCCGGTGCGCTGGACCTCGCTCGGGCTGTCCCTCCTGGAGGCCATGCACCTGGGTATGCCGGTCGTCGCCCTGGCCACCACCGAGGCCGTCGAGGCGGTACCGGCCGGGGCCGGGGTGCTCTCCACCCGCCCCGAGGTGCTCGCCCGCGCGGCACGCGGCTATCTGGCGGACCCCGACGCCGCCGCCGAGGACGGGGCGCGGGCCCGCCGGGCGGCGCTCGACGGCTACGGACTCAAACGCTTCCTCGACGACTGGGAGCGGCTGATGGAGGAGGTGACCCGATGACTCCGCGCCACGGACCGACGGGACCGACCGAGCCGACCCGACCGACCGCACCGACCGCACCGATCCGACCGACCGAGCCGACCGCACCGACCGGACCGGCTGAGCCGATGGGGCCGACGGGGTTGACGGGGGCGACGGGGCCGACGGGGGCGACGGGGCCGACCGGGCCGCCGGGGCCGACCGAGTCGCTGGACATCGCGCTCGTCTCGGAGCACGCCAGCCCGCTCGCCGTGCTCGGCGGGGTGGACGCCGGCGGCCAGAACGTCCATGTCGCCCGGCTCGCGGGGGCCCTCGCCGACCGCGGCCACCGGGTCCGGGTCTACACCCGCCGCGACGCCCCCGGCCTGCCCCCGAGCGTCCCCCTGCGCGCGGGCGTCGAGGTGCGGCACGTGCCCGCCGGACCCGCCCGCCCGCTGCCCAAGGACGACCTCCTGCCGTACATGCCGGGCTTCGGCGCGTATCTGGAACGCGAGTGGGCCGGTGCGCCACCCGACCTCGTCCACTCCCACTTCTGGATGTCCGGTATCGCCTCGCTCCAGGCCGCCCGCGCACTCGGGCTGCCGCTCGCGCACACCTACCACGCGCTCGGCACCGTCAAGCGGCGCCACCAGGGGGACGCCGACACCAGCCCCCCGGACCGCGTCGCCTGGGAGACGGCCGTCGGCGAGGGCTGCGACCGGATCGTGGCCACCTGCCGCGACGAGGTCGGCGAACTGGCCGCCCTGGGCCTGGACCCGCACCGGATCACCGTCGTGCCCTGCGGTGTCGACCCGCGCCTGTTCACCCCGTCCGGCCCGGCGGCGCCCCGCCCGGCCCGACGGGCCCTGCTGGCGCAGATCGGGCGGCTCGTACCGCGCAAGGGGGCCGCCGTCTCCATCGCCGCGCTCACCCTGCTGCCGGACGCCGAACTCGTCATCGCCGGAGGTCCGCCGTCCGCCCGGCTGGACCGCGATTCCGAGGCGCGGCGGCTGCGGCGCCTCGCCGACCGCATGGGCGTGGCCGACCGGGTCCGGCTCACCGGCGGACTGCCACCGGACCGGATACCCGCCCTGCTGCGCGCCGCCGACCTCGTCCTGTGCCCCGCCGACTACGAGCCCTTCGGGATCGTCCCGCTGGAGGCCATGAGCTGCGGAACGCCCGTCGTCGCCTCCGCCGTCGGCGGCCAGCGCGACACCGTCGCCGACCCCGGCACCGGCCGGCTGGTCCCGCCCCGCGACCCGGTCGCCCTCGCCGAGGCCGCCGCCGCGCTCCTGGCCCGCCCCGCGGTGCGCGCGGCCTGCGGTGCGGCGGGCCGCCGACGGGTGCTGACCCGCTACAGCTGGGAGCGGGTGGCCGCCGCCACCGAGGCCGCCTACCACGACGTCCTGACCCCGCGCCCGGCACCCGTCACGGAGGCGGCATGAACGCCCGCGACCGGCGGCCCCAGCCCCCCGGCTGCCGGCCGCCCGACCCCGGCTACCGGCCGCCCGACCCCGGCTGCCGGCCATCCGACCCCGGCTACCGGCCATCCGACCCCGGCTACCGGCCATCCGACCCCGGCCGCCGGCCGCCCGACCCCGGCTACCGGCCATCCGACCTCGGGCACCGTCCGCCCGACCTCGGGCACCGTCCGCCCGACCCCGGCTACCGTCCGCCCGACCCCGGCCACCAGCCGCCCGGACCCGGCCAGGGCCGGACGGGGACGGCCGCGGCCGACCCGCTGCGCGCCGCCCACGCCCACTGCCAGGCGCTTCAGGACGCGCTGGTGTCCCTGCGTGAACACGGCCTGGAACAGGTGGCCCAGTGGGGCCGCCACCTCGCCGCCACCCTCCCTGTCGGCGGCCGGCTGCTGGCCGCGGGCAACGGCGGCAGCGCCGCCCAGGCCCAGCACCTCACCGCCGAACTCGTCGGCCGCTACCAGCGGGAGCGGCCCGCCTACTCGGCCATCGCCCTGCACGCCGACACCTCCTCCCTCACCGCCATCGGCAACGACTACGGCTTCGAGGAGCTGTACGCCCGCCAGGTGGCCGCGCACGGCAGGCCGGGCGATGTGCTGCTGCTGATGTCCACCTCCGGACGCAGCCCCAATCTGCTGGCCGCCGCCGACACCGGCCGGGCCGCCGGACTGCGGGTCTGGGCCATGACCGGCCCGCGCCCCAACCCGCTGGCCTTCCGCGCCGACGAGGCCCTGTGCATCGGCTCCGGCTCCACCGCGACCGTCCAGGAGTCGCACCTGGTGGCCCTGCACCTGCTGTGCGAGACCTTCGACCACGAGAGCCGTGCGTCCGAGGACACGCCGCTGGACGGGGCAGGCGTCGGGGACGGTGCCTTGGACGACGGTGCCTTGGACGGGGCGGTGGACGGTGCCCTGGACGGGGCGGTGGACGGGGCGGTGGACGCGCCACCGGCCGGACCGGCGGTGCCGGTGGCCGGACCGGCGGTGCCGGTGGCTGGACCGGCGGTGCCGGTGGCTGGACCGGTGGTGCCGGTGGACGGGGCGGCGGTGCCGTATCCGTATCCGTCCCCGTCCCGGTCGCAGGCCGCGCCCACGTCCCCCTCGACCGATCGCCCGGTCGACCGCCCGCCCCCTGACCACCCGCCCCCTGACCGTCCGTTCCCCTGACCGCCTGACCCTTGGCCCCGACCATCCGCCGTCCCCGACCGTCCGTCTCCCTTGATCGGAGGTGAGCATGAGCGCCGCCCCGCGACCTCTCGTCGTCGTCGGAGACGCCCTGCTGGACCAGGACATCGACGGCGAGGCCAGCCGCCTCGCGCCGGACGCCCCGGTCCCCGTCGTCGACGTGGCCGTCGACCGGAGCCGCCCCGGGGGAGCGGGACTCGTCGCCATGCTCGCCGCGCGCCAGGGCCGCGAGGTCGTCCTGGTCACGGCGTTGGGCGACGACGCCGTGAGCCAGACCGTACGGAACGCGCTGACCCCGCGGGTGGAGCTGGTCGAGCTGCCGCTGGCGGGCACCCTGCCGGTCAAGACCCGGGTGCGCGCCGAGGGCCGTCCGCTCGTCCGGGTCGACCGCGGCGGCGGCACCCCCGGCATCCCCGGCCGGGCCGCCCTTGCCGCCCTCCGGGACGCCCGCGCCGTCCTGGTCGCCGACTACGGCCGTGGCACGGCCACCGCGCTGCGCCAGCAACTCGGCGCGGCAGCGCGCCGGGCGCCCCTGGTCTGGGATCCGCATCCGCGCGGTGAGCAGCCCGTGCCCGGCGCGCGGCTCGCCACGCCCAGCGCCGCCGAGGCCCGCGCCC
>NZ_BBOX01000573.1 GCF_001553455.1 Streptomyces hygroscopicus subsp. hygroscopicus
ATCCACGGCCCGGCGCGCCGCCAGCACGAGGCCCCGCCACGCGCCGGGCCCCGTCCTGGGTGAGTGCTCAGTGCCGTATCAGCCAAGGTTCGCCCCGCTCACCGCTCCGGCACCCGCGCTCGCCGCGTCGGCCGGACACCCGAGCGGGCGCACGGCGAGGGCTTCCGGCCGCCTCGCGACCGCACGCACCAGGACGCCTCGCCACCGGGCACACCCTGACCGACGCGGCACTGGGGCGTGTTTCGAACGTAGCGCCGTCCGCCCGGAGGGCGGGCCCCGCGGCGTCAGGGGGCACCTCCCAGCGGTAGCTGGGGGCGCGTGCGATCGCAAGGCGGAGGGTCGTCCTCGCGGGGGCACCTCCCGGACGGAGTCTGGGGGCGGGCCTACTCGGACGATCCCGACAACGCAGCGAGCGCGCGTGCCAGGCGTCGCGGGGCAGGCGGGACCGAAACACGCCCTAACCGAGCCGCACGCCCGCCAGGATTCCGTGGGCGACGCCCAGGCGCAGCGAGAGGTAGCCGTTCGCCGGGTCGGCCAGGTACTCCCGCATCTCACGGTGTATGTCGAAGCCGAACTCCATGTCCATGTCGTCCACCAGCACCAGCGCGCCCTTGCGCAGCCGGGGCTCCACCAGCTGGAGCACCTGCCGGTTGAGGTTCGGCCAGCCGTCCATCAGCAGGAGGTCCACCGGTCCGGGCAGGTCCCGCAGCGTTTCCCGGGCGTCGCCGCCGCGCACGCTCGCGATGTCGGAGAGACCGGCGGCGGCGATGGCCTCCGTCGCCTTGGCCACCTTGTCCGCCTGCAGCTCGGTGCCGATCACCTGCCCGCCGCCGTTGTCCCGCACCGCGCTGGCCAGGTAGAGGGTGGACACGCCGAAAGAGGTCCCGTACTCGACGACGGTCCGCGCACCGGTCGCGCGGGTAAGCAGGTAGAGCAGCTCACCGCCCTCCTTGGACACCGACATGGAGGCGTCCTTGAACGTCTCGGCCATCTGTCCGGCGTCCAGTTCGGCCCAGGCGGACTTGGGATCGGTCACGCCGGTCTCGGCGAAGGCGCGTGCGTCGCCTTCCCGCTCGGCCTCCAGCAGCCCGTCCAGGACGGTCGCCACGGGCTCGGTGTGCAGTGTGGACGGCATGCGATCTCCTCCGGGGTCGGTGCGGTCACCGGACCGATTCTTGTTCCGGCGGCGTTCCGGCCGCCCCCTAAACATCCCCCTGGCTCCCCCTGACCGCGCCCGTCACACCGGCGCGGTCCGTGACGGTGGCCTCGGTCAGGGGGAATGAGGGGGATGTTTAGGGGACGGCCCGCGCGCAACCGGAACAAGAATCACACCGACGGCAGCGAGCTCCTTTGAGCTCGTTCGTGCTTTCTCTCCCGGGCCTTCTTTCCCATAGGCCGCGCAACCGGAGCGCGGCTGTCCCGCGCAGGGGTCGATCCCGCGCAGGCCGGTCGCCCCTCCCGCGCGCCTGCTTAACCGAGAGGTGTGGCGGCATGCTACGGACTGACCTGATCCGGCCGGTGCCCGAACTGCTCCGGGCCAACGCGGATCGCTTCGGTGACAAGCCGGCCTGTTCCGACGGCCACCGCACGGTCAGCCACCGCGAACTCGAGCGCCGCACCCGGCGGCTGGCGGGCCATCTCGCCGGGCTGCGGCTGCACCCCGGCGACCGCGCGATGATCTGCTTGGGCAACCGCGTCGAGATGATCGAGAGTTACTTCGGCGTACTGCGCGCGGACGCCATCGCCGTACCGGTCAATCCGCGTTCCACGGACGCCGAACTCTCCTATCTGCTCGCCGACAGCGGCGCCCGGCTGGTGCTCACCGATGTCGCCCACGCCGACCGGTTCGACCGGCTGCGGGAGCGGTTCCCGGAGCTGAGGGTGGTGGTGACCGGGGACGGCCCGCTGCCGGACGGGTTCGTCGCCTTCGAGCCGCTGCCGGCCACCGAACCTGACCTGCCGGCCCGGGACGGCCTGGGGCTGGACGAGGTCGCCTGGATGCTCTACACCTCGGGCACCACGGGCCTGCCGAAGGGTGTGCTGTCCACTCAGCGCAGCTGCCTGTGGTCCCTGGCCGCCTGCTACGTACCCGCGACGGGGATGACCGCCGAGGACCGCGTGCTGTGGCCGCTCCCGCTGTTCCACAGCCTTTCGCACATCGTCTGCCTGCTGGCGACGACCGCCGTCGGGGCCAGCACCCGCATCGTGGACGGGGTCTCCCCGTCCGATGTGCTGGAAGCGCTGCGCGAGGACCGGTCGACCCTCGTCGCCGGAGTGCCGACGCTCCATCACCACCTGATCGAGGCGGCGCGGGAGCACGACTTCGCCGCACCGCAGCTGCGGGCCGCGCTCGTGGGCGGGGCGGTGGCCACCGCCGAGCTGGTCAGGTCGTTCGAGAGCACCTTCGGGGTGCCGCTCATCGACGCCTACGGCTCCACCGAGACCTGCGGCGCGATCGCGGTGAACTGGCCCACCGGACCGCGCGTCGAGGGTTCGTGCGGGCTGCCGGTGCCGGGGCTCACGGTGCGGCTGGTGGACCCGGACACCGGGCTCGACGTTCCGGCCGGGCAGGAGGGCGAGTTCTGGGTGTCCGGGCCGAACATCATGGCCGGGTACCACAACCAGCCGGAGGCGACGGCCGCGGCGCTGCGCGACGGCTGGTACCGCACCGGGGACCTCGGCCGCCGCGACGAGGCCGGGTTCTGCACGGTGACCGGCCGGATCAAGGAACTCATCATCCGCGCCGGGGAGAACATCCACCCCGGTGAGGTCGAGGCGGTGCTGCGCACCGTGCCCGGGGTGGCGGACGTGGCCGTGGTGGGCAAGCCGCACGGGGTGCTCGGCGAGGTGCCGGTGGCCTTCGTGGTGCCCGGCCCGGACGGTTTCGACCCGTCGGAGCTGCTGGCCACGTGCCGCGAACGGCTGTCGTACTTCAAGGTCCCGGAGGAGATCTACGAGATCGCGCGGGTGCCGCGCACCGCGTCGGGGAAGATCACCCGGCATGTGCTGCTGGAGCTGCCCGCACGGCTGCGGGCCGCCGGAAGCGGCCAGTACGACGCGCTGCTGCGGCTGGACTGGGTTCCGCAGTCCGCGCTGCCGGACGCCCCGGCCGGGACCGGAACCTGGGCGCTGGCGGACGGCGACGGACTCGGCCTCGCGGCGGGGCTGCGGGCCGCCGGGGTGGACGCGCGGGTGGTGGCCGACCCGCTGGAGGACGGCGGCCCGGCCCCGGATGTGATCGTAGTGGCGCCCGTGGCGGGCTCTGCCGAGGCGGCCGGGGACACGACGGCGGACCTTCCACAGGACGCCGGGGGCACGGCGCCGGACCTTCCCCAGGACGCCGGGGGCACGGCCGGTGACCACGCCGACCGGCTGGCGGCCCGGCTGAGCGCCTGGCTGGCCGACGACCGGCTGGCCGGGGCGCGGATCGTGGTGGCCACCACGGGTGCGGTGGCCACCGGCTCCGCGGAGGAGGCACCGGAGCCGCCGGCGGCGGCGCTGTGGGGTGTGGTGCGGTCGGTGCAGGCCGCGTATCCCGGCCGGCTGACGCTGGTGGACCTGGACGGGGAGGACGGCCGGGAGGCCGCGCTGCCGCGCGCCGTCGAGGACGGGCACGACCAGGCCGCGGTGCGCACCGGAGTGCTGCTGGTGCCGCGTCTGACCCGGGTCTCGGTCCCCGCGGAACCGGAGCCCGCCCCGGCCCTGGACCCGGACGGACTGGCCGTCATCACCGGTGGCGACACCGCCCGTGGCACCGCGCTGGCCCGCCATCTGGTGACCGCGTACGGCGCCCGGCACCTGCTGCTGCTCAGCACGAACGGTCTGCCGGAAGAGGCCGCGGCCGCGCTGCGGACCGAGCTGGCGCGGGCCGGGGCCCAGGTCTCGATGGCCGTGTGCGACCCGGCCGACCGGGCGGCGCTGGACTCGGTGCTGGCCGCACAGGACCGGCCGGTGACCGCCGCGGTGCACATCGAGGAGCCGGTCCCGGAACGGTCGCTGGACGCGGCGCTGCGGAGCCTGACGCATCTGGACGAGCGGACCCGGGGGGCCGCCCCGGCGCTGTTCGCCGTCGTCACCTCCGCCGCGGGGGTACTGGGCTCGCCGGGCCGCCCGGACCGGGCGGCGTCCGGCCAGTTCGCCGAGGCCCTGGTGCGGCGGCGCCGGGCGGCCGGGCTGGGCGGGCTGGCGCTGGCCTGGGGTCCGCTGCCGGGCGAGGGCGGCACGGCGCCGGTGGCCGAAGCCGTTCCCCTGTCCGAGGCGCTGGCCATGTTCGACGCGGCACTGACCGCCGACCAGGGCCCGCTGGTGCTGCTCAGGCCGAGCGCCACCGGACTGCGGGGCGGCGAGCCGGTGCCCGCGGTACTGCGCCAGCTGGTGGACGCGCCGGCCGGCGCACCCACGGCGGACGAGCCCGCCGTCGCGGAGTTCCGGCGGCGGCTGGCCACCGAGAACGACTCCGGCCGCCGCCACACGGCGCTGGCACTGGTGCGCGAACACGCCACGGCTGTACTGGGGCTGGGCTCGGCCGAGGAGATCGACCCCCACCAGGCGTTCAGCGCGTTCGGCTTCACCTCGCTGACCGCGGTGGCGCTGCGGAACCGGCTGAACGCGGCCACCGGGGCCCGGCTCGCCGCCACGGTGGTCTTCGACCATCCGACCCCCGACGCGCTGGCGGAGCACCTGGTGCGGGAGGTCACCGGGACGCGGGCCGAGCGGGCGCCGGTGCGGGCGCGCGGGGTGTCCGACGAGCCGGTGGCCATCGTGGCCATGGGCTGCCACCTCCCGGGCGAGGTCGCCACGCCCGAGGACCTGTGGCGACTGGTGGCCGACGGCCGGGACGCGATCACCGGGTTCCCCGAGGACCGGGGCTGGGACCTGGCCGGGCTGTTCGACTCCGATCCGGACGCCGTGGGCACGTCCTATGTGCGCGAGGGCGGTTTCCTCACCGACGCGGGCGGGTTCGACGCCGCCTTCTTCGGCATCTCGCCCCGCGAGGCGCTGGCGATGGACCCGCAGCAGCGGCTGCTGCTGGAAACCGCGTGGGAGACGTTCGAGAACGCCGGCATCGACCCGAGTTCGCTGCACGGCACCGACGTCGGCGTGTTCAGCGGAGTGATGTACCACGACTACGGGACCGACGCCGGGGCCGCGGCGGAGGGCCTGGAGGGACACCTCGGCGTGGGCAGCGCCGGAAGCGTCGTCTCCGGGCGGGTGGCCTACACGCTGGGCCTGACCGGGCCCGCGGTCACCGTGGACACGGCCTGCTCGTCGTCGCTGGTGGCGCTGCACCTGGCGGTACAGGCGGTGCGTACGGGCGAGTGCTCGCTGGCCCTCGCCGGGGGCGTCGCGGTGATGAGCCGGCCCACGTCGTTCATCGAGTTCTCCCGGCAGCGGGGGCTGGCCCGGGACGGGCGCTGCAAGTCCTTCGGCGAGGGCGCGGACGGCACCAACTGGTCCGAGGGCGTCGGGCTGGTGCTGCTGGAGCGGCTGTCGGACGCCCGCCGCAACGGCCACGAGGTGCTGGCCGTGATCCGGGGCACGGCGGTGAACCAGGACGGGGCGAGCAACGGCCTGACCGCCCCCAACGGCCCCTCCCAGGAACGGGTGATCCGGCAGGCTCTGGCGAACGCCGGACTGTCACCGGCCGATGTGGACGCGGTCGAGGCGCACGGCACCGGCACCGCGCTCGGCGACCCCATCGAGGCCCAGGCCCTGCTGGCCACCTACGGCCAGGAGCGCGCCGCCGAAAACCCGCTGTGGCTGGGGTCGTTGAAGTCGAACATCGGGCATGCGCAGGCGGCGGCGGGCGTGGCCGGTGTCATCAAGATGGTGCTGGCGATGCGACGCGGCGTACTGCCCAGGACGCTGTACGCGGATCAGCCCACCACCAAGGTGGACTGGTCGCAGGGTGCGGTGTCGTTGCTCACCGAGGCACGGCCCTGGCCGGAGACCGGACACGCCCGCCGGGCCGGGGTCTCCTCCTTCGGCGTCAGTGGGACGAACGCGCATGTGATCCTGGAGCAGGCGCCGGAGATGGCGACCACGCCGGAGGA
>NZ_BBOX01000574.1 GCF_001553455.1 Streptomyces hygroscopicus subsp. hygroscopicus
CCGCGCCCCCGCCCGTCACCGCGCCCGCGCCCGCCACTGCCCCCGCGCCCGTCACCGCCCCGCCCGTCGCCGTACCGCAGCAACTCCCCTCCGACGTCGCCCACTTCACCGGCCGCGAGCGCGAACTGGCCGGGCTGGACGCCCTGCTGCGCGCGGGCTCGGGCGAGGGCGGGGGCGGGGGCGGGGGACGGGCGCCCACCGCCGCGGTGATCACCGTGATCGCGGGCAGCGGCGGCCTCGGCAAGACGACCCTCGCGGTGCACTGGGCTCATCGGGTCCGCGACCGGTTCCCCGACGGCCAGCTCTATGTGAACCTGCGCGGTTTCGGCCCCACCGGCTCGGCCATGACCGTGGCCGAGGCGGTCCGGGGCTTCCTGGACGCCTTCCAGGTGCCCGCCCACCTGATCCCCGCGACCGTCGAGGCGCAGACCGCCCTGTACCGGAGCCTGGTGGCCGACCGCCGGATGCTGATCCTGCTCGACAACGCCCGGGACGCCGAGCAGGTGCGCCCGCTGCTGCCCGGTTCCCCCGGCTGTCTGGTGGTGCTGACCAGCCGCAACGAGCTGACCAGCCTGGTCGTCGCCGAGCAGGCCCAGCCGCTGCCGCTGGAGCTGCTCGACCGCGCCGAGGCGCGCGATCTGCTGATCAGCCGGGTGGGCGCCGAGCGGGTGGCCGCCGAACCGCGGGCCGTGGAGGACGTGATCACGGTGTGTGCCGGGCTGCCGCTGGCGCTCGCCATCGTGGCCGCCCGCGCCGCCACCCATCCCCGCTTCGGCCTGGAGGCGCTCGCCGCGGAGCTGCGCGACGCCCGCGGCAGCCTCGACGCGTTCGAGGGCGGCGACGCCACCACCGACGTCCGGGCCGTCTTCTCCTGGTCGTACCACGCGCTGGGCACCGACGCCGCCCGGCTGTTCCGGCTGCTGGGTGTCCACCCGGGTGCCGATATCGCGGCCCCCGCCGCCGCCAGCCTGGTGGGGATCTCCGTACCGCAGGCGCGCCGGCTGCTGGTCCAGCTGACCCGGGCCCATCTGATCACCGAGCGCGCCCCCGGCCAGTACGGCTGCCACGATCTGCTGCGCGCCTACGCCATGGAGCTGACCCAGGCGTACGACGCGGAGGACGAGCGCCGCGCCGCGCTGCACCGGGTGCTCGACCACTATCTGCACACCGCCCTCGCCGCCGGGGTGGCCTTCACCCCGCACCGGGAGCCGATCGCCCCGGAACCGGTCCAGCCCGGGGTCAGCGTCGGCGAGTTCACCGGGCACGGCCAGGCGCTGATCTGGTTCGTCCTGACCCATCCGGTGCTGATCGCGGCGCTCCAGCAGGCCGCGGAGACCGGATTCGAGACCCATGCCTGGCAGCTGGCCTGGTCGCTGGCGGAGTTCCTGGACCAGTTCGGCCACTGGCACGACCAGCGCGCCGTGCACCGGATCGCCCTGGGCGCGGCCCACCGCGCCCGCGACCTCACCGGTCAGGCCCACGCCTGCCACGGCCTGGGCCTCGCCGATCTGCGGATGGGACGCTACGACCGGGCCCGCGGCCATCTGGTGCGCGCCCTGAACCTGCACCGCGAGTCCGGCAACGAGGTCGGCCAGGCCCTGGTCCACGTCGCGCTCAACCTGGTCTGCGAGCGGGAGGGCCGCCATGACGAGGGGCTGCACCACGCGATGCGCGCCCTGAAGCTGTACCGGGCGGCGGACCACCGCAGCGGTGAGGCGTACGCCCTGAACAACGTCGGCTGGGCGTACGCCAAGCTGGGCGACTTCCAGCAGGCCCTCGCCCACTGCGAGAAGGCGCTGAACATGCTCCGGGAGACGGGCGACGGGCGCGGCGAGTCCGCGGCCTGGGACAGCCTCGGCTACGCCCACAGCCACGTCGGCGACCACGAACAGGCCATCAGCTGCTACCGGCACGCCGTGGAGCTGCGGCGCGGCCGGGGCGAGCGGGTCCGGGAGGCCGAGTCCCTGTACCGGCTCGGCAGCGCGCAGCTGGCCGCCGGGGACCGGGCCGGGGCCCGCCGCAGCTGGCAGCAGGCCCTGACCCGCTTCGACTCCCTCGGCCACCCCGACGCCCACCGGGTCCGGGACGGGCTCACCCGGCTGGGCGGGCCCGACGGCTGACGGGGGCGCGGGGCGCGGGGCGTGGAGCGTGGGGCGCGGCGGCCTCCGGTCGGTCAGTTGAACGGAATGCGCACGAAGGACTGGTTGCCGGTGCCGAGGGTGCTGGTGCCGTTGCCGATCGCGTTCCAGACCTCGACCCGGACCTTGCCGCCCCTGAGGTTGGCCAGCGCCGAGCCGGTGGTGGACTTCAGGCCCCGGGCCTGGGTGTAGTGCTCATAGCCCGGCACCGGGTCGGTGGCGAAGTACTGGTAGGTCTCCGTGCGGTCCCAGGTCCCGTCGCCGGTGAAGTCGTAGCTGACCCTCGCCTGGGTCCCGTTGGCGACCGTGGTCCCCGCGTCCACGAACAGGTCGAAGGCGGTCGAGCCGCCGTTGTAGGTCCTGGTGATCCCGGACGAGACGAAGGTCTGCGGCTGGTACGGCGTGCCGTCGTGGTTGGTGCCGCCGGCCGAGGCCAGGGGCGCCGAGCCGGCCGACGCCGCGTCGCCGAGGGCGCCGCCGGTGCGCAGGTACTGGGTGGCGGAGCCGCCGGGGTCGGTGCCGCCGCCTCCGCCCCGGGTCCACACCGCCACGTAGTCGACGAGCATGGGGTGGCCGGGCTCGGTGGCGGCGGTGGGCGTGCGGGAACCCTGGACCCCGTCCGGGAAGCCGCCGCCGACCGCCACGTTGAGGAGCAGGAAGTAGCCCGCGTGGTCGGTCATGTTCGACCAGGTGGCGGCGTCGACCTGGTTCTGGCTGACGCTGTGGAACTGCACGCCGTCCACGTACCAGCGCAAGGCGTTGGGCGAGGTGGAGCGGTCCCATTCGAAGCGGTAGGTGTGGAACGCGGACTGGCAGCTGGCGCCGGGGCAGACGCGGCTGGCACCGATGCCGCTGGTCTCCTGGCACGGGCCGCCGGGGTTGGTGCCGCAGTGCAGGGTGGCCCAGACGGAGTTGACGCCGTTGACGTTCTCCATGAAGTCGAACTCGCCGATCCCCGGCCAGTTCTGGTAGTTGCCCCGGTAGGGGCTGCCCAGCGCCCAGAAGGCCGGCCAGTAGCCGAGGGCGGCGCTCCCGGTCACGTTCGGCATCTGGATCCGGCCCTCGACGCGCAGCACGCCGCCGGCCGGCGCCTTGAAGTCGGCCCGCTTGGTCTCGATGCGCGCCGAGGTCCAGTTGCCGGCGCCGTCGCGGAGCGGGGTGATGCGGAGGTTGCCGTTGCCGTCGAGGCTGAGGTTGCTGGTGGAGTTGGTGTAACTCTGCACCTCACCGGTGCCCCAGTTGGCGGGGCCGCCGGGGTAGTTGTGACCGGTGTCGATCTGCCAGTTGGCGGAGGAGGGGAGGGTGTTCGCGGCGCCGTTGAAGTCGTCGCCCCACTGGAGGGTCCAGTCGGGCACCGAGGGTATGTCGGCACGGGCGGTGGCCGCTCCGAGGAGCGCCAGCGCCGTGGCGGTCAGCGCGGCGAGGGTGGATCTGAGACGGTGGCGGCGGATGCGCATGGGGGGACCTCCAGAAGGGGGGTGAGAGCGCTCTCACCCCTCTCTTTAGGCGCACCCGCACCCAGCGTCAATCGTTTGCGCACGATATGCGCAAACGGGCCCTCGTACCGGGCTTTCGGGCACGGCCGCGCACCGCCGCGAGCGCTCAGGCCGGCCGCAGCCAGATCGTGGCCAGCGGTGGCAGCACCGGCAGCACGGAGGCCGGGTGGCCGTGCCACCCCGTGGGTTCCGCCTTCAGCGGCCCGGAGTTGCCGACGCCGCTGCCGCCGTAGCGCCGGTCGTCGGTGTTCAGCACCTCGCGCCACACCGGCACCGTCTCCGGAACCCCGATGCGGTACTCATGGCGGACCACCGGGGAGAAGTTGCTGATGGCCAGCAGCGGCGAGCCGCCGGCGTCGAACCGGAGGAAGGCGAAGACGTTGTCCTCACGGGCATCGCCCTCGACCCAGGAGAAGCCCTCGGGGTCGGTGTCCCGCTGCCACAGCGCCGGCGTGGCCGCGTACACCCGGTTCAGATCGCGGACCAGATCGCGCACGCCCCGGTGGTCCGGCTCGGCGGAGTACGACGGGTCCAGCAGCCACCAGTCGGGCCCATGGGCCTCCGACCACTCGGCGCCCTGGGCGAACTCCTGCCCCATGAAGAGCAGTTGCTTGCCCGGATGGGCCCACATGAAGCCGAGGTAGGCGCGGTGGTCCGCGCGCCGCTGCCACCAGTCGCCGGGCATCTTCGACACCAGCGCCCGCTTGCCGTGCACCACCTCGTCGTGCGAGATGGGCAGCACGTAGTTCTCGCTGTACGCGTAGACCATCGAGAAGGTCATCTCGTGGTGGTGGTGCTTGCGGTGCACCGGCTCATGCGCCAGGTAGCCCAGCGAGTCGTGCATCCAGCCCATGTTCCACTTCAGCCCGAAGCCGAGGCCGCCGAAGCCGCTGGGGCCCCGGTGGTGGGTGGCGCGGGTGACCCCGTCCCATGCGGTCGACTCCTCGGCGATGGTGACCACACCCGGGCAGCGGCGGTAGACGGTCGCGTTCATCTCCTGGAGGAAGGCGACCGCGTCCAGGTTCTCCCGGCCGCCGTGCGCGTTGGGCGTCCACCGGCCGGGCTCGCGGGAGTAGTCGAGGTAGAGCATCGAGGCGACGGCGTCCACCCGCAGGCCGTCGACGTGGAACTCCTCGCACCAGTACACGGCGTTGGCGACCAGGAAGTTGCGCACCTCGGCGCGGCCGTAGTCGAACTCCAGCGTGCCCCAGTCGGGATGCTCGGCCCGCAGCGGATCGGCGGGCTCGTACAGCGGACGGCCGTCGAACTCCGCGAGCGCCCAGTCGTCCTTGGGGAAGTGCGCCGGCACCCAGTCCACCAGCACCCCGATGCCCGCCCGGTGCAGCGCGTCGATCAGGTACTTGAAGTCGTCGGGGGTGCCCAGCCGGGCCGTGGGCGCGTAGAAACCGGTGACCTGGTAGCCCCAGGAGCCCCCGAAGGGGTGCTCGGCCACCGGCATCAGCTCGACATGGGTGAAGCCGAGGTCCTTCACGTACGCCGGGAGCTGCTCGGCCAGCTGGCGGTAGGTCAGTCCCGGCCGCCAGGACGGCAGATGCACCTCGTAGACGGAGAACGGCAGCTCATGGACGCGTCCGCGCTCCCGGCGGGCCATCCACGCGTCATCGCCCCAGCGGTGGTGCGAGGCGTGGACGACGGAGGCGGTGGCGGGCGGGCACTCGGTGCGCCGCGCCATCGGGTCGGCGCGCAGCGAGTGGCCGCCGTCGGGCCGGGTGATCTCGAACTTGTAGAGCGCCCCCTCGCCGACCCCGGGCAGGAACAGCTCCCACACGCCGCTGCCGCCGAGCGAGCGCATCGGCAGGGCGGTGCCGTCCCAGTAGCTGAAGTCGCCGGTCAGCCGCACGCCGAGGGCGTTGGGCGCCCAGACGGTGAAACGGGTGCCGGGCACGCCCTGGTGGGTCATCGGATGCGCGCCCAGCGCCCGCCACAGCTCCTCGTGGCGGCCCTCGCCGATGAGGTGCAGATCGAACGCGCCGAGGGCGGGCAGGAAGCGGTACGGGTCGTGCAGCTCCAGCTCGGCGTCCTGGTACGTCACGAGCAGCCGGTAATCGGGGATCTCCGCGAGCGGCAGCACCCCGGAGAACAGCCCGTCCCCTTCGGCCCGCAGCCGGGCCCGCAGCCCGGCGGCGGTGACGGTCACCGACCGGGCGTACGGGCGCAAGGCCCGGAAGAGCACACCGCCGCGCACGGGGTGGGCGCCGAGCAGCGCGTGCGGGTCGTGGTGCGCCCCGGTCAGCAGCCGCCGCCGCTCCTCGTCCCCGAGCGCGGGCGCGTCCCGCACCCCCCGCGCGCCGGGCGCTCCGGCCGCCTCGTGTCCGGGGCGCCCGTCGCCCCCGGCCACGGGCCGCC
>NZ_BBOX01000575.1 GCF_001553455.1 Streptomyces hygroscopicus subsp. hygroscopicus
GGGCTGGGCGGGGGGCGCGGCCGGTGACGCGGGGCCGGCGGCTCCCGACGGCTCTGCGGCGTCGGGCGTGCCTATTGGCGCGTCCGGGGCGGCGGGCCGCGCGCCCGCGGTGGGCTCGTAGTCCGGCGCGGGCGGCACCGCCGGGTTCGGGTGCGGCGCCGGAGGGGCCGGATGCGGCCCGGGCGCGGGCGGAACGGCAGAGCCCTCGTTCTCGGTGCTCACAGCTCTCTCCTCAGGTGCACGACAGATTTTCTCGACGGCCCATGTGTACGTCTTACCGCCGTCAGCTTTTCCCACAGCGCGTCAGACCGCCGTAAGGAGCGGTGGTCCTGCGGACTACCACCCTTTATCCCGGACATTTCGCCCTACCGCCATTCCGTGCGAACGAACGGAGGGGCCGCGTCCACCGGCTCGCACCGGGCGGTGGCACCATAACGCGGTGACCTATGCGCGCCCTGCCCGGGACAGCCGCCCCGGCCCGCACACCGTCTCCGTCGTGGCCCACCGCGGGGCCTCCGAGGACGCCCCCGAGCACACCCTGGCCGCCTACCGCAAGGCGATCGAGGACGGCGCCGACGCCCTGGAATGCGATGTCCGGCTGACCGCCGACGGCCATCTGGTCTGCGTCCACGACCGCCGCGTCAACCGCACGTCCAACGGCCGGGGCGCGGTCTCGGCGCTGGAGCTGTCCGACCTGGCGGCGCTGGATTTCGGCTCGTGGAAGGGCCGGGCCACCGACAAGGAGGAGCCGGACCGCGACAGCCGCGACAGCGTCTCCGTCCTCACTCTGGAACGGCTCCTGGAGCTCGTCGCCGACGCCGGACGCCGGATCGAACTGGCGATCGAGACCAAGCACCCCACCCGGTGGGCGGGGCAGGTGGAGGACCGGCTGCTCGCGCTGCTGCGCCGGTACGGCCTGGACACGCCGCCGCCCGGCGAACCTTCACCCGTCCGTGTGATGAGTTTCTCGGCGCGCTCGCTGCACCGGATCCACAGCGGGGCCCCCGCCATCCCCACCGTCTACCTGATGCAGTTCGTCCTGCCGCGCCACCGGGACGGGCAGCTGCCGCCCGGGGTGCGGATCGCGGGGCCGAGCATCCGGATCGTACGGAACCACCCCGACTATGTGGCGCGGCTGCAGCGCGAGGGGCACCGAGTGCACGTATGGACCGTCGACGATCCGAAGGACGTCGACCTGTGCGTCCGCCTCGGGGTCGACGCACTGATCACCAATCGCCCCAAACGGGTACTGTCCCAACTCGGACGCTGATAATGGGCATTACAAGGCGTGCACCGGCGCGTTCGGTACGTATTCGATCGTGACGAGTGCGTCACACGATGCCACTTGGCCGGTTTCCGCTCCAATACCGCGGGGCATCCATCCCGTGGCGTGGGGCTAAGGAGGTCTCGGGGGTGGCATTGGTGGTGGCACGGCAGGTGCCGACGTCGTCGACCATGGCCGTACCCCATGGTCCTGCGGGCGTCCGCGCGGCAAGACAGTGGTTGCGTGGCGATTTGGGCAGGACTGGGGTATCGGATTCGGTCATAGACGACGCTGTATTGATCCTTTCAGAACTGCTCAGCAACGCATGGCGGCACGGTAGCCCATGGCGCTCCGGCCATGGTGGCGGCACGGTGCGGGCTGCATGGAGTGTCGACAAGGAGGACCGGCTGACGGTCGAAGTGACCGATGGCGGAGGACCCACAAGGCCACTTCCGGCCAATCCTTCGGTCACCGCCCGCGGCGGTCGCGGACTGAACATCATCACCTCGCTGGCCGACGACTGGGGCGTACGGGACGATGTCGGCGAAGTCACCGTATGGGCTCTCCTCCCGCCTGATGACGGTTTCTCCCGCAGTGTCAGGATTCCATCGGATCTCTCGGCCGATCTGGGCGCGGAGCTGACCTCCGGGCTGGGGCCGGGCCTCCAGGCGAATCTCGGCGCCGGTCTCGACGCGGCTCTGGGCTCACGCATCGACACGGGCATCGACACGGGCATCAATCCGAACATCAACCCGAACGCCGACACGAACATCGACACGAACATCGACCCCGATTTCGATCGCGAGCTGGACTTCGCCGATCTGGACGAGCTCGCGTAGGCCGACGCGGCTCATGGAGCCGACGAGGTTCGGCCAAAGGGCTAGGCTCGCGCCCGTACCAGTCGTACGCGCCGTAAGAGCCGTCAGAGCATCGCCGCGGCCGTACGCAGACCGTCACGGGCGTACGAGCAAGCCCTGAGCCGCACGATCGGGAGACAGCCTCACCATGGCCAAGAAGCGCCGCCCCCAGACGAAGGCCACAGGCCCACAGGTCGCCGCCGGCGAGATCCCTGTGGTGGGCGCCCGGGAGCCCTGCCCGTGCGGTTCGGGCCGTCGCTACAAAGCCTGTCACGGCCGCGAAGCCGCACACGCCGTCACCGAGCTGGTGCAGCGCCCCTTCGCGGGCCTCCCCGGCGAATGCGACTGGGTGGCCCTGCGCGAGCTGGTGCCCGCCGCCACCGTCGAGCTGACCCTCGCCGAGGGGCTGCCCGAGGGGGTTCCGTCGGTCACCCTGGCGACCGTGCTGCCCATGGCGTGGCCCGCGCTGCGCCGCGACAACGGCGCCGTGCTGCTCGGCCTGCAGAACGACACCCCCTCCGGCGACATCAGCCGGGACCTGGCCGACACCCTGCGCCGGGCGCTGACCGCCGAGCCGGGCACCCCGGTGGCCGCCGAGCGGGCGCCGGGCGACGGTCCGCGGCTCCAGGACCTGCTCGACCCGAAGGGCACTTTCTCGCCGACTCTGCACGAGGGGTTCGAGTTCTGGCTCGAGGACGCCGCGAACGCGACCGGAGAGGTCGCCGCGTCCCTGGAACGGGCCAACGCGGCCGCGATCCCCACCGCCCGGCTCACCGGCGTGGAGGCCGCCTACTGGTGCGAGACGCCCGAGAAGAACCACCTGCGCTGGGTGATGTCCCACCCCGAGGAGAAGCTGCTCGACGCGCTCGCCCGGCTGCACGCCGCGGGTGCCTCCTCGCTCGGCGAGAACACCCGGCTGGTGGGCTCCTTCCGGGCCCACGGGCTCACGGTGCCGGTGTGGGACCTGCCGCGCGGGATGGGCGCCGAGGACACCGAGAAGCCGGCCGTGGCCCTCGCCGAGCGGCTCGCGGAGGCGCTCGCCTCCGACGCCCCCCTGACGCCCGAGCAGCGGCGCGCCCGGGGCGGTCTCACCAACCGTCAGGTGACGCTGAGCTGACGGTCGCCGAAAGGACCGGAGGGCGCCACCGGAAGACGTGACACTGCTCACAACTCACCGTTACGCCCTGCAAATAGGCGTCCGGAAATCCGCGATCGAATTTGCTAACGGCCGATCTCTTGTTACGGTTCTAAAAGCCCGGTCGCTGGTGCATCCCCCGTCGCCAGCGACCGGGCGCTTCCATGTCCGCGTCCGGACGGCGGCGCGCGAGGCGATCCGGTGATGGTACGGACCAACGGGCCGCAGCGCCACGGGAGTTGCTACCGGAACGCGAAAACGCGCAGCCGAGGGCCCCACAGCCTGATACCTGGCTCCGCTCCCCGTACCCGACCCCGCGCCCGGGCCTCGGCCCCGGAGGGCCGGGGGGCCGGGGGAGCCCTTGAGCGCCGCGAGAGGGCCTGCGCCTGACCCTGCGAGAGGCCCTGCGCCCGAGCCTTCGGGAAGCCCGCCTGGGTCCTTCGGGAAGCCCCCTGGGCGCTGCGAAACGGCCTGCGCCTGACCCTGGCCCGGGTCTTGGGGAAGCCCGCCCGAGCCCTGCGAAACAGCCTGCGCCTGACCCCGCGCCCGAGCCTCCGGAAAACCCGCCTGGGCCCTTCGGGAAACCCGCCCGAGCCCTGCGAAACAGCCTGCGCCTGAGCCCCCGGGAAGTCCCGCGCCAGTTCCCGCGCCCCGAAAAAAAGACCGGGCCCGGAGTCCGGGCGGTCATCCCGGCCTCCGAGCCCTCACACAACCGCGGGCGTCGCGCTCAGCGGTCCCCGAACCCCCGCGCCCGGGGCCCGCCCTCAGTAGGCGAGCCGGCTGCCACCGTCGGGCGCGCTGGTGCTCGCCTCGACCAAGGCGTCCACCACCGTGGCCACCTGGGGCAGCCAGGGCCGCCCGGAGCGGCGCAGCGGCGGCCGCTCCCAGCGCACCCGCCCGGGGCCCGTCTGGGACGGCGGCAGGACCAGATAGCCGCCCTCGCCGTGGAACCGCAGCGAGCTGGGCACCCAGTCCTGCTGGTTCAGCAGGTCACCGAGCTCCTCCAGGGAGTACGGCTCCACCAGCAGCGACCAGCGGGTGGGGGTGGCGACCACCGGGCCGAGCCGGATCCCCGCCCGGTCGAAGACCGCCAGCGCCTGCGCTCCGGCGACCGCCGGCAGGCTCACCGCGCAGGGCGCGGTGCCGCCGGTGGCCAGCAGGAGGGGCGCGGTGGGCCGGTTCGTCCACCACCAGCGCACCATCCGCGCGTCGGTGGTGGCGGCGAGGAGAACGGGATCGAACGGATGACCGCCCGGGACCGCGCACTCCGGGTCGGGGCAGCCGCACACCCGGAGCCGCCCGCCGCCGGACCTGAGTCCGGCGCCCGGGACCACGGGCCACTGCCACTCGGTGGCGCAGGTGAGCGCCGCGCGCAGCAACGGCGACCGCGCGCCGCGCCGCAGCGAGAACTTGCGTCGCCTTCCGAGGATCTCGCGCATGTGCGCTCGTTCCTTTCCGTTAACGCCGAGGGCTGTCCGTCGCACTACATCGCACTTCAGATGGCACTTCACTTGGCACTACGTGGCGCTGTCCGGCATCGTTCGGCCCGTCACAGCAGGTGGATCACAAGTCACTGCGCGTACAAGGCAGCGCATCACGCCGCAGGCCGAGCGTGGAACGTGGCGAGAGGTGGCGGGCGCATGGCGCTTGCCGTCCTGGTTGGTGCCTTCCTCGCCACTCGGGGATGGGCGCGGCCCTTGTGGTCTATGACGCCTGGACCGGCCGCGGGGTTCCGGGGCGATCCGAACTGCCCCCGTCCTGCCCCTCTCCGATGTGTACCCGCCGCGGTGGAGACGACGCGCTGTCGAACGACGTCAGTCGACCTCGAAGGCGCAGCCTAATGACTTTTTTTCGGCCAAGTTCAATTCCCCACAGACACCAACAAGACGACCGGGACGATGCTGGACATCGCCTCTCCGGTCCGTGTACATCTGGAGACAGTAGCGGCACAGTAGCGGCGCAGCACGACAGGGGGTTTGCGATGCTATTGAGCGAGCCGGGCCCGGCGGGCGAAAGCAGCGGGCCATGAACCCGCCTCACGCGCCGAAAGTGGCTGGAATCGATCCTTCCCTCCCCGCGCCCACTCAAACTGCCGACTCCGTCGACTCACCCCTGGTCGCCCCCAACTCCGGTGTGCAGGACCGGCTCGCGGGCTGGGTGTCGGATCTCACCACCCTTCATGAACTCACCGAGCGGCTGGTCCGGACCGACACGCTCGACGACGCGCTCCACGAACTGCTGCGCGCGGGCGCGGCCCTGGTCGGCGCCCGGCGCGGGCTCGTCGCGCTCGAACCGGCCGACGGGCTGGGCCCGGTGACCACCGTCGGGCTCGGGCTCGGCCACGCCGACCTCGGCCAGATCGAGACCATCCCGCGCGGCTCCGCCTCCGCCGGCCATCTCCTCGACGGGCTGCCCGAACCGGGCGGTGAGCGGCGCGCCGATGTCACCCACCCCGATATCCCGGGCGAGGCCGACCTCGACCCGCGCCACCGCGAGGTGGCCGCACGGCTCGGCTTCTCCGCGAGCTACGCGGTGCCCCTCGACCCGTTCCGGACCGGCCCCTGGACCACGCCCGGCCTCACCGCCATCCCCTCGCCCTCCCCCGAAGCGGACGGGGCCGGCCCCGGCTCCCCCGCGGGCGCGGGCAGCCGCCCGGCCCCCGGCGGCCCGGGTACGGC
>NZ_BBOX01000576.1 GCF_001553455.1 Streptomyces hygroscopicus subsp. hygroscopicus
GTCCGGGGACGCTGCGGTGCGGTGCGGTCCGGCGATGCGCGGTGCGGCCCCGGGGGCGTGCGGTGCGGCGATGCGTGGCGCGGTCCGGGGGCCTGTGGTCCCGGGGCGTGCGGTGTGGTGTGCGGTCCGGGGGTGCGGGGTGCGGTCCCGGGGGCGTGCGGTGCCGGTGGGTCCGGCGCCGGTCGTGGTCTCCGCCCGGCGGTGCCGTGCCTTCCGCGCGGTGGCGTGCCGCTGGGAGCGGCGGCAGCCTCGTCGTGCCGTCGTGCCGTCGTGCCGTCCAGTCGGACGGCACGTTGGCGGGCGTGCCCGGCGCGGTTTGGCGGTGGGCGTTCCGCACCGTGGTGGCGCGAGCGGTGCTCAAGGACGGTGCGGCAGCATGAGGCTCCACGCCTCCGCCAGGACCGTCCACGTCCGGCTGCGGACCGGGCCCCGGATCAGCGCGTCCGCGTGATAGCGGAAGTCCTGGCCGGAGACGGTGACGGCCCGCGCCCGGGTGCGCAGCGGGCCGTCCGCCGCGTGCGGATGGACGACGACCTCGGCCAGCCCGCCGCCCGGTGCGGCCGTCGAGACCGAGACCCGTTCCACCGGCCGGTCCAGATCGGTCAGCAGCACCCCGTCCGCCTCGATCCGCAGCCGCTGCGGCGGCGGATGCGCCGGCCGCCGGGCGCCGCCGGCCAGCCCGATCATGGGGAGCGAGAGCAGCGTCAGGGCGGTACGGGCGGTACGGGCCGCCGGTGTCCACCACGGCCGGTGGCCGTCGCCCTCCGTATCGTGGCCGGGCGGGCCCCCGCCGTCCTCGCCCTCGCGACTCCGGTGGTCGTGGCGATCGTGGCCGCAGGAACCGCAGGAACCGCAGGAACCGCAGGAACCGCGGGCGTCGTAGGAAGCGCAGGCGTCGCAGGGACCACCGGGACCGCCCGAACCACCGGAACCACAAGAGCCGCAGGGGCCGCTGGAAAAACCACCGGGACCACCCGAACCACCGGAAGGACCACCAGACCCACCAGACCCACCAGAGCCACCAGGACCCCCAGACCCGCAGCGGCACTCCACGCCCCCCGCCGCACCGCCCCCCACCGCACCGCCCCGCGACCCCGGGCCGTGCCCCTCCGGGCCACTCGCCGCGCCGCATCCGTCGTCCGGCATCCCGTGCGCACCGTGAGGGGCGAGGCCGGAGGGGATCCGCAGGCCCCCGAGAACCACCCCGCCGCTCTCGTCCACCAGCAGGTCACGCGGGCGCACGACCCCGCCGAGGACCGTACGGGCGGCGGTGACCGCGTCCGTCGGCACCCCGAGCGAATGGGCCAGGGCGACCGTCGCGGAGCCTCCGACCGGGACCACCGACAGCGTCGCGTCCGCCAGCTCCCGCCGCCGGTGCAGCAGCTCCACGACGCGCAGCAGGGCGCGGTCGTCGCCCACCACCACCGGTCGGCGGGCGCCCCGGCGGGCCAGGGCCCGCTCGACGTCCTCCGGCCCTTCCGGCAGGCAGATTTTCGTCTGCGCGCCCGCGCACAGCACATCTTTCGCGATCCGCACCGACTCCCCGTCCGTTCGCCGGGCCTGGGGGTCGATGACCATGAGCAGCGGGCGCCCCCGGACGGTGTCCGGCGCAGGGGGCCGGGGATCTGGAGCCGACACCTCGGTCCTTCCTCAGGTAATCTCTCGGTGCAAGAGCCCCTGTCGCTGTTGCGCCAGGGGCTTCGTCTATCCGGGGCACCGGTTCGACGGCTCTTGTGGTGGCGCACGTCACCACGCACGTTGGACATGCCCCGCCCGGAAGGGGTGTACGCCTGTGCCCGCACTTGTGCTGCTCGGTGCTCAGTGGGGTGATGAGGGCAAGGGAAAGGCCACCGATCTGCTCGGCGGCTCGGTGGACTACGTAGTGCGTTACCAGGGCGGTAACAACGCGGGCCACACCGTGGTGGTCGGCGACCAGAAGTACGCGCTGCACCTCCTCCCGTCCGGAATCCTCTCGCCCGGGTGTACCCCGGTCATCGGTAACGGCGTCGTCGTGGACCCCGCGGTTCTGCTCTCCGAGCTGAGCGGACTGGCTGACCGCGGCGTCGATACGTCCAAGCTGCTGATCAGCGGTAACGCCCATCTGATCACGCCGTATCACACGACCCTCGACAAGGTGTCGGAACGATTCCTCGGCAAGCGGAAGATCGGCACCACCGGCCGTGGCATCGGCCCGGCCTACGCGGACAAGATCAATCGTGTGGGGATCCGGGTCCAGGACCTGTTCGACGAGTCGATTCTGCGGCAGAAGGTCGAGGCGGCCCTGGACTCCAAGAACCAGGTGCTGGCCAAGCTCTACAACCGCCGCGCCATCGCGGTCGACCAGGTCGTCGAGGAGCTGTTGGGCTACGCGGACCGGCTCGGCGGCTATGTCGCCGACACCACCCTGGTGCTCAACAACGCCATCGACCAGGGCCAGGTCGTCCTCTTCGAGGGCGGTCAGGGCACGCTGCTCGACGTCGACCACGGCACGTACCCCTTCGTCACCTCCTCCAACCCGACCGCGGGCGGCGCCTGCACCGGCACCGGAGTCGGCCCGACGAAGATCAGCCGCGTGATCGGCATCCTGAAGGCGTACACCACCCGCGTCGGCGCCGGCCCGTTCCCCACGGAGCTGCACGACGAGGACGGCGAGAAGCTCCGTACGATCGGCGGCGAGCGCGGCGTGACCACCGGGCGCGACCGGCGCTGCGGCTGGTTCGACGCGGTCATCGCGCGCTATGCGACCCGGGTCAACGGCCTGACCGACTTCTTCCTGACCAAGCTCGACGTCCTCACCGGCTGGGAGCGGATCCCGGTCTGCGTCGCGTACGAGATCGACGGCAA
This sequence comes from Streptomyces hygroscopicus subsp. hygroscopicus, assembly GCF_001553455.1. Classification (GTDB taxonomy): domain Bacteria; phylum Actinomycetota; class Actinomycetes; order Streptomycetales; family Streptomycetaceae; genus Streptomyces; species Streptomyces hygroscopicus. The sequence goes on from NZ_BBOX01000576.1 coordinate 2,845, forward strand.
GCGGGTCGAGGAACTCCCGTACAGCCAGACCGACTTCCACCACGCCAAGCCGGTCTACGAGACGCTGCCGGGCTGGTCGGAGGACATCACCCAGGCCAAGACCTTCGACGAGCTGCCGAAGAACGCCCAGAAGTACGTCCAGGCCCTGGAGGAGATGTCGGGCGCCCCGATCTCGGCGATCGGCGTCGGACCGGGCCGTGACGAGACCATCCAGATCAACTCGTTCCTCTGAGCCCCGGCGGGAGCGCGGCCCGCGCGCCGGCGTCAGTGCGCCGCGGGCGGGCCGAACACCCCGGCGGGCTGCTGGGCCTGACCGGCGGGCTGCGCGGCCCGCCGCTCCTGCATCTTGCTGATCCGCCGCACCACG
>NZ_BBOX01000577.1 GCF_001553455.1 Streptomyces hygroscopicus subsp. hygroscopicus
GCTGGTCCGTGGCGTAGTCGCCGACCAGCCCGCCGAACCCGGACACCGGCGTGAAGAGGAACATCACCACGAAGAACGCCCACCACCAGTGCAGCACCGCGCGTCCACGGCGCCCGGCGCCGGGGGGCACGCTGGCGGTCCAGATGTCATTGGCGATCTGCTTGGGCAGCCACAGCTGGGCGACCGGGATGAACCAGGCGCCCACGGCGTAGCCGCTTCCGAACCGCAGCCGGCCGGGGTTGAGCCTGGTGGAATTGATGTACGCGGTGCGGAACCAGATCAGCCACAGCACCATGACCACCGTTACGGTGAGCGCGGTGCCGATGCCCATCGAGTCGACCGCGTCCCTCCTGCCGGCGATCACCTCGGGAGCGATCTCGCCGGCGTCGCGGGCGAAGTACGAGTCCAGCAGCGCGAAGTTCAACGACATGTCGGTCAGGGTCAGCGCCAGCCAGATGCCGAACATGCTCATCAGCGCGGTGGCCAGACCGCGTATCGGCTTCAGCCCCGGGCCCTGGGCGGGGTAGCCGACCGGTGTCTGGTAGCCGCCCTGCCAGGGCCGACCAGGCTGCGGTACGGGCCCCAGGGAGCCGTTCACCGGGTACGCGGACGCCTGGGGTGCCGCGTACGCGGACGGTGAGGCGTACGCGGAGGGGCCGGGCGGTGTGTGCGGGCCGGGCGGTGTGTGCGGACCGGGCTGGGGATGGGCGTAGGCCGAGGCGACCTGCGGCGGCGCCGCGGCGGCCGGCTGCGCGTTCTCGGCCTCCACCTCCAGCAGCTGGAGCGCGTCCCGCCCCAGCCGGGCGAGCAGCCCGCCCGGCAGCCAGGGCTCGCCGTCGTCGGCCACCGGCTGGGTGGCGGCGACCAGCTCGTCCACCGAGGGCCGCTGGGCCGGGTCCTTCCGCAGACACGCGGTGACCAGTCCGCGCGCCCCCTCGGGGAGCCCCGTCAGATCGGGCTCCTCCTGGGCTATCCGGTACATCAGGGCGTGCATGCCGCTGTCCAGATTGCCGAAGGGCTGACGTCCGGTGGCGGCGAAGGCGAGCACCGAGCCGAGGCAGAACACATCGCTCGCGGCGGTGACCGGCTCACCGCGCACCTGCTCGGGCGACATGAACCCGGGCGAGCCGACGACCGCGCCGGTCATCGTCAGATTGCCGCCCGTGGTGGTGCCGACGGCGTCCAGGGCGCGTGCGATGCCGAAGTCGATGACGCGCGGACCGTCGATGGTGATGAGGATGTTGGACGGTTTGAGGTCGCGGTGGACCAGCCCGGCGCCGTGGATGTCGCGCAGCGCGAGGGACAGCCCGTTCGCCAGGATCCGCAGCGAGCGCTCCGGCAGCGCCCCGAAGTCCTCGGCGACGACGCTGTGCAGGGACGGGCCGCCGATGTAGCCGGTGGCCACCCAGGGCACCTCGGCCTCGGTGTCCGCGTCGAGCACGGGCGCGGTCCACTGACCGCCGACCCGTCTCGCCGCCTCCACTTCCCGCTTGAAGCGGCCGCGGAAGTCGGCCTGCCGTGCGAGTTCGGCCTGTACGAGCTTGACGGCGACGGTGCGGCCGCGGGCGGAGCGGGCGAGGTAGACCCGGCCCATTCCGCCCTCGCCCAGCTTGCCGAGCAGCCGGTACTCGCCGATCCACCGCGGGTCCTGGGCCCCGAGGTTCTCCATCGCGGTGTGGCTCCTGTCCCTGTGCCGATAGTCCTTGTGCCGATCGGCCGATCAGTCGAGGCGGGTGAACGTCTGTGTCATCGTCTCATCGCTGTAATCGTCCGGGTCGTCATACTCGACACGCAGCTTGTCATGTCCCGAAGCGGTGAAGGTCAGCGAGGTGCCGGGCCCGCAGAGATCCTTGGGGGTTCCACCCGTGAACTTCGAGGGGCTGAGGACGAGACCCTTCTCCACCGAGACCAGGAGCCGGTCGCCCTCGCAGTGGTACTTCTTGCTGTCCGCGACGTCCTGGGCCACCGCGGTGCCGACCGCGCCCTGTTTGATGGTGATCTTCACGGTGGCGTCGGTCTTCCCGAACGCGTCCTTGGCCAGCCACGTGCCCAGGTAGGTGTCGGGGACCGGCTTGCCCCCGCTCTTCGAGGGGCGCAGCGTCGCCTCGGAGGAGCTGTTCGGGACGCTCCAGGCGAGGGTGCCGTCGTCGCCTATCCGCAGGGTCTGCTCCCCGACGGCGCTGCAACTGCCCTCGGGGATGCTGGTGGTGACGTCCTGGTCCTCGATGAGGAGCAGGTTGTCCGCCGACTTGAGCTTGGCGGAGTCCTGGCAGAACGAGTCCGCGTCGGAGGTCAGGGTCTCGGCGACCACCGCGCCGACCGGGCCCTGGGAGAGGACCACCCGGCGGATCTTGCCGGTGGGCTCGCCGTCCTCCTTGATCTCGCCCTCCCAGGCCCCCAGGTACTCGGTGGGCACGTCGCCGGTGGTCTCCAGCTTGGTCGCGGACGGGCCGGGGGAGGCCGAACGGCTGGAGGGGGCCTGGGCGCCGGAGGGGCCAGGGCCGTCGGGCGGGGTGTGGGTCGCCTTGCCGTAGTCGGTCTTGGCCTGGTCGCCCTTGTCGTCGTTGCCCTTGACCACGACGAGGGCGGCGACGCCCGCGATGAGCAGCGTGGCGACGGCGGCCGAGAGGGCGATGAGCGTCTTACGGCGCCGCTTGGGCCGCTGCGCCCCGCCGGGCCCGCTCGGCGTACCTGG
>NZ_BBOX01000578.1 GCF_001553455.1 Streptomyces hygroscopicus subsp. hygroscopicus
CGAGCGGAACACGGTGGACAGCTGGCGTTACAAGGTGGTCTGGAAGCCACTGCCGTCCGCCACGGCGGCGGCCCTCTCGGGCGCCTGGCTCGTCGTCCTTCCCGCGTCGCACGCCGGCGATGCCCTCGTGACCGCAACGGTGAACGGGCTGGCGACCAGCGGCGCCGAGGTCGTCCGGGTGGTGCTGGACGGGTCGGGCAACGACCGCTGGGCAGTGGCGGAGCGACTGCGCGCGGCGCTCGACGGGGCAGGGGTGGAGCCCTCGGGTGTGACGGGCGTGTTCTCGCTGCTCGGACTGGACGAGTCGGGGCACGCGACGTTCGGTGTGGTGCCGGCCGGGCTGGCGGCGATGGTGGGGCTGGTCCAGGGGCTGGGCGACGCGGGCGTGGTGGCTCCGCTGTGGTGCGGCACCCGCGGTGCGGTGTCGGTGGGGCGCTCCGACCGGCTGGTGAGCCCGGTGCAGGCGATGGTGTGGGGCCTGGGCCGGATCGTGGGCGCGGAGTATCCCCAGCGGTGGGGTGGTGCGGTCGATCTGCCCGAGACCATGGACGGCCGTGCGGTGGCCCGTCTGGCCGGAGTGCTGGCGGGCGAGGACGGCGAGGACCAGGTCGCGGTGCGCGGCTCCGGCGTGTTCGCCAAGCGCATGGTGCGGGCCTCGGCGGCCGAGGACACCGAGGGCCGGGGGCCCTGGCAGAGCCGGGGCTCGGTGCTGGTGACCGGTGGCACCGGCGCGCTGGGCGGTCATGTGGCCCGCTGGCTGGCGCGTACCGGTGCCGAGCATCTGGTGCTGACCAGCCGCAGCGGTATGGAGGCCGAGGGCGCCGCCGAGCTGAAGGCGGAGCTGGAAGGGCTCGGTGCCCGGGTGACGGTGGCGGCGTGTGACGCCGCGGACCGCGAGGCGCTGGCGGCGGTGCTGGACGCGATTCCGGGGGAGTACCCGCTGACGGCCGTGGTGCACACGGCCGGTGTGCTGGACGACGGTGTGGTGGACGCGCTGACGGTGCGGCGGGCGGCCGGGGTGCTGCGTCCGAAGGTGGACGCGACACGGAATCTGCACGAGCTGACCGCCGGGATGGACCTGTCGGCGTTCGTGCTGTTCTCCTCCGGCGCCGGCACGTTGGGCGGCCCCGGTCAGGGCAGTTACGCGGCGGGCAACGCCTACCTGGACGCGCTGGCGCTGCAGCGGCGCGCGGACGGCCTCCCCGCGACCTCCATCGCCTGGGGCGCCTGGGCCGGAGGCGGCCTTGGCTCCGGCGAGGTCGGCGAGCGGATGGACCGTTCCGGCATGGTCGGAATGGTGCCCGAGCTGGCGATCTCCGGTATGCAGCAGGCCCTTGAACGGGACGAGACCTTCGTGGTCATCGCCGAGATCGACTGGGACCGCTTCCGGCCGGAGTTCGTCGGTTCACGTCCGAGCGCGCTGTTCCGTGAACTGCCCGAGCTGAACCGTCCCGCCGCCGCCAGTGGCGCGGACGCCGGCGACGGCGACGACGCCGTTTCCGCACTGCGCCGGGAGCTGGCGCAGCTGCCCCCTGCCGAGCAGCCCAGGCTTCTCCTGGAGCTGGTGCGCAGCCAGGCCGCCGATGTGCTCGGTTACGACAGCGCGGACGCGGTGGAGCCCGAGCGAGCCTTCCGCGACCTCGGCTTCGACTCGCTGACCGCCGTCGAGCTGCGCAACCGCCTCGGCGTGGTCACTGGTCTCCGACTGCCGGTCACCTGCGTCTTCGACTATCCGACCGCCACGGTTCTGGCGCGGTACCTGCACACCGAGATGTTCGGCGAACAGCCGGCCACCGCGGGCGCCACCGCCGCCGCACCCCAGCGGCCGGAGGGGCTCGAGGGGCCCATGGCCACCGATGAGCCGATCGCCATCATCGGCATGAGCTGCCGGTTCCCCGGAGGGGTGCGCAGCCCCGAGGAACTGTGGGACCTGCTCATGGCCGAGCGGGACGTGATCTCCGGGTTCCCCGAGGACCGTGGCTGGGACATCGACGGTCTCTACGACCCGGACCCCGAGAAGTCCGGTACCAGCTACGTCCAGGCCGGCGGCTTCCTCGACGAGGTGGGCCACTTCGACCCGTCGTTCTTCGGGATCTCGCCCCGTGAGGCGATGGCGATCGACCCGCAGCAGCGGCTGCTGCTGGAGACGTCCTGGGAGGCGTTCGAGCGCGCCGGCATCGACCCCGTGGCGCTGCGCGGAAGCCAGACCGGAGTCTTCGTCGGCTCCAACTACCACGACTACGGTTCGCGCATCGTGAGCGACGCCGAAGGGGTGGAGGGATACCTCGGACTCGGCAGCGCCCCCAGCGTCTCCTCCGGCCGCATCTCCTACACCTTCGGCTTCGAGGGGCCGGCCGTGACGGTGGACACCGCGTGTTCGTCGTCGCTGGTCGCCCTGCACCTGGCCTGCCAGTCGCTGCGGCAGGGCGAGTCCTCCGTGGCGTTGGCCGGCGGTGTGACGATCATGGCAACGCCGGGCACGTTCATCGAGTTCAGCGCCCAGCGCGTGCTGTCGTTCGACGGGCGGTGCAAGGCGTTCTCGGCGGCGGCCGACGGCACCGGCTGGTCCGAGGGCGTGGGCATGCTGCTCGTGGAGCGGCTGTCGGATGCGCAACGCAACGGCCACAAGGTGCTGGCCGTCATCCGTGGCTCGGCCATCAACCAGGACGGCGCGTCCAACGGTCTGACGGCGCCCAACGGCCCGTCGCAGCAGCGGCTGATCGAGCAGACGCTGGCCGGCGCCCGGCTGGTCTCCGCCGACGTGGACGTGGTCGAGGCCCATGGCACCGGCACTCCCCTCGGCGACCCGATCGAGGCGCAGGCCCTGCTGGCCACCTACGGACAGGGCCGCCCCGAGGGCCAGCCGCTGCTGCTGGGCGCCATCAAGTCCAACATCGGTCATACGCAGGCCGCCGCCGGTGTCGCCGGGGTCATCAAGATGGTGATGGCCATGCGCGAAGGCATCCTTCCCAAGACGCTGCACGTGGACGAGGCGTCGCCGCACGTGGACTGGTCGGCGGGCGACCTGGAGCTGCTGACCGAGGCGAGGCCCTGGCCGGAGCGGGACCACCCGCGCCGGGCGGCGGTGTCCGCCTTCGGTGTGAGCGGCACCAACGCGCACACGATCATCGAGCAGGCGCCGGTCTCCGACGAGCCGGAGGCACCGCGCGCCGAAGAGGACCCGGACTCCGCCGCGGTCCCGGTGCCGTGGATCCTGTCCGCCAGGACCGACGCCGCCCTTCGCGGCCAAGCCGAACGGCTGCGGGCCCAACTCGCCACCGCTGCCGGAGAGTTGATGCCCACGGTGGACGTCGGCTATTCCTTGGCGACGAGCCGGTCTCTCTTCGACCACCGGGCCGCCCTGGTCGGCGAGGACCGCGCGGAGATGCTGCGTGGCCTCGACGCCCTCGCGAAGGGCGAGACCGCGCCCGGCGTTGTCCGGGGCGTGGCGGCAGCGGCCGGCAAGACGGCGTTCCTGTTCTCCGGCCAGGGTGCGCAGCGCCTGGGCATGGGCCGGGAGCTGTACGACGCCTTCCCGGTGTTCGCCGACGCGTGGGACGAGGTGTGCGCGCGTCTCGACGGTCTGCTGGACCGCCCGCTGCGGGAGGTGGTG
>NZ_BBOX01000579.1 GCF_001553455.1 Streptomyces hygroscopicus subsp. hygroscopicus
CGGGGTGTTCTCGCTGGAGGACGCGTGCGCGCTGGTGGCGGCCCGGGGCCGGCTGATGCAGGCGCTGCCCGAGGGTGGCGCGATGGTGGCCGTGCAGGCGTCGGAGGAGGAGATCGCGGCGTCGCTGGCCGGGCGTGCGGCCGAGGTGAGCATCGCCGCCGTCAACGGCCCGACCGCCGTGGTCATCGCCGGTGACGAGGGCGCTGTCCTCGAGATCGCCGAGCAGTGGGCCGGACAGGGCCGCAAGACCCGTCGGCTGCGGGTCAGCCACGCCTTCCACTCGCCCCGGATGGACGCGATGCTGGGCGACTTCCGCAAGGTCGTCGAAGAGCTGTCGTTCGCCCGCCCGGCCATCGCCCTGGTCTCCAATGTGACGGGGCAGCCGGCCGGCGCGGACGAGGTGTGCTCCGCGGAGTACTGGGTCCGCCACGTGCGCGAGGCGGTGCGGTTCGCGGACGGTGTGCGGGCGCTCGACGCGCAGGGCGTGTCCCGGTTCGTGGAGGTCGGTCCCGACGGCGTGCTCACCGCGATGGCGCGGGACTGCGTGGCGGACCAGCCCGAGGGCGCCGCCGCGCCCGTCCTGGTGCCGGTGCTGCGCAAGGACCGCCCCGAGACCCGGGCGCTGACCACGGCGCTGGCCGAACTCCACGTGAACGGCGTCGGAGTGGACTGGGAACGGCTCTTCGCCGGACGTGGCGCCCGGACGGTCGAGCTGCCCACCTACGCCTTCCAGCGGGAGCGCTACTGGCTGGAGGCCCTGACGACGTTCGCCAGCGATGTCACCGCCGTGGGGCTCGTCCCGCCGACGCATCCGCTGCTGGGCGCCGCCGTCGAGCTGCCCGACGCGGACGGCTTCCTGTTCACCGGCCGCCTGTCGCCGCAGACGCACCCGTGGCTGGTCGACCACATGGTCCAGGACACGATTCTGCTGCCCGGCACCGCCTTCCTCGAACTGGCCCTGCACGCCGCCGACCAGGTGGGATGCGACCGGGTCGAGGAGCTGACCCTCACGGCGCCGCTGGCGCTGCCCGAACGCGGCGCGGTCCACCTCCAGCTGGCGGTGGGCGGTCCGGACGAGAACGGCGCGCGCTCGCTGAACGTGTACTCCCGGCTGGAAGACCCCACCATGGAGCAGCCGTGGACCCAGCACGCCTCCGGCCTGCTCGCCCGGAGCGACACACCGGAGGAGACCGGGCAGGCCGACCTCACCGTATGGCCCCCGGAGGGCGCGGAGCGGATCGACACCGAGGACGTCTACGACCGGATGGCCGCGGGCGGCTTCGCCTACGGCCCGGTCTTCCAGGGGCTGCGGTCGGTGTGGATCCGTGGGGACGAGGTCTTCGCCGAGGTGCGCCTGCCCGAGGAGAACGCCTCGGACGCGGGGCGGTTCGGACTCCACCCGGCCCTGCTGGACGCGGCGATTCAGGCCGTCATGTTCGTACCCCAGGAGGAGGCGGGTCTCGCCAGGCTCCCGTTCTCCTGGACCGGCGTGTCGCTGCGGGCCACGGGCGCCTCGGAACTGAGGGTGCGCCTCAGCTCGCTCGGGCCCGACTCGATCGGCCTCACGGTGGCCGACACCAGCGGCCGCGCCGTGGCCACCGTCGACTCCCTGGTGATGCGGCTGGTCGCGGAGGGGCAGATCCAGTCGGCCGGCTCCCCGGAGGCCGGGCACGACTCGCTCTTCCGGCTGGACTGGACCCCGGTCCCCGTCGGCGCGCCGGCCCCCGCCTCCGAGGCCACCTGGGCCGTGCTGGGCACCGACGACCTGGGGGTGCGCTCCGGCCTGGAGGCCGAGGGCGCCGAGGTGGCGTCGTACGCCGATCTGGCCGCGCTGCGCGAGGCGATCGACTCCGGGGCCACGGCGCCGGACGTCGTCGTGGTGGCGGGCGCCGCGGAGGCGATCGGCATCGACGACGGCGCGGACCTGGCGGCACGGGTGCGTGCCACCACGTACCGCGCGCTGGAGCTGGTGCGGACGTGGGTCACCGACCATCGGTTCGACGACTCCTACCTGGTGTTCGTGACCCGCGGCGCGATGGGCGCCCGGTCCTCCGCCGAGGTGCGCACCCCGGCCGAGGCCGCTGTGTGGGGTCTGCTGCGCTCCGCGCAGACCGAGCACCCCGGGAAGTTCCTCCTGGTGGACCTGGACCCGCAGGAGGACGGCGATGGGTCCTCGGCGCTACGGGCGGCGCTGACCGCCGAGGAGCCGCAGGTGGCCGTGCGGGACGGACGGGTGTTCGCGGCGCGTCTGGCCC
>NZ_BBOX01000580.1 GCF_001553455.1 Streptomyces hygroscopicus subsp. hygroscopicus
TTGCACCACGGAGCCCAGCCGCAGCAGCTCGGACGCCACCGGGCGGAGCGATCCGCCCGGTGCCCGGGAGCGGCCCTCCCAGCGGGCCACGGCGGCATGCTTGGCGGCCCGCCGGGCCTGTGGGAGCCGTGCGTACGCCACCTCGCGCAGCAGCGGCTGCCGGAAGGTGAAGCTGCCGGTGTTGGCGGCGTCCGCGGGAGCGGCCATGAGCACTCCGCGGCGGACGAGTTCACCGAGTGCGTCGGCCACGTCGCCGGCGTCGGACGGCCGTTGGTCCCGCAGCGCCGCGACGTCCTCCGGGCGGACGGCCTCGCCGAGCACGGCGGCGTCCTGCGCGACCGCCTTGAGGTCGGCCGGCAGCGCGTCCAGCTGGGCCGCCAGTGCCCGGCCGACCGCCGACGGCAGCATGGCGTGCGCCGCCTCCGGCCGCTCGTCTGGGGCCGCGTCCGCCGCTGCCGGGTCCGGGCCGACGCGCCGCAGCGCCATCCGGGCCAGCTCCGCCGCGAACATCGGATTGCCGTCGGCCAGCGCCGTCACCACCTCGACCAGCTCGGCCACCGGCCCGGGCGGCCGGTCCCGCACTCCGTCCGCTTCGAGGACGGTACGCGTCAACTCGGCGACGACGGTGTCGGGCAGCCGTGTCAGCTCGGCGGTGACGTGCACCGCCGACTCCCAGGCGGGGCGCCGCAGGAACAGCTCGGGACGGGCCGCGGCCACCACCTTCAGCCGGGCCGGACCCTCCTGGCCCAGCAGCGGGCCGACGAGTCCGAGCACGGACTCGTCCGCCGCGTGCAGATCGTCGATGACCACGACCACGGTGCGCTCCGCGGCCAGCCGCTCCAGCAGCGTGCACCAGGCCGCGACCACCTCCTCGGGACCGGCGGCCTGCTCCTGGTGCGTCACCTGCCCGAGCGGTACCAGCAGCCGCTCGAAGAGCCGTCGCGCCTCGTCGGCGTCGGCCGCCGCCCGCTCGACCATCGCCCACAGCTTCGCCCGCGCCGTCCCGGGCGGGTCCCACGACCCGATGCCACAACACGACGACAGCTCCGCGGCGACGACGCGCAGGGCGCTGTCGTCCACCGTGCACGGCAGCAGATGCGCCAGCAGGGGCCGCGTCGCCGGGTCGCGCCCGGCGGTCTGCCGCTCGAACTCCTCGAGCACCGCGCTCTTGCCCATGCCGGGGCCGCCCACCACCAGCGCGACCCGCCGCTCCACCGCGTCGGTGTCGAGCAGGTCCGTCAGGGCCCGTACGCAGTCGGCACGCCCTAGCAGCGGCAGCCGCGGGCCGCGCACGGTGGCGCACCGGACGCCCTGGACCGTCCACATGGCCGCGTGGACGCGGGCGCGCTGATAGCCGATCAGGTTGTCGGTCTGTCCGCGGGTGCCCTCGCTGACCCACACCTCGTCCAGGGGGACGAGCGGAAGCAGCGACTGCGGCCGGTCCAGCGCCGCGCTGGTCACCGTCGGCGGTCCGGCGCCGTCGCGGCCGTAGCGCACCAGGGCCTCGCCGGTGTCAACGGCGGCGCGCAGATGCAGCGGGTGCGCGTTCCGTGCGCGGATCCGGTGGCGTACGGCGAGCACCGTCAGCACCGCGCGCATGGCGTCGTTGTCGTGGCTGCGCCCGGCGCCGAAGACGACGAGCCAGCAGCAGCCGAGCTTCGCCGCCACGATGCCGTCGAAACGATTCGCCTCGGCCACGACGACCTCGTGCAGGGCCTCCATCGCCGCGTCCACCTGCTCCGGGTCACCGCCACCCGGAACCGCCGGGCAGACCGCGTTGATCAGCGCGACGCTGACCTCCTTGCGCTCCGGTACGAGCCCGGCGGACTCCTCCACCGCGTCCGGCGCGGGGGAGGCGGCGCCGGCCGCGGCCGACGGCTGCCGCGGTGCCGGACGTGCCTGGACGGTGCCGGGCAGCGGCGTGTAGTGGAGCGCCGTGTCGTGGGTGAGGATGGCCTGGTGGAGCTCCTGGAGTTCCCGGCTCGGATCGAGACCGAGCTGGTCGGCCAGCTCGGCGCGGTGCGCCCGGTAGACATCCAGGGCGTCGGACTGCCGCCCGCTGCGGTGCAGCGAGAGCATCAGCTGCCCGGTCAGCCGCTCGCGCCGCGGCTCGGCCCGACGCAGCGTCAACAGCTCGGGGAGGACCGCGCTGTGCCGGCCCAGGGCCAGCTCGGCGTCGAAGTACTCCTCCAGCACGTCCAGCCGGGTGTCCGCGGACACCTTCAGCTCCGGCCAGGCCACCCCGGCCTCGGCCAGGTCGGCCAGCAGGGGCCCGCGCCACAGGGCGAGCGCCTGGCGCCACAGCCGGGACGCCTCCGCCACCCCGCCGTCCCGCATCCGGGCCCGACCCTGCGCCACCAGCTCGTGGAACCGGTACAGGTCGACGGCCTGGGGGTCCACCCGCAGCAGATAGCCGGGCGGGCGCGACTGGAGCGACATGTCCTCCGGCTCGGCGTGCTCCTCGTCCAGGTGCAGCAGCTTGCGCAGCCGCCACACCGCGTTCTGGACCATCTTGCGGGCCGAGGCGGGCGAGGGCCCGTCCCACAGCGCCGAGATCAGCCGGCTGGTGGCCGTCACCCGGTTGGGGTGCAGCAGCAGATAGCCCAGGACGGTGCGCTGCTTGATGCCGCCGAGCGGCAGCGGCACGCCGTTCCTCAGTACTTCCAGCGGTCCCAGCACGTGAAACCGCAGCTCTCCCACGGTCGCGGCGGGTCTCATGCGGCCAGCCGGAGTACCGCGCCGGGCGCCGTCAGCTCGGGGTCGTGCGCGAGCACGCACTGCTCCAGATCGCGCAGCCGGGGGCCCGGCCCGGTCCCGAACCGCTCCGCCAGCACCGACCGGGTGCGGCGATAGACCTCCAGTGCGTCGGTCTGCCGGCCGGTCCGGTACAGCGCCACCATGTGCAGTCGGCACAGCCGCTCCCGGACGGGCTCGGCATCTGCCGCGAGCCCCAGTTCCGCGACCACCTCGCGGTGGCGGCCCAGCATCAGGTCGGCGACGATGCGGTCCTCCAGCGCCTTCCACCGGGCCTCGCGCACCACCGCCAGTTCGGGCCACTCGATACCGGCCTCGACCAGGTCGGCCAGCACCTCCCCGCGCCACAGCCCCAGCGCCTCGCGGAGCGTGCGGACGGCCGCCTCCCAGGACCGGTCGGCCAGTTCCCGGGCGCCGCGTTCCAGGAGCAGGTGGTGCCTGCCGAGGTCGATGTGCTCGGGCGGGATGCGCAGGACGTACCCCCGGCTCTCCGTGCGGAGTGCGACCTGACCCTCGCCGGACTGATCAGGTGTCAGGAACGCCTTGCGCAGGCGTGATAACGCGTTCTGAACGCTCTTCCGGGCCGTTGTCGGCTCATTTGCGCCCCACAGGGCACCGATGAGCCGCTGGGTGCTCACGGAGGTGTTCGGATGGAGCAGGAGGAAAGCGAGGGCAGTCCGCTGACGGAGTCCTCCGAGGGGCACACCCTTGCCATCATGATTCGCCGTCAGTGGGCCCAACACGCTGAAACGCATGAAACTCCCCGCTTGGCCGCGCTTATAACTGCGTCCTACATTAGCTGGCTTGTCAGGACTTCCAGGATGGCCAAGTGAATGGGCTAAATCACACCGCGTCAATCCTGTGATCGGGAATTCCGGGAACTGTGCGCGCGAGTCGCTGCCGTCACCTGACTTTCGATCAGCCGTATTCGCAGGCGGGGTACTTGGTCTTCGGCGCGGCGGGTGCTCCTCCGGCGATGACGGGGCGCGGCCGAGGGCAAGCGCGGGAGCCGGCCCTGCCGTGGGCGGCTGATGAGCGGTCACCGAGCGGTGTGGACGCGACCCAGCTGCGCCCCGGCCGGCAGCGGTCTCGGCGCCGGGGCGGCGACATGCGGCGACGTGCGGCGACGTGCCGGAGGCGCCTCGGCCCCGGCGGCGGCGCCGCTCCGCACACCGGCCCCGGGGGCGCCGCGCACGGCCTGCCCGGCGCCGGACCGTGAGCGTGGCCGATGCGGTTCGCCGCCGACCCGCCGACCCGCCGACCCGTCACCGGTCCCCTTCACCCGTACGTGCGGGCCGCCTTGCAGGCGTGCCCGATCACCGTCTCGCCGATCTTTACAGCCCGGAACTCACCCGTGTCCAGGGAGTAGATCCAGGAATTAGGCGCCGCCGGCCCGAAACGGCGGGGAGTTCCAGGCGGATCGGGTGACGGGCGTTTACTCGGCTGCTTGGCATCACCACCCCTTCTTGGTCGCGAATTTCCCTAAATTGAATTGGTCATGACACCTGTAGCGCCGGGATCCCACCTCCAGGACCGTTCCAGTCGGGCAGCGAACGGTCATCCCCGGCGGTGAAACGGGTTTCCGGATACGGTCCAGTGGCGACACCGGCCGGTAAACCGCCGGTGCGAGCGGGCGATAAACCAACATCACGCCGGGGCTCCCGGGCACCGGGCCCGGACAGCCGCTCCGGACGCTGCCGAGGGATTTCCCGGTTTTCGATCATGCACCGGTCCTCAGCGATCACTTCTCCCGGCGCGCTGTGTTTGGCTGTCGCCCATGAGGCGCCGCCCCGGAGCCCGAACCGCCCCGGGGCCGCGCACGAACGCTGCGGCGGCGTTCGGCCCGGAGCACGGCTCTCCCGGCTCCGCTCGGCCGCCATCGGCCCACGCAGGTACGGACTTTCAGGGAGCTCAGGCATGCCGACGCACACCACGGACCCCGTTACGGGTGGCGAGGCGGACGACACCGAGATCGCCGTCATCGGAGCCTCGTGCCGGGTACCCTCGGCCTCCCGGCCGGCGGAGTTCTGGCGTCTCCTCACCGAAGGCACCGACGCGGTCTCCCCGTGGCCCGCCGAGCGCGGCCCCGGCCGGTCCTGGCGCGGCGGCTTCCTCGACAGGGTCGACGAGTTCGACGCCGCGTTCTTCGGCGTGGCCCCCGACGAGGCCGCCGCGATGGACCCCCAGCAGCGGCTCGCCCTGGAACTGGCCTGGGAGGCGATGGAGGACGCCGGACTCCGCGACGACCAGCTGCGTTCCAGCCGCACCGGCGTCTTCGTCGGCGTCATGCAGGACGACTACGCGGCCTTGTCCGCCGCCGACGACGGACCGCACACCTTCACCGGCCTGCACCGCGCCATCATCGCCAACCGCCTGTCGTGGACCCTGGGCCTGACCGGGCCCAGCTTCGCCGTCGACGCCGCCCAGGCCTCCTCCCTCGTCGCCGTGCACCTGGCCTGCGAGAGCCTGCGCCGCGGCGAATCCACCCTCGCCCTCGCCGGCGGCGTCAACCTGATCCTCTCGCCGCGCGGCATGGAGACCGCCGCCGGCCTCGGCGCGCTCTCCGTCAGCGGCCGCTGCGCCGTCTTCGACGAGAGCGCCGACGGCTTCGTACGCGGCGAGGGCGGCGCGTTCGTCCTGCTCAAACCGCTCGCCCGCGCCGTGGCCGACGGCGACCCCGTCTACTGCGTCATCCGCGGCAGCGCGGTCAACAACGACGGTGGCGGCGACCGGCTCACCGACCCCGACGTCCACGGGCAGCAGGACGTGCTGCGCCGCGCCTACACGGACGCCCGCACCGCGCCCGAAACCGTCCAGTACGTCGAACTGCACGGCACCGGCACACCCGTCGGCGACCCCGTGGAGGCCGCCGCCCTGTCGGCCGTCCTCGCCCAGGGCGGCCCCGGCCGGCTTCCCCTGGCGGTCGGGTCGGCGAAGACCAACATCGGCCACCTGGAGGCCGCCGCCGGCATCGTGGGCCTGCTCAAGGCCGCGCTCGCCCTGCGCCACCGCCGGCTCCCGCCGAACCTGCACTTCCGCACCCCCCACCCGGATATCCCGCTGGAACAGCTGAACCTGCGG
>NZ_BBOX01000581.1 GCF_001553455.1 Streptomyces hygroscopicus subsp. hygroscopicus
GGGAGAACCGTCGCACCATGTGGACTGGTCGGCGGGCGCGGTCCGGCTGCTCGCCGAGGACCAGCCGTGGCCGGAGGTGGACCGGCCGCGCCGGGCGGCGGTGTCGTCGTTCGGCATCAGCGGCACCAACGCCCACGTCGTGCTGGAGCAGGCCCCCGCCGAGACCCGGCCCGCACCCGAGTCCGCCGAGGAGCCGTCCGCGCCGGCCGCCGCCGAGGACCGGCCGGCCGACGGCGCCCCGGTGCCCTGGCTGCTGTCGGCCCGTACCGAAGCGGCTCTCGCCGAGCAGGCGCGGCGGCTCGCCGGCTCCGTCACCGGACTCAACACCCTGGACATCGGCTACTCGTTGGCCGCGCGGACGCGGTTCGAACACCGCGCCGTCGTCGTCGGCCGCGACCGGGAGGAGCTGCTGTCCGGTCTCGCGGCCCTCGCCGAGGGCCGGTCCGCCGCCGGTGTGGTCCGGGGCGAGGAGGCCGACGGCGGCCCGGTGTTCGTCTTCCCCGGCCAGGGCTCCCAGTGGGTGGGTATGGCCCGCGGGCTGATGGACGGCTCGCCGGTCTTCGCCGGGCGGATGGCCGAGTGCGCGGCGGCGCTGGCCCCGCACACCGACTGGTCCCTGCTGGACGTGGTCCGTGCCGCGGACCCCGCGGCGCTGGAGCGCGTGGACGTCGTCCAGCCGGTGCTGTTCGCGGTGATGGTGTCGCTGGCGGCGGTGTGGGAGTCCTACGGGGTGCGCCCGGCCGCCGTCGTGGGGCACTCCCAGGGCGAGATCGCCGCCGCCTGTGTGGCCGGAGCGCTGTCGCTGGAGGACGCGGCGAAGGTCGTGGCCCTGCGCAGCCGGTCGCTGCTGCGCCTCTCGGGACAGGGCGGCATGGTCTCCGTGGCGGCGTCGTTGGCGCGGGTGGAGGCCCGTATCGCCGCGCTGGGCGGCGGCCTCGAGGTGGCCGTGGTCAACGCGCCCGAGCTGGTGGTCGTCTCCGGCGACCCCGACGCACTCGACGCGCTGGTGGCGAGCTGCGAAACCGACGGGGTACGGGCCAGGCGGATCGCCGTGGACTACGCGTCGCACTCGGCCCATGTCGAGCAGCTGCGCGACGAGCTGGCCGAGGCGCTGTCCGGGATCCGGCCCGTGGCGGGGCGGGTGCCCTTCTACTCCACGGTCGGAGACGAGGCGTCCCCGGGCCGGAGTGAGGGCGAGGACGAGCCGGCCGGCACCACGGCGCTCGACGCCGGCTACTGGTACCGGAACCTGCGGCAGCCGGTGCGGTTCGACGCCGCGGTGGAGGCGGCGATCCAGGCGGGGAACGAGCTGTTCATCGAGGTCAGCCCGCATCCGGTGCTGACCGGTGCGGTGCAGCAGAACGCCGAGCGGCTGGAGCGGAGGGTGGCGGCGATCGGCACGCTCCGCCGCGCCGAGGAGGAGCCGTACCGGCTGTTGACGAGCCTGGCCGAGGCCCACGCGCACGGCGCGGCCGTCGACTGGACCGCCACGTTCCATGGCGGCCGCCGGGTGGCGCTGCCGACGTACGCCTTCCAGCACGAGCGGTACTGGCTGCCGGACGAGCCGGGCAGCGGCGACATCGGCGCGGTCGGCCTCGGCACGCTGGGACACCCGCTGCTCGGCGCCGCCGTCCGGCTGGCCGACAGCGACAGCGTCGTGCTCACCGGCCGGCTCTCCCTGCACACCCACCCCTGGCTCGCCGACCACGCCGTGGCGGGCGAGGCCGTCCTCCCGCCCGCCGCGTTCGTCGAACTCGCCCTGCGCGCGGGCGACGAGGTCGGCTGCGACATCGTGGAGGAGCTGACCCTCCGGGCGCCGCTCGTGCTGCCCGCGTCGGGCGGTGTGCAGGTGCAACTCGTCATCGGCGCCCCCGCGGGCGCCCGCCGCTCGGTCGCGGTCTACTCACGCGTCGAGAGCGCCGACGAGGCGCAGGGGTGGGTCCAGCACGTGGCCGGCGTCCTGGCCGCCGGCACGGACACGGCCGTCCCTTCCTTCGACCTGAGCCAGTGGCCGCCTGCCGGCGCCCGGCCGCTGCCGGTCGACGGCCTCTACGAGCGGCTCGCCGACCGCGGCCACGGTTACGGTCCGGCCTTCCAGGGGCTGCGGG
>NZ_BBOX01000582.1 GCF_001553455.1 Streptomyces hygroscopicus subsp. hygroscopicus
GGTCCGGCCTTCCAGGGGCTGCGGGCGGCCTGGCAGCGGGGCACCGACCTCTTCGCCGAGGTGGCGCTGCCCGCCGACATCGCCGGACAGGCGGCCCAGTTCGGCATGCACCCGGCGCTGCTCGACGCCGCCCTGCACCTGACGACGGCGAACGCCGGCAGTGCGACGGACCACGGGACCGGTGGTATCACCCTGCCCTCCGACTGGTCGGGTGTGCGGCTGTTCGCGGTCGGGTCCTCGGTCCTGCGGGTGCGGGTCGCGGCCGACGGCGCCGTACAGCTCGCCGACGGTGTGGGCGCCCCCGTGGCGGCCGTGGACTCCGTGGCGTCCCGCCGCGTGGAAGTGGCGGCGCGTGGCACGGGCGACTCACTGTTCCGGCTGGAGTGGTCACCCGCGCCCGCGTCCGCGCAGGCGCCGGAAACCCCGGCGCAGGTGGTGCTCGGCACGGACTTCGCCGACGTCGAGGCCCTGCGGCAGGCGATCGAGGCCGGTACCCCGGCCCCGGATGTGGTGATCCACCCGACCGCGGGCGGGACGGCCCGTACCGTACTGCCCCTGCTGCAACAGTGGCTCACCCTGCCGGAACTGGCGGGCACCCGGCTCGCGGTGGTCACCCGGGGCGCGGTGAGCACCGCCCCCGGCGAGGACGTGGCCGACCTGGCCGCCGCGACCGTGTGGGGTCTGGTGCGTTCGGCGCAGAGCGAGCATCCGGGCCGGTTCGTGCTGGTGGACCTGGACGAGGCGGCCGGGCCGGCGGCCGTGCCCTCCGCGGTGGGGGACGAGGACCAGCTGGCGGTGCGGGGCGACCGGGTGCTGGTGGCCCGGCTGGTGCGTGCCGTGCCCGGCGAAGACGAGGACGAGCGGCTGCCGGTGTGGTCGGCGGACGGCGCGGTGCTGGTCACCGGCGGTACGGGGACGTTGGGCGGGCTGGTGGCGCGGCACTTGGTGCGGCGGTGGGGTGTGCGGCGTCTGTTGTTGCTCAGCCGTCGTGGTGTGGATGCGCCGGGTGCGGGGGAGCTGGTGCGGGAGTTGACGGGGCTGGGTGCCCGGGTGGATGTGGCCGCGTGTGATGTGTCGGACCGGCGGGCGTTGGCGGATGTGCTGGATGGGGTGTCGTTGTCGGCGGTGGTTCATACGGCCGGTGTGCTGCGGGATGCCACGATCGCTTCGATGACGGGTGAGCAGGTCGATGAGGTGGTGCGGGCGAAGGCGGATGCGGCGTGGCATCTGCATGAGCTGACGCGGGAGATGGATCTGTCGGGGTTTGTGCTGTTCTCCTCGGCTGCTGGTGTGCTCGGCAGCCCGGGGCAGGGCAACTATGCGGCGGCGAACGCCTTTTTGGACGCGTTGGCCGCCGCGCGCCGGGCCCAGGGCCTTCCGGGTGTGTCGCTGGCGTGGGGTCTGTGGGGCCCGGCCAGTGGGATGACCGGGGACATGACGGAGGCGGACCGTCGGCGCATGGCCCGGGCGGGTTTCAAGGCGATGAGCCCCGAGGAGGGGCTGGCCCTCTTCGACACCGCGCTAAAGCTCGACACGCCGGCCGTCATGCCGGCGTCCTTCGACTGGAGCGCCGTGCGCCGGCAGACCGAGGCGGTGCCCAGTGTGCTGCGCGGGCTGATCCGGCCCTCCCGGCGCACGGCCGCGGGCGGCGAGGGCTCGTCCGCCTTCGCCCGCCAGTTGCTGGCCATGGCCGAGCCGGAACGTGAACGCTTCCTCGTCGACCTCGTCCGCACCGAGGTCGCGGCCGTCCTCGGCCACGCGGGAGCGGACGCGGTCGCCGTCGACCGGGCGTTCAAGGAGCTGGGCTTCGACTCGCTGACGGCCGTGGAGCTGCGCAACCGGCTCGGCGCGGTCACCGGCCTGACGCTGCCCGCGACGCTGGTCTTCGACCACCCCCGCCCGGTGGCCGTGGCACGGTACCTCCTCGGCGAGCTGGTGGGCGCCGCCGACGCGGCCGGAGCCCAGCCGGCTGTGGCCACCGTGGCGGACGAGCCGATCGCGATCGTGGGCATGGCCTGCCGCTTCCCGGGCGGGGTCGGCACCCCCGAGGACCTGTGGCGGTTGGTGGCCGGTGGAACGGACGTGATCTCCGGCTTCCCGACGGACCGCGGCTGGGACGTGGACGGCCTCTACGACCCGGACCCGGAGCACCCCGGCACGTCGTACACCCGCGAAGGCGGCTTCCTGTCCGCGGTCGCGGACTTCGACGCGGACTTCTTCGGCATCAGCCCGCGCGAGGCAGCCGCGACGGACCCGCAGCAGCGGCTGCTGCTCGAGACCGCGTGGGAAGCGTTCGAGCGTACGGGCATCGACCCGTCGACCCTGCTGGGCAGCCGGACCGGCGTCTTCGTGGGCAGCAACGCGCAGGACTACGCCGCGTACGTGGTGGGGGCGCCGGAAGAGAGCGTCGGATACCTGGCGACCGGCAGCGCCGCGAGCGTGATGTCCGGCCGGGTGGCGTACACCTTCGGCCTGGAGGGTCCGGCGGTGACGGTGGACACGGCGTGCTCGTCGTCGCTGGTGGCGTTGCATCTGGCCGCCCAGGCGCTGCGGAACGGTGAGTGCGAGCTGGCGCTGGCGGGCGGTGTCACGGTGATGACCACACCCGGCCTGTTCGTCGACTTCAGCCGGCAAAAGGCGCTGTCGCCCGACGGCCGGTGCAAGTCGTTCTCGGACGATGCGGATGGTACGGGGTGGGCCGAGGGTGTGGGTCTGCTGGTGGTGGAGCGGTTGTCGGATGCGCGGCGCAACGGCCATCAGGTGCTGGCGGTGGTGCGGGGCTCGGCGGTGAATCAGGATGGTGCGTCGAATGGGTTGACGGCGCCGAATGGTCCGTCGCAGCAGCGGGTGATCCGGCAGGCGCTGGCCAGTGGGCGGCTGGGTCCGGGTGATGTGGATGTGGTGGAGGCGCATGGTACGGGGACGACGCTGGGTGATCCGATCGAGGCGCAGGCGCTGCTGGCGACGTATGGTCAGGGTCGGCCGGAGGACCGGCCGTTGTGGCTGGGTTCGGTGAAGTCGAATATCGGGCATGCGCAGGCGGCGGCTGGTGTCGCGGGTGTGATCAAGATGGTGATGGCGATGCGGCACGGTGTGTTGCCGCGCACGCTGCACGTGGGGGAGCCGTCGCGGCATGTGGACTGGTCGGCGGGCGCGGTCCGGCTGCTCGCCGAGGATCAGC
>NZ_BBOX01000583.1 GCF_001553455.1 Streptomyces hygroscopicus subsp. hygroscopicus
GAGCTGGTCGAGGAGCTCGCGGGCCGGCGGAGCGCGGCGGACCGGGAGAAGTCGCGGGTCGCGCAGTCGCTGGGGCGGCTGGCCGGGCAGGCGCGCGGGGCCGCCGGGGAGGCCGAGCGGACGGCCGCGGCCGTCGCCAGGGCCGAGGAGGCGCTGGAGCGGGCGACCGAGGAGGCGGAGGAGCTGGCCGAGCGGCTGGCGGTGGCGGAGGAGGAACCGGGCCAGGAGGAGCCGGACACCTCCGTACGGGACCGGCTGGCGGCCGACGGCGCCAACGCCCGGCAGACCGAGATGGAGGCGCGGCTCCAGGTCCGCACGCATGAGGAGCGCGTCAAGGGGCTCGCGGGGCGGGCCGACGCGCTCGACCGGGGCGCACGCGCCGAGCGCGAGGCACGGGCACGGGCCGAGCAGCGGCGCGCCCGGCTGCGCCATGAGGCCGAGGTGGCGTCCGCGGTGGCGTCCGGCGCCCGGCAGCTGCTGGCCCATGTCGAGGTGTCGCTGGTGCGGGCCGAGCGGGAGCGGGACGCCGCGGAGCGTGCCAAGGCCGAGCGGGAGCGCGAGCTGGACGCCGCCCGCGCTCAGGGCCGTGACCTCAAGAGCGAGCTGGACAAGCTGACCGACTCGGTGCACCGGGGCGAGGTGCTGGGCGCGGAGAAGCGGCTGCGGATCGAGCAGCTGGAGGCCAAGGCGCTGGAGGAGCTGGGCGTCGAACCCGCCGGGCTGATCGCCGAATACGGCCCCGACCAGCTGGTCCCGCCGTCCCCGCCCGCCGAGGGCGAGGTGCTGCCCGAGGACCCTGAGCATCCGCGCAACCGGCCGGCGCCCTATGTGAGGGCGCAGCAGGAGAAGCGGCTGAAGGCCGCGGAGCGGGCGTACCAGCAGCTCGGCAAGGTCAATCCGCTGGCGCTGGAGGAGTTCGCGGCGCTGGAGGAGCGGCATCAGTTCCTCAGCGAGCAGCTGGAGGACCTCAAGAAGACCCGGGCCGATCTCCTCCAGGTGGTCAAGGAGGTGGACGAGCGGGTCGAGCAGGTCTTCACGGAGGCGTACCGGGACACCGCTCGGGAGTTCGAGGGCGTCTTCTCACGGCTGTTCCCGGGCGGTGAGGGGCGGCTGGTGCTGACCGACCCGGAGAACATGCTGACCACGGGCGTGGATGTGGAGGCCCGGCCGCCGGGCAAGAAGGTCAAGCGGCTGTCGCTGCTGTCCGGTGGTGAGCGGTCGCTGACCGCCGTGGCCCTGCTGGTGTCGATCTTCAAGGCGCGGCCGAGCCCGTTCTACGTGATGGACGAGGTCGAGGCGGCGCTCGACGACACCAATCTCCAGCGGCTGATCCGGATCATGCAGGAGCTGCAGGAGGCGTCCCAGCTGATCGTGATCACCCACCAGAAGCGGACGATGGAGGTCGCCGACGCACTGTACGGCGTCTCCATGCAGGGCGACGGCGTTTCCAAGGTCATCAGCCAGCGCTTGCGGTGACCGTTTCAACACTTGAAGTCAAGGCTTGAGCAGGTGTGTCGGCGTACTGCGGCGACTTCTTTGTCACACACTATTGACTTCGAAACTTGAAGGAATAGTCTCTGCAACGTTGCTTTTACCTTCAAGTGGTGGTCGACGTCTTGGCAGCCTCCGCTGGAAGGGTCAGCCATCCCCCCACGTCCGGCAGCGTTGCCGGGCGGGCGTCAGGAGTACACGTTGTCCACCACCGCGCAGGTACAGGGAGCCGAGGGCCGCAAGGCCCAGCCGGATCACCTCGGCCATGTCATCTTCATCACCGCTGCCGCCGCGATGGGCGGCTTCCTCTTCGGTTACGACAGCTCGGTGATCAACGGAGCGGTCGAAGCCATCCGGGGCAAGTACGACATCGGCTCCGCGGCGCTCGCCCAGGTCGTCGCCATCGCCCTGATCGGCTCGGCCATCGGCGCCGCCACCGCGGGCCGGATAGCCGACCGGATCGGCCGGATCCGCGTCATGCAGATCGCCGCCGCCCTGTTCACGATCAGCGCGGTCGGCTCGGCGCTGCCCTTCTCGCTGTGGGACCTGGCCATCTGGCGGGTGCTCGGCGGCATCGGCATCGGCATGGCCTCGGTGATCGGCCCGGCCTACATCGCCGAGGTCGCCCCGCCCGCCTACCGCGGCCGGCTCGCCTCGTTCCAGCAGGCCGCGATCGTCGTCGGCATCGCCATCTCCCAGCTCGTCAACTGGGGCATCCTCAACCTCGCCGACGGTGACCAGCGCGGCCGGATCGCCGGTCTGGAGGCGTGGCAGTGGATGCTCGGCGTCATGGTGGTCCCCGCCGTCCTCTACGGGCTGCTGTCCTTCGCCATCCCCGAGTCCCCCCGCTTCCTGATCTCCGTCGGCCGGACCGCCCAGGCCAAGCAGGTCCTGGAGGAGGTCGAGGGCAAGGGCGTGGACCTCGATGTGCGGGTCGCCGAGATCGACCAGGCCATGCGCAGTGAGGACAAGTCGACCTTCAAGGACCTCCTCGGCGGGCGGTTCGGGCTGCTGCCGATCGTCTGGATCGGCATCGGGCTGTCGGTCTTCCAGCAGCTCGTCGGCATCAACGTGGCGTTCTACTACTCCTCGACGCTGTGGCAGTCCGTCGGCGTCGACCCGAGCGGCTCGTTCTTCTACTCCTTCACCACGTCGATCATCAACATCCTCGGCACCGTGATCGCGATGATCTTCGTCGACCGGATCGGCCGCAAGCCGCTCGCCCTCATCGGCTCCGCGGGCATGGCCGTCTCCCTCGCCCTGGTGGCCTGGGCCTTCTCGGCGAACCTGGTCGACGGCAAGCTGCCGCACACCCAGGGCGTCCTGGCGCTGATCGCGGCCCACGCCTTCGTGCTCTTCTTCGCCCTCTCGTGGGGCGTGGTGGTCTGGGTGCTGCTCGGCGAGATGTTCCCGAACAAGATCCGCGCCGCGGCTCTCGGCGTCGCCGCCTCCGCCCAGTGGATCGCCAACTGGGCCATCACCGCCAGCTTCCCGAGCCTTTCGGACTGGAACCTGTCGGGTACGTACATCATGTACACCGCCTTCGCCGTGCTCTCGATCCCGTTCATCCTCAAGTGGGTGCCGGAGACCAAGGGCAAGGCGTTGGAGGAGATGGGCTAACCCCCCTTCGCCGCCCGCTCCTCGCACCAGGAGAACTGCCCCGCCTCAGTCCTTGAGGCGGGGCAGCACTCGTTCCGCGAACAGCCGCAGGGACCGCCAGCCCTCCTCGACCGGCATTCCCCCGCACAGCGGGTGGAGCACCAGGCTCGCCGTGGCGCCGCCCTCCGCCGCGTACGCCACGCACTCCTCGGGGGTGAGAACGCGGTAGACCCCCTCGCGGCGCAGCGCCTCCACGTCCCCGGCGTGTGAGCGCACCGCCGAGCGCACCGTGCCCCGCTGCCAGGACGCGTACCTGCGGGCCTCGTACAGCAGATGGGTGCCGTACCGCGCCCAGGCCCGGTCGGGGTCCTCGGACAGGTGCAGCAGCGGGGTCGTCGCCTGGGGCATCAGACACCAGCCCTCGGTGCCGTACTCCATCCGCCGCGCGTGGTAGTACGCCTCCAGCTCCGGCAGGTGCGCGCTGGGGAAGAACGGCAGGCCGAGCCGGGCCGCACGGCGGGCCGCCGCCTGTGAGCTGCCGCCGACCAGCAGCGGCGGATGCGGGCGGGTGTACGGGCGCGGGGTGATCCGGACGGTGCGGCCCCGGTAGTCGAAGGGTTCGCCCGTCCAGGCCGCCAGCAGCGTCTCCAGCGCCTCGTCCTGCAGCGCCCCGCGGCCCTTCCAGTCCTTGCCGTGGGCCGCGTACTCCTCCGGCCGGTAGCCGATCCCCGCGACCGTGACCAGCCGCCCGCCGCCGGCCAGGTCCAGCACGGCGAGGTCCTCGGCGAGCCGCAGCGGGTCGTACAGCGGCACGATCAGCGCCGAGACGGTGACGGTGATCCGGCGGGTGGCGCCCAGCAGCGCGCCCGCGAAGGCCAGCGGGGCGGGCAGCCAGTTGTCGGGGGAGCCGTGGTGCTCCTCGGTCTGGAGCGTGGAGACACCGCGCTCATCGGCGAAGGCCGCCATCTCCAGGGCGGCGCGGTAGCGCTCGGACAGGCTGCGCGGGGTCGCGTCGGGATCGACGAGGTTGAGGCGTACGACCGTGACGGGCATGGCGGATGTCCTCCTTCGTCGCGGATGCGGCAGCCGGACCGTAGCTGACGCCCCGTCAAATCACCACCGCCGTGGGCCGTTCGGCCCACCGCACGGGCGCGGCCGGGACGGATGACTCATGCGCCTGGGACGCGGGGCGGCCGATCGTGAGGACCGGCCCGCCCCACGGGCCACAGCCCGCATACGCCATCCGAGGAGGGGCGCGTGACGATCAGCACGGGGGAATCAGTCATCACCGCGGCCGACATCGACGACCTCATCACCCGGGTCCGGCAGACCGCCGGCGACCCCGGACACCTGGAATCCGCCAAGGCCGCGCTCTTCTCCGGCACCGGCCCGGACCCCGACGCCGCGCGGCGCATCCGGCAGCGGCTGCTGGTGACCGCGCTGCGCCACGGAGGTGCGCTGCTGGCCAAGCTGCTCGGCCGGCTGAGCCCCCGCGAGACCGCGATGGTGCGCCGCTACGCACACCGGCTCGCGGGCTTCCTGGACACGCTGGAGGTCTGGGCGGCACAGCCCATCATCCTCGCCCTGATGGGGTTCGGACTGCCTTACGGAGAGGCGGAGGCGATCACCGTCGCCGTTCTGCTGCTCGTGTGGTGAGCGGCACCCGCGCCCGGCGGCGTCACCCCTCGGGACCGGAACGGGGGTACTAGGAGGTCACCGGTTCGGGTGGGCCGTGGGGGCCGCGCACTTCACGGCCGTGGCGGCGGGTAGTGCTCGGGGGCGAGACACAAGGAGTACGACCATGCGCCCTATCCGAATCCGCACGGCGATCGCACTCGGTCTGAGCGCCGGTGCCGTCATGTGGACCCCGGCCGCCTCCCCCGCCACCGCCTCCTCCCAGGCCACCGCGTCCGAGGACGCCGCCTGGCGGGAGGCGGGGCACTACGACACCACCGCGGCCTGCCGGCGCGCGGGCAAGGAGGGCACCGAACGGCACACGTGGGACGCGTACAAGTGCCGCCCCGGCCGCGGCGACAACGACGTCACGCTGTGGGTCAGGGGCGGCCGCTCCGCCGCCGGCCCGGCGCGGGTCCTCGCCGCCGGGCCGGCCGCCGGCTGAGATGCGGCATGCCGCACTGCCGAAGGACCGCGCCGTGCGCGCCGCGGGCGGGGTATCGGCACTGATCGTGGTGGTCCTGGCCGGGTGGGTGGCCGGGCTGCTGAGGGTCAACGACCAGTGGGTCGCGCTCGCCTGTCCACGCCCCCGCGGCGCCACCGTGCTGACCAGGGTCGCCGTGGGCGTCCCGGTCCTGGGCGTCGCCGTGCTGCTGCTGGCCGAGCGCTCGGCCCGGCGCTACGGCGGCGTCCTGCTGGTGGCCGGCGGCCTGTGGCTGCTGCCCTCGGCCGCGGCCGGGCTGCTGGGCCTGGGCGACCTGGGCACGGCGGGCGCCGTACTGTCCCTGCTGCTCGCCGCCGCCAAGATGGCCTGCCGCCCGCTGACCGTCCTGCTGCTGCCGCTGTGGCTGTTCCCGCGGGGCGGCCCGGTGGGCGACCCGAAGGGAGTGCCGCCCGCACCGACGGCACCGGCCGGCGCGGACACCGCGGGCCGCGCCGACGGGGAACGAGCCGGGCGCAGGCGGGCGCCGGCACCGGAGCGGGG
>NZ_BBOX01000584.1 GCF_001553455.1 Streptomyces hygroscopicus subsp. hygroscopicus
CGGGCATGCGCAGCGGGCGGCGGGCGCGCGGCGGCGTGGCCGCGGCAGGCGGGGCGGCCGGCCCCGGATGGCCCTCGACCGGGTACTCCCCGGAGTCCTCGACGCCCTCGTCGGCGGCCGGAACCGACCACTGACCGGTGTGCCCCTGCTGCTGCCCGGCCCGGGACTGGTGCGCCGGCCCGGCGAACGGCATCCGCAACTGGGCCGTCGTCTGCGGGTCCTGGGGGCCGTCCGGGTGACCGCCGTACGGAGGCGCCGCCGGGCCGGGGTGGTCGTCGACCCGGTACTCACCGGTCTCGTCCACACCGTCGTCGCCCGCGACCGGGATGGTCCACTGGCTGGTGTGGACGGGCCCGCCGGTGCCGTCGTCGGACGGGGCGGGCACCGGCCAGTCGTCCACCGGCTCCTCGGCCCTCGGAACCGGCCAGTCGTCCACCGGTTCCTCGGTCCCCGGAACCGGCCAGTGGCCGGTGTGCGGCGGGTGGTGGCCCTGCTGGTCCTCGGCCGGCACCGGCCACTGCCCGGAGCCGTGCGGGTCGTGGTGGCCGCCGTACAGGTAGCCGCCGTCGGTCTCCGCCGTGGTCCAGTGCCCGGTCATGCCCTGGTCGTGGCCGGCCGGCTGCCACTGGCCGCCCTGGGACGGGTCGCCGTGCCCCGCGTTCATCGGCGGCGGCGCGTAGCCCGTGCCGGGCGCGGCGAGCGGATCCCAACGGCCGGACGGATCGGTCGGGTCCGGGTGCGCGTAGTCGGGCGGCATCTGGACGAAGGCCGTCGACTCGGCGTCGTACTCCGGGCCGTGCGGCATCGGCTGCCATCCGCTGCCCGGCTCCTGCCGGTGCGGCTGCTGTTCGTCACTCACGCGAGTGCCCTCCCCAGTGCTCGGCGGGCCAGGGCTGCCACGGTACGCCTCAGGTGGATCGCGGCGGGCGGCAGGGGGACCGGCTCGCCTCCGTCCTGCGGCGGCAGCGGATCGGGGATGCACGCGGCGGCGACGTACTCGCCGAAAGCGGTGGTGACCTGCGGGTCGAGATGGCCGCGGTCGCCGTCCCAGTCGATGAGCGAGGCGACCCAGCGCTCGGCCTCCAGGGGGCGCAGCGGCATCGGCGCGACCGCGCCGACCGCACAGCGCACCCCGCGCCGCGCGGGGTCCAGGACGAGGGCGACGGAGGCGGTGGCCCGGCCGGGGCCGGTGCGCCCGGTGGCCTTGAGGAAGGTCTGCGGGGCGTGCAGCAGCGGCACCCGGACGAATCCGACGAGTTCACCGGGGTTCAGCATGTCGACCCCGGCGAGCAGATGGCTGACCGGGATCTCCCGGCGGGAGCCCTCGGGCCCGGCGATGACGACCGTGGCCTCCAGGGCGGCGAGCACCGGCAGCGCGTCGCCGGTGGGCGCGGCGGTGACGATGTTGCCGCCGAGGGTGCCGGCGTTGCGGATCTGCGGCGGTCCGGCGGCCCGCGCGGCCGCGGCCAGCGCCGGGATCAGCGCGGCGAAGTCGGGGCGGCCCATCCGGGCGTGGGTGAGTCCGGCGCCGAGGAGGGCGTGCCCGTCCAGATAGCGCCAGCCGCGGATTTCGCTGATCCGGCCGAGGCCGACGAGCGCGGCGGGCCGCAGCAGGCCGGAGTTGACCGCGGCCATCAGATCGGTACCGCCCGCCACGGGCACGGCGGCGGGCATGGCGGCCAGCGCCGCGACGGCCTCGTCGAGCGTGCCCGGCAACGTCACCGTGTGCGCCGCCTGCGGTGCGTGCGTGGTCAACCCAGCTGCCCCTTCCCCGGTGTCCCGGCTGTTGCGCCGTACGGTACGTGCTGACAGCCCGGACGTGGCAACTCTGGCACATCTTCCGAGCCCGCCGCCGCGTGGGTCCGTGATCCGTGGATCCGTCCCTGACCTGGGGGATGGTACGGGTTTCTGGCGACGTCTCCGCCGGGAGTGGATTGCCACGTTTCAGGGACCCTTGTGCGATTTGCGCTTGCGCCGGTGGGACTACGGTCCCAGGGGCGGCGGGCCGCGGTGCGCACCTTACGGGGCGGCTCACACGATCGGGGGCGCCCCCTCGCGCGGGCGTCCGAGAAGTCCGGGGCGCCGCTGCCAGGGCAGCGGCCCGGCGGGCGGGCGGTAGCTCACGCCGAGCGCGTCCAGACGCGCGTAGTGTGCCTCCATGCGCCCCTCGAACTCCTCGAAGTCCCGTGCGGGGGACGGCGGCAGCGTGGACCAGACGACCTCGGCGAACGCGGCGAGCCGGGGGAAGGTCTGGTAGTCGACGCGCCGTCGGTCCTCCAGCACCTCGGTCCAGACGTTGGCCTGGGCGCCCAGCACCCGGTCCGCGCCCGAGCCGGTGAGCTGCGGTGGAACCGGTTCGAAACGGTAGACGTCCTCCAGGGTGCGGACGTAGCCGATCGGAACCGGCTCGTCCTCGCCCGGGGCCTGCCGGTGGTCCAAGTAGACCTGCTGTTCGGGGCACATGACGACGTCATGGCCGGCCCGCGCGGCGGCGACCCCGCCCGCGTAGCCGCGCCAGGAGGAGACCACGGCGCCCTCGGGCAGCGGGGCGCCGGGCGCGCCGCCCTCCAGGATCTCGTCCCAGCCGATGAGCCGGCGGCCGCGCTCGGCGAGCCAGCGGCCGAAGTGGCGGATGAACCAGCTCTGGAGCTCGTCCTCGTCGGCGAGGCCCAGTGCGCGGATGCGCTCCTGGACAGCCGGGGACGCCTTCCACTGGTCCTTGGGGCACTCGTCGCCGCCGATGTGGACGAAGTCGCCGGGGAACAGCTCCAGGACCTCCTCCAGCACGTGTTCGTAGAAGCGGAGCGTGTTGTCGGTGGGGGAGAGTACGTTCGGATTGACGCCCCAGGTGGTCCAGACTCCGAGGGAGGCGGTGTCGATGACGTCCGTGTTGCCGAGTTCCGGGTACGCGGCGATGGCGGCCTGCGAGTGTCCGGGGATGTCGATCTCCGGTACGACGGTGATATGCCGCTCGGCGGCGTAGGCGACGATCTCGCGGATGTCGTCCTGGGTGTAGTAGCCGCCGTGGGGGCGCTCGTCCCACAGCGGGGACGCCCGGTGGCCCAGTTTGGTGCGCTCGCGCCAGGCGCCGGTTCCGGTGAGCTTCGGATAGCGGCGGATCTCCACCCGCCAGCCCTGGTCGTCGGTGAGGTGGAAGTGGAACACGTTGAGCTTGTGGGCGGCGAGCAGGTCGAGATAGGCGAAGACGCCGTCCTTGGGCATGAAGTGACGGGCCACGTCAAGCATCATCCCGCGCCAGGCGAACCGGGGCGCGTCCGTGACCGTCCGCTCCGCCAGTTCCCGGGCGGTCGGCGCGCCGCCCAGCGGGGCGCGCCGGAAGGCGTCGGGGCCCAGCAGCTGACGGAGGGTCTGGGTGCCCCAGTGGACGCCCGCGGCCGTGCCGCCCGCGATCTCCACCCGGCCGTCGGCGACGGTGAGCCGGTAGCCCTCGGGCTCCAGCGCGGCGTCGATCCGCAGCGTGACGGTGTCGCGGGCGCCGGGTTCGCCGTCCGGCAGGGCCAGGCCGAGTGCCTGGCCGAGGGTGGCGCGCAGCAGTCGGGCCACCCCTTCGGTGCCGGGGGCGGCGGCCAGGGCGGTGCGGAGCGGGTCGATCCGCGCGCCCGCGCGGTCCGGCCTGCTGTCGTCGTGGCGGGGCGTGGGGATCAGCCCCGCGGCGTCGTGTGTCATCCGCGTCCTTGTCGGTCGGGGTCGGTACGGGCCGGGCGGCGGAGCCGGTGCGGGCCGGGCGGAGCCGGTACGGGCCAAGCGGGACCGGTACGGGCCGGGCGGAGCCGGTCCGGGGCCGTCCGGGTCGCTCCGTGCTCGCCTTCGGCGGCCCTCTCCGGCCCTCGGCAGCCCTCCGCGGCCCTCGGTCAGTCCTTCACCGCGCCGCCGAGACCGGAGACCAGCCGGCGCTGTACGAGCACGAAGAAGATCAGCACGGGGATGGTCATGACGGTGGACGCCGCCATGATGCCTCCCCAGTCGTTGCCCTCGGCCTTGAAGAAGACCAGCAGTGCCATCGGAAGGGTGGAGTTCTCGGTCGCGCTGATGATGAAGGACTTGGCGAAGAGGAAGTCGTTCCAGGCGGAGATGAAGGAGAAGACGCTCGTCGCGACGAGTCCCGGGAAGACCAGGGGGAAGAGGATCTGCCACAGGAAGCGGGAGCGGCTGGCGCCGTCGAGACAGGCCGCCTCCTCCAGCGCCTCGGGCACCGCCTTGACGAAGCCGCGCAGCATCCAGATGGCGAACGGCAGCGAGAAGGCGATGTGCGGCAGGATCAGCGAGCCCAGGGTGTTGAGGCCGATCCCCGGCACCGACTCCCCCAGATCGCGCATCAGGAAGAACAGGGGGATGGTCAGCGCCTCGATCGGCACCATCTGGGCGACGAGGAACATCACCAGCAGCGTGGTGCGGAAGCGGAACCGGAAGCGGGCCACCGCCGTCGCCGCGAGGAAGGCGATCAGCGCCGACGCGACCACCACCACCCCGGCCACGAAGAGGCTGTTGAGGAAGTAGCGGCCGAAGTCCTCCTGCTGGAAGACGCGCCGGAAGGAGTCCAGCGAGGGGGACGCCGTCCACGGCCGGGGCTCGGTGGACTGGATCTCCCCCTCCGGCTTGAAGGCCGAGAGCACCATCCAGTACAGCGGGAAGGCGACCACGGCGGCGACGATCAGTGCGGTGGCCTCGGCGGCGAAGCGCCAGGGGCGGCGGATGCGCAGCGAGACGCGCGAGTGGCTCACAGTTCTTCTCCCTGGCGTCGCAGCAGCCGCAGATAGACCAGCGTGACGGCCAGCAGGATCAGCAGCATCACCACGCCGATCGCCGAGCCCAGGCTGTACTGCGAGGACGCGAACGCCTTCTGGTACGCGTACACGTTGAGCACCATGTTCTGGCGCGCGATACCGCCGCCGTCCGTCATGACGTAGATCTGCGTGAAGACCTTGAAGTCCCAGATGATCGACTGGATGGTCACCACGACGAGGATCGGCCGCAGCATCGGCGCCATGACGGTGCGCCAGATCCGCCAGGTGGAGGCGCCGTCGAGGGCGGCGGCCTCCAGCACCTCGGTGGGGATGGCCCTGACACCCGCGTAGACCGTGACCATCACGAACGGGAACGAGCACCACACGACCTCGAAGAGCACCAGGGCGAAGGCGCTGTAGCGCTCGTACGTCCAGGAGTAGTCCTCGAACCCGGAGAGGCCGAACCACACCAGGACCTTGTTCACCGGCCCGAAGTCGGGGTCGAAGAGGAAGACCCAGACCGTCGAGCCGGTGATCGCCGGGGTGGCCCAGGCGCCGAGCGCGGCCAGCATCAGCGCCAGCCGGGGCAGGGCCCGTACGCGCGTCAGCAGCACCGCGAGCGCGCAGCCGACCGCGAGGGTGGAGACCACGCAGACGGCGGCGAAGAGCAGCGTGGCCACGACGACGTTCCAGAACTCGCTGTCGCCGAACAGCTCGGCGTAGTTGGCGAACCCCTGGAAGGTGGTCGGCTCACCGCCGCTGACCTGCGCCTGGGTGTACTCCAGAAAGGAGATCAGGCCGAGCTGGTAGATGGGGTAGACCAGCAGTCCGCCCAGGACGACGAGCGCGGGGGCGAGGTAGAGCCAGGGGGTCCAGGACCCTCGCCCGGCTCGCTTCGCGGCGCGGCCCCCGGCCGGGGCGGCGGGCCC
>NZ_BBOX01000585.1 GCF_001553455.1 Streptomyces hygroscopicus subsp. hygroscopicus
CGCGGACACACCGGCCCGGCGCGGACGCTCGTTCCTCGGCCACTCCACCGGTTCCGTGAGCAGCCGCACCGCGCCGCCGGACCAGTCCACGTGCGGGGTCGGCTCATCGACGTACAGCGTGGCCGGGAGCAGTTCGTGGCGCAGGGCCATCACCATCTTGATCACACCGGCCACGCCCGCCGCACCCTGCGTGTGGCCGATGTTGGACTTCAGCGAGCCAAGCCACAGCGGCCGGTCCTCCGGCCGGTCCCGGCCGTAGGTGGCGATCAGCGCATCGGCCTCGATGGGGTCGCCGAGCGTGGTGCCGGTGCCATGTGCCTCCACCGCGTCCACCTCGGCGGATGACAGTTGGGCGTTGATCAGCGCCTGCCTGATCACCCGCTGCTGCGAGGGGCCGTTCGGGGCGGTCAGTCCGTTGGAGGCGCCGTCCTGGTTGACCGCCGAGCCCCGGATCAGCGCGAGCACCTGATGGCCGTTGCGCCGCGCGTCGGACAGCCGCTCCAGCAGCACCAGGCCCACGCCCTCGGAGAAGCCCGTGCCGTCGGCGGCGGCCGCGAAGGGCTTGCAACGGCCGTCGGGGGCCAGACCGCGCTGGCGGGAGAACTCCACGAAGGTGTTCGGTGTGGTCATCACGGTCACGCCGCCGGCCAGGGCCAGGGTGCATTCGCCCTGCCGCAGCGCCTGGCAGGCAAGATGCATCGCGACCAGCGACGACGAGCAGGCGGTGTCCACCGTCACCGCCGGTCCCTCCAGGCCGAGGGTGAAGGCCACCCGGCCGGAGACGACGCTCAGGGTGTTTCCGGTGAGCAGATACCCTTCCGCGCTCCGCTCGATCCGCGGGGTGCCGAAGCCGAGGATTCCGGCGCCCGCGTAGACACCGGTGGGGGTGCCCTTCAGCGTGGTGGGGTCGATTCCGGCGCGTTCGAACAGTTCCCAGGAGACTTCCAGCAGCTGGCGCTGCTGGGGTTCGGCCGCCAGGGCTTCGCGCGGGCTGATGCCGAAGAAGGCGGCGTCGAAGCCGTCGGCCCGGTCCAGGAATCCGCCGTGGCGGACGTAGCTGGTGCCGGGGTGGTCGGGGTCCGGGTGGTAGAGCCCTTCCAGATCCCAGCCACGGTCGGCCGGGAACTCACCGATCGCGTCCCCGCTCGAGGCGACCAGCCGCCACAGGTCCTCGGGCGAGGCGATCCCGCCGGGGAACCGGCAGGCCATGCTCACGATGGCCACCGGCTCCCGCGACCGCTCCTCCATCTCGCGCAGCCGTCGGCGGGTCTGCCCCAGGTCGGCCGTGACCTTCTTGAGGTACTGGCGGAGCTTTTCTTCGGTACCCGGCATCAGTTCCGCTCCTCCATCAGGGCAGTTCACGGTCAATGAGCTCGAACATCTCGTCGTCCGAGGCGGCTTCGAGGGCGTCCAGGGCGTCCAGGGCGTCGAGGCCGGTCGCGCCGGCCTGGTCGCCGGCGCCGCCGTGGTTCCATTTCGCCAGCAGTCCGCTCAGCCGTTCGGCGATCCTCCGCCGGCCTTCGTCGTCCGTGGCGAGGGTGGCCAAGGCGGTGTCCAGCCGGGCCAGCTCGCCGAGGACCGGGTCGACGGCGTCCGGTCCCGGCGCGGCTGCGGCGCCGGGGGCCAGCCGTTCCAGCAGGTGGTCGGCGAGGACGGCGGCCTCGGGGTAGTCGAAGACCAGGCCGGCGGGCAGTCGCAGACCGGTGGCGGCGGCGAGCCGGTTGCGCAGTTCCACGGCGGTCAGGGAGTCGAAGCCCAGCTCCTTGAAGCTGGCCTCCGTCTGTACCGCGTCCGCGTCGGCGTGGCCGAGCACCGCGGCCGCGTGGCCACGGACCAGGCTGAGCACCTGCCGGTGCTGTTCGGCCGTGGACAGACCGGTGAGCCGGGCGGCCCAGTCGGCCTGCCGGTCTTCCCCGGTGGCCGCCGCGGCGCGCCGCCCGGTTCCGCCGGTGCCACCGGTGGCGGCCAGGGCGCGCAGCGTGGCGGGCAGGCTGTCGGCGGGCAGTCCGGCGAGGGTGCGGGGGTCGACGCGGGCGGCGACGAGGTGATCGCCGCCGTGCTGCACGGCGGCGTCGAGCAGGGCCAGGCCGTGCCGGGTGCTCAGGGCGGCGACGCCGGTACGGGCCATCCGGGCCAGATCCGCCTCGGCCAGGTGTCCGGTCATCCCGCTGGCGTCGGCCCACAGGCCCCAGGCCACCGACACCGCCGGCAGCCCGGCGGCCCGGCGGTGGGCGGCGAGGGCGTCGCAGAAGGCGTTGGCGGCGGCGTAGTTGGCCTGTCCGGGGCTGCCGAGGGTGCCCGCCGCCGAGGAGAACAGGACGAACATGCCGAGCCGCAGATGGGCCGTCGCGGTGTGCAGATGGGCCGCGGCCGTGGCCTTGGCCGCCCATACCCGCGCCAGCCGTTCGGGGGTCTGTGCGGTCACCACCGCGTCGTCCAGCACGCCGGTGGCGTGGATGACGCCGGTCAGCGGGTGCTCGGGGCCGACGCCCGCCACCAGGTCCGCCACCGCCGAGGCGTCGGTGACGTCGGCCGCCTCGATGCGCACCCGCGCGCCCAGTGCCGCCAGCCGGGCGGCCAGGTCGCGGGCCCCCGGAGCGTCCGGTCCCCGCCGGCTCACCAGCAGCAGATGGCCGGTCCGCCAGGTCCGCACCAGATGCTCGGCCACCAGACCGCCCAGGGTGCCGGTGCCGCCCGTGATCAGCACCGTGCCGTCCGGGTCGACCGCGGCGGGGACGTCGAGCACCAGCTTGCCGGTGTGCCGGGCCTGGCTCAGCTGCCGCAGCGCGTCCCGCGCCCGGCTGAGCGGCCAGGGCCGGACGGGCGCGGGCCGCAGCGCTCCGGTGGTGAACAGCGCGCTCAGTTCGCGCAGCATCTCCCCGACGCGGTCCGGACCGGCGTCGGGGACGAGGTCGAAGGCCCGGTAGCGGATGCCCGGGTACGCGGCCGCGAGCCGCTCCGGATCGCGGATGTCGGTCTTTCCCATCTCGGAGAGCCGTCCGCCCTCGGCCAGCAGCCGCAGGGAGGCGTCGACGAAGGGCCCGGCGAGGCTGTTCAGCACCACATCGACGCCGCGTCCGCCGGTGGCCTCGCGGAACGTCTCCGCGAAGTCCAGGTCGCGCGACGAGGCGCGGTGTGCCCGGTCGATGCCCATGTCCTCCAGCACGCCGTGTTTGCCGGGGCCGGCCGTGGCGTAGACCTCGGCGCCCAGGTGGCGGGCGATCCGCACCGCCGCCATGCCGACGCCGCCGGTCGCGGCGTGGATCAGCACGGTTTCGCCGCCGCGCAGTCCGGCCAGGTCCACCAGCCCGTACCAGGCCGTGAGGAACGCCACGGGGACGGCGGCCGCCTGCCGGAAGCCCCAGCCCTCGGGAATCGGCACGACCATGCGCGCGTCCGCCACCGCCCACGGGCCGAACGCGCCCTCGAACAGGCCCATCACCCGGTCGCCCACCGCGAGCCCGGTCACCTCCGGGCCGGTGTCCACCACCACACCGGCGCCCTCGCTGCCGCGGAACACCCCGCCGCCGGGGTACATGCCGACGACGATCAGCGCGTCGCGGAAGTTCAGGCCCGCCGCGTGCACCGCGATCCGGACCTCTCCCGGGCCCAGCGGCTCCAGCACCTCGGGGCGGGGCACGGGCGTCACATGGTCCACGGTGGACGCGCCCCGTACGGCCAGCCGCCACGCGGGCTGTCCCGCCGGGCCGACCAGACCGCCGCTGCCGGGCCCGCCGGCGCGTATCAGCCGGGGCGCCCAGACCCGGCCGGAGCCCACGGCCACCTGTGGTTCGTCCAGGGCGACGGCCCGGAACACACCGTCCAGCACCGCCGCGCCGGTCTCGTCGGGGTCCGGGACGCCGTGCGGATCGCGGTCGAGCAGGACGAACCGGTCCGGGTTCTCGGCCTGCGCGCTGCGCAGCAGACCCCACACCGCGGCACCGGCCGGGTCCACGGCCCCGGTGCCCGGGTCCTCCGCCACCGCGCGACCGGCGGCGACCGCGCCGTGCGTCACCACGACCAAGCGGCTCCCGGCCAGCCGGGGTTCGGCCAGCCAGCCCCGCAGCAGCTCAAGTGTCCGCCGTACGGCCGCCAGCGCCTCGGCTTCGGCGGCACCCGCGTCGAGGGCCGTCGCCAGGGCCGGTACGGCGGCCAGGGCCACCGAGGGCACGGGCGCGCCGGCGTCGAGCGCCGCGATGAGGGCCTCCAGGTCCGGGTGGCGGACCGGGCCCGGTGTCGCCCACTCCTCGTGCCCGGAGCCCAGCGCCACCCAGCCGCCGTCCCCGGCCGCCGGTTCGGGCAGGCCCGCGCAGGCGTCGGGAGCCGGCGCCGGGAGCGGGACCCAGTCCAGTGTGAACAGCCCGTCCACGGCGCCTCGGCCGGCGGTCCGCAGCTGGTCCGTACGGACGGGGCGCAGTACCAGCGAGTCGACGGTCAGGACGGGGTCGCCCACGGCGTCGGCCACGGTCAGCCGCAGGGCCCGCGCGCCGTCCGGGCCCTGCTCACCCGGGGACAGCCGGACGCGTACGGTGGTCGCTCCGGTGGCCCACAGCGACACCCCGTGCCAGGCGAACGGCAGCCACACCCGGCCACCGTCCCGTTCCTGCTCGGAACCGGTGCCGAGCATGCCCGCCGGGTGCAGCGCGGCGTCCAGCAGCGCCGGGTGGATGCCGAATCCGGCCTGCTCACCCGCCGCTTCGGGGAGCGCCACTTCGGCCAGTACGTCCGCGCCGTCGCGCCACAGCCTGCGGACGCCCTGGAACGCGGGCCCGTAGGCGTATCCGGCGGCCGCGGCACGCTCGTAGAACCCGTCCGTGTCCACCGGCTCCGCGCCCGCCGGGGGCCACGCCCCGGCGGGCCGGGGTGCCGGTTCCCGCTGGGGGCCGAGGACGCCGGCCGCGTGGCACACCCAGGCCGGGTCCGCGGCGGTTTCGGCGTCGCGGTCGGGCCGGGAGTACACGCGTACGTCGCGGCGTCCGTCGTCGGCGGCCTCGCCCACCACCACCTGGACCCGCAGTCCGCCGGTGTCGGGGAGGACGAGCGGGACCTGGAGGGCGAGTTCCTCCACGGTGCCGCAGCCCGCCTCGTCGGCGGCCCGCAGCGCCCATTCGACCTGGGCCGCGCCCGGCACCAGCCGGGCGCCCGCCACCACGTGTTCACCGAGCCAGCCGTGGCCGCCACCGGCGGTCAGCCGGCCGGTGAGCAGATGGGTGCTGCCGTCGGCGAGTTCCACGGCCGCGCCGAGCAGCGGGTGACCGGCGGGGAGCAGGCCGAGGTCGGTGGGGTCGCCGCCACGGCCGGCGGGGCCCTCGAGCCAGTAGCGCTCGCGCTGGAAGGCGTAGGTGGGCAGCGGTACCGTGCGGGGCGCGGGGTCGGTGGGAAACAGGGTGGTCCAGTCGACGTCGGCCCCGGCGGTGAACGCCTGGGCCAGCGACAGCGTCAGCTGGGCGAGACCGCCGTGGTCGCGGCGCAGGGTGGGCACGGTGGTGGCGGGGACGCCCGCCTCCTCGAAGCTCTCCTGCATGCCCATGGTGAGGACGGGGTGGGTGCTGGCCTCGATGAACACCCGATGACCATCGGCCAGCAACGCCTGGACCGCGTCGGCGAACCGCACCCGCTCCCGCAGATTACGCACCCAGTACGCCGTGTCCAGCGCACAGGG
>NZ_BBOX01000586.1 GCF_001553455.1 Streptomyces hygroscopicus subsp. hygroscopicus
GAGCAAAAGCGTTAGTTCCTGATAACAACAGGGTCCGGCAAGCCCACCCGGGGGCGACGATCAGTGCAGCCACGGTCGCGTCGCCGACCGAGAGCCGCGCGGTTGGGCCACAGACCGGCCCGAGGCCCTCCTTAGTTATCGCTCACTAACGTCTCTGCCCCCTCAGCCGGGCCTTGACCGCACCTAGCTCAGGCCATAAGTTATTGGTCAATAACATTCGACGGAAGGGCCGCTATGGACGTCATCGTCATGGCTGCGGGGGACACCGCGACCAGGCTCGCGCGTGAGCACCGCTACCGGGAACTGGTCGAGGAGGTGCCGCTCGCAGAGCGCGTCGGCTTCCACGCCTTCGGCAGCTCTGAGGCCACGGTCTCCGCCTCGGAGGTGCTCCGGCCGTACCTCATGACTTTCCCGAGCCGTACGGACAACTGGTCTGACGAGAAGCGGCCCAGCGCCGCCCTCGCCACCGCGCGCACCATCCACCACGGCCCTGCCGTCCGAGCTGTCCGCGAGGTGTGGAATGGCTGATCAAATCCAGGGGCTGGACGCGGCTGCCTTCCGTTCGGCGTTGGCCCGCTTCCCCGCCGGCGTGACGATCGTGACGACCCGAAGTGCCGGGGGCACGCCGCATGGGTTCACCGCGAGTTCGTTCGCGTCGCTGTCGCTTGATCCACCACTTGTTCTGGTGTGCCTGGACCAAGGAGCGGACTGCTTCCCGGCTTTTATAGCGGCCGAGCAGTTCGTCGTGAACATCGTGACGCCCGCGCATGCGAAGTTGGCCATGAGGTTCGCCACGAAAGGCGAGGACAAGTTCGCACACGGGAGCTTCGAGTACGACGAGGGCGGACACCCGATACTGCCCGACGCCGCAGCGGTGATCCGCTGCGAGCTGGAGCAAGCCGTACCCGGCGGCGATCACGTCATTCTCATCGGTCGCGTGCACGACGCACGCGTAGGCAGCGACCAGCCGGTGATGTGGTACCGCGGTGATTTCCTCCACCTCGGGCAGAGCGTTGAATGAAGGACATCGGCCCCGGCTCGTCAGCTCTGGTGGATCTGCGGAGAGGCCGCGTGATGGATCTGATGAATGGTGAACCGACCCGGACGAAGGCCCTTCGCGCCTACGCCCCCATGGCCACCAGTGTCGACACCGCCACCGTCCGCCAGATCGCGCCAGGGGTTCATCCACGCGCGGCGCGCGGTGGAGCGGGACTCTCCGCTCGGGCCGTGCTACGGGCGTCCGGTGAGTGATTCCGTGGAGAGCGACCTCGTGAAGATCGGGAACGTGCTGCACCCGGTGGCCGACATCGACGCCGCCGTGCGCTTCTACACCAACACCTTCGGCCTGGCCACGAAGTTCGTCGACGGCGACCGCTACGCCGCCCTCGACGCCGGCAGCACCACGTTGGCCCTGACCGGGCCGGCCGAGGACGTCACCGGCGGGGTGCCCGCGGCGTCGTTCAAGGTCCCCGACGTGACCTCGGCGCTCACCGCCCTCGTACAAGGCGGCGGATCCGTGGTCCGGGAGCCCGAGCAGGGCCCGCACGAGGTCCGGGCCGTGGCCCGGGACCCGTGGGGCAACACCGTAGTGATCTACGGGCCGCGGTAGCGGTCGGTCCGGTAGCGGATCGGCCTCCGCATGCCCCGGACCGAGACGTCCGGTGTCCACGACGAGGATGCCGGTCCGGCCGACGACCACGCCGACCGTCTCGTCCCACTCCGGCATCCGGCGGCGGCCGTCGGGCCGGCACCGGACCCGTCGCTCGATGCCCTCCGACCGCAAGGCGGTGAAAGTCTCCGCGGGATCAATGCGGGCTGATTCCCCCGCGGTTGTGGTGTCCGCAGGCTCGACGATCTCCTGCACCCGGACGGCTTCCGCACGGCGTTGCAGGAGATCGTGGACCTGGCTGTCCGCTCAGGCGGGCAGCGGCTTCGACGCGGTCTTCGGCAGTCGCGCGACGGTGATCACTCCGATGAGTGCTACGGCGAGGATCCAGTAGACGGGGCTGGTTCTGCTTCCGGTACCGGCCACGAGGGCAGCGGCGACGAGTGGCGTGATGCCGCCGATGATCACGCCCAAGTTGTAGCCGATCGCGATGCCTGAGTAGCGCACGCTTGCCGGAAACAGCTCCGTGGCCAACGGCCACGCAGGCACCTGCGCCCACCCGGTGAAGAACATGAAGACCAGATAGACGGCTCCGACGGCCCAGAGGCTGGTTGCCGCGATGAGGAGTGCGAAGACCGGCCAAGCGATGACGGCAAAGCTGATGTAGGACGCCAGCAGGATGGGCCTGCGGTCGTAGCGATCCGTCAGCTTGCCCGCCCATGGGTAGGTCAAGGTGGCCAGGGCGATGCACAACGCTGATGTCCAGGCGACGCCTGTGGCGGAGAATCCTTCCTCCTGCAGGAAGATGGCGAAGTAGGCAACGCCGAAGTAGCCGGTGCCGTTGAACGCGATCGCCAGGCCCGCCACACGGGCAACCGACAGCGGGTGGCTCCGCAGAGCGGCCAGCATCGGGCTGCGTACGATCGCGGCCTTCTCCTTCAGCTCCTGGAACTGAGGCGACTCCTCGACCCGCAGCCGCGCCCGCAGACACACCACAGTGAGGACCAGCGAGAGGAGGAACGGAATCCGCCACCCCCACGTTGCCATCTGGTCGGCCGGAACCAGCAGCCGGACCAGCCCTACGACGCCGGCGGCCACGGCGAACCCGAGAGTGGACCCCATGGAAACCGTCGATCCGTAGAAGCCCCGCTTGCCGGGCGGCGCCAGCTCGGCGATGTAGGTGGCAGCGCCACCGATCTCACCACCGGCAGCGAACCCTTGGGTGAGTCGCACGACGACGATCGCGATCGTCCCGGCGACTCCAATCTGTCCGTAGGTGGGCAGCAGGCCCATCACGCCGCACGCCACGCCCATCATCACGATCGTCGCGACGAGGGCTGCCCGGCGGCCGTGGCGGTCGCCGAGGCGACTGAAGAACCAGCCACCAAGCGGACGGATGAGGTAGGACGACGCGAACACCGCGAGCGCGGACAGGGTTGAGACCGTCGGGTTGTCGCTGGGGAAGAACAACGGTCCGATGGTGAGCGTCAGAAACCCATAGACACTGAAGTCGTAGTACTCGATCAGTGTCCCGACGCCGCCCGCCAGCGATGCACGCCGGGCGGACCTCAAGGTGATCGTCTTTTCGGAATGTTGTGCCGTCGTCACTGACTCTCCTTGTCACACCAGGATGGGAGATGCGCCGTTCGGCCGCCCTCGCCGCGCGAGGTCGACGCCGTCACGTTGCTCGGCGCGATCAGGGGGTGGGTCCTGACGGGACCCTTCCGTCGGGTCAGGCTCCGAGACACTGCGGCGAGGTCGACAGACGCCGGTGCCCGGTGCTGCCTCAGAGGGCTGAAGCCTCAATCTCTCTGGATTCGAGCGGCGCAGCCGTCAGGGCTACCTCGTCGGTGACTGCTGATTCGACGACTGCGGGATCGCCATCGGATGACGGGACGCGTTGAGGGAGTGCCGCCGATCGCATGCCATACCTCGTGGGTCAGCAGGAACTGCGTACGCACACACTCGATGCACTTCGCATGTGCTGACTCTGACCCGTCGTGCACAGACGCGCAATGCACTGATACGACTGGACTCATGCAAATTCCACACGTATGGATGCAGAAGAGACATGGTCCGGGAGTGGCGCGCGAGAATGGAATTGAGTCAGCATTGCCGAACGGCTCAAGCCGCAGCACGGTCCGGGGAGTCGAACTGCTCAGGCCAGGCAGAAGCCGGAGATGATCTGTGGCAGTACCGTCGTAGTCAGCGCCGAGCCCCCCCAGATCTGCCACAGCGCGATGACGTTCCCGGGCATGGTGGCAGAGGCGGGGAAAGGAATGCTGCCCGAGGTGGGGGAAATCACCGTCGCACCACATCACCGGTTCGCAGCGGACGGCCGCTGCGGTGTCGAAGGGAAGCGGGCCCGAGGCGCACCCTGCACCGCTGCCAACGACGGGGAGCCGACGCGCGCCGCCAGCGGTCCGCCGCCATCCGGGTCATCCCGAAGCGCCGGGTCACCTCACGGTCACCAACCCCGGCCTGGATCAGGTCAGCGGCTACGAGCCGCGCCCTTGAAGGCTCCCACTGGTGTCAGATCGCGTCCGCGGGGATCAGTAGCGCGTTGATCGCGGCGGTGCGGATGGTCGTCGCGACGACGTCGGGATCGAGGCCGCTGTTGAACTGCGGTACCGCGTTGATCATCGAGAAGACGGCGTGGGTGAGAACGCGGGTCTGCGCGTCTGACAGGTCGGGCCGCAGCCGGGTGACCAGTCCGCTCCACTCCTCGGCGTAGAGGCGCATCATGCGCCGCATACGATGGCGTTCGTCCTCCGGGACGTTGTGTTCGTTCTTCAGGAACACCAGCGTGGACGGAACGTTCTGGAGACTGCGTTGGACGTGGTAATCGATCATCTCCTCGAGCGCCTTGCGTGGATCCGTCACCTCGGCCGCCGTCTTGCGGGCGTGAGCCAGCAATTCGTTGAGCGGATCCTCGAGCACGGCGATCAGCAACGCCTGCTTGCTCGGGAAGTGCCGGTAGAGCGCGGGGCCGGTCACACCGGCACGCGCGCCGATCATCTCAGTGGTGACCGCATCGAAGGCACGCTCGTTGAACAACTCTCCGGCGACCTTGATCAGCACCTGCCGACGGGTGGCGCGGGGAGACGCGGTACGGGGGGTAGGTGAGCTCGACACATATGAAGTCTAGTCTAGGTGAGTGGCCGATAACGTGCCCTTGCGTGTTCCGCGAGCAGATCGGCCACCGCGGTCAGACAGGCGAAGCCCAGCTCAGACGACATACCGCGCGGATCACCGAGCACCCCGCCGGGTGCGACGGCCTTGACACCGTCAGTGAATACGCGCGCCAGCAACGCGTCATCCATGGACCCGGTGAAACCCGCGGCGGCGCGATCGTTCCTCACGGCGTCCGGCCGCACGGCTAGCATGATCGAACTTTCGGCGACGTCGGCATGGCCTCCGACGTGGTCGGCGAGGCCGGCGACGCGTTGAGCAGCGTCGCGCCACGCGCGGAGGACCGCCGCCGAGTCCGCGAACGCGATGACATCCAGGTCGGAGGGGAGCCGCGCGGCGAGCTTCGGCTCGATCTCACTGAGCACCGGGTAGTTGCCGATATGCGCCGAGAAGATCAGCACCCGGCGGAAGCCGTGCGCGGCAAGGCTCGCGCAGCAGTCGGCGCAGATCGCTTCGAGCGTCTCGGCCTGGAGCGAGAGCGTCCCGGCGAAGCCGAGGTGGTGCGACGAGCAGCCGATCCGCACCGTCGGTAGCACGAGCGCGTCGCCGAGCCGCTCGGCGACAAGAACACCCAGTCGATCGGCGTGATCACTGTCGACCGACATCGGCAGGTGCGCGCCGTGCTGCTCCGTGGCGCCCAGCGGCAAGACCGCCGTACGCATACCGCTCGCGATGGCGCTCGCGATGTCAGGCGAGGTCAAATGCTCAATCCGCAACTCGCTCACGTGTGGTCACTCCTCCTGTGCCTGCTCGGCCAGTACCTCGCGGATGCGTCACTACTCGACGGATGGGGACAGGCCCGCCATCGAGGCTCATACACGTTAATCAGGACTAACGCCTTCGCCC
>NZ_BBOX01000587.1 GCF_001553455.1 Streptomyces hygroscopicus subsp. hygroscopicus
GGGCGGTGGCGGCGCGCAGCCGGACCAGCGCGGCCAGCCCCGCACCGGCCGCCGTGCTCCCGGGCAGCACGCACGCGGCGACGATGCCCGGCAGGTGCGGGAGGCGGGGATGGTCCGTGTCCTCACCGGTCCCCGG
This sequence comes from Streptomyces hygroscopicus subsp. hygroscopicus, assembly GCF_001553455.1. Classification (GTDB taxonomy): domain Bacteria; phylum Actinomycetota; class Actinomycetes; order Streptomycetales; family Streptomycetaceae; genus Streptomyces; species Streptomyces hygroscopicus. Next base: position 137 of record NZ_BBOX01000587.1, read on the forward strand.
CGACCACGGCACCACCGCGACCAGCGCCAGCGGCCCGTCGGCCGCCCCGCGCAGCGCCGCCCCCAGCCCGGAGCGGGCGGCGTCCCGGCCGGCCGGCGGGCCGGTCAGCACATCGCGCAGCAGTTCGCCGAGCTCCTCCCCGGCCCGGGCCTCGGCCGCCAGCAGCGCCCCGATGCGATCCGCTGTCTCCATCGCGCGGGCCAGCCGGGGGTCCGGCGCGCCCGTGGGGCCGCCCAGCTCCAGATCGGCGAGATGGCCGTCGTCCAGCAGCCAGACGTAGCCGTGCACCACCCCGCGGTGCCGGACGGGCAGGCAGATGCGGCCCATGAACACCCCGGCCGCGGGGTCGGGCGGAATCCGCAGCGGCGCCTGCGCGCGGGCGATCCCGAACGCCTCGAACCAGGCCCGCACCGCCGCCGTCGAGCGGCGCTGGAGGATCGAGCGGGTGCGGACCGGGTCCAGGGCCGGCTCCGCCGTGTCGTCGCTGTCCTCGCTGTCCTGGGCGCCGAAGGCGATCAGCGCGAAGTCGCGGTTCTCCAGGGTCGCGGGCGCCCGGAGCACCGCCGTGATCTCGTCCACCAGCTGCTGGTAGTCGTCGCGCATGGGTCACGCCTCTTCCTGGATTCGCCCCTCACATTCTCATACAGATGTCTGAGATCCCGGCCACGGATGCGTGACAGCTGTCGATGGTCCGGGATCCGAGCGATCCTTAAGTTTCACGGTGAGTTGTCGATGCCGTTCGTCGGCCGTCATCGTGGAGGTGCCCCGTGCTGGGACCCGTGCTGCTCGCCGCTTCGCGCAGTGCCGCCATCCGCCGTATCGTCTCGGCCGCGCCGGTCACCCGACCGATGGTGGACCGCTTCGTGGCCGGGGAGCGGCTGGCCGAGTCCATGGCGGCCGTACGGTCGCTGACCTCCCGCGGCCTGGAGGTCACCCTGGACCATCTGGGCGAGGACGTGACCGACCGGGCCGAGGCGCTGCGCAGCCGGGACGCCTATCTGGCGCTGACCGAGGCGCTGGCCGCCGAGGGACTCGCCGGCCGGGCGGAGATGTCCGTGAAGCTCTCGGCCTTCGGGCAGGCGCTGCCCGGGGGCCACGATCTGGCGCTGTCCCATGTCACCCCGGTGGTGGAGGCCGCCGCCGCGGCGGGCACGACGGTCACCCTCGACATGGAGGACCACACCACCGTGGACTCCACCCTCGCCGTCCTGGGCGAGCTGCGCACCCGGTTCCCGCAGACCGGCGCGGTCCTCCAGTCCTATCTGTTCCGGACCGAGGACGACTGCCGGGCGCTGGCCGGGGAAGGCTCCCGGGTGCGGCTGGTGAAGGGCGCGTACAAGGAGCCGGGAAGCGTCGCCTACCAGGACAAGCGCGATGTGGACCGCAGTTATGTGCGCTGTCTGAAGATCCTGATGGCCGGTGAGGGCTATCCCATGATCGGCTCGCACGATCCGCGGATGGTCGCCATCGCCCAGGACCTGGCGCACCGGCTCGGGCGCAAGCTGGACGAGTACGAATTCCAGATGCTGTACGGGATCCGCGTGGCCGAGCAGGAGCGGCTGGTGGCGGAAGGCCACCGTATGCGGGTTTACGTCCCGTATGGCACAGACTGGTATGGGTACTTCATGCGCCGCCTCGCCGAGCGCCCCGCCAACCTCACGTTCTTCCTGCGCTCGCTGGTGGGCCGGCGCTGACCCACCCCTCGGCATCGCAGACCTCGTAACCCGACGATCGAAGGAGACAACGGCCACCATGGACGCCGTCACCCAGGTCCCCGTGCCGGTGAACGAGCCGGTGCACACCTACGCTCCCGGCACCCCGGAGCGCGCCCGCCTCGAGACCAAGCTCAAGGAGCTCGGCGAGAACCCCATCGAGCTGCCGATGACCATCGGCGGGGAGAAGCGGATGGGCGCAGGGACGCGCTTCGACGTCGTCCAGCCGCACAACCACGCCGCACGCCTGGGCACCTACGCCAACGCCACCCGCCAGGACGCGCAGGACGCGATCGACGCCGCCCTGGCCGCGGCCCCGGCGTGGCGCGCGCTCAGCTTCGACGACCGTGCCGCGGTCATCCTCAAGGCCGCCGATCTGCTCTCCGGCCCGTGGCGGGAGACGCTCGCCGCCTCCACCATGCTGGGGCAGTCCAAGACGGCGCAGCAGGCCGAGATCGACACCCCCTGCGAGCTGGTCGACTTCTGGCGGTTCAACGTCCACTTCGCCCGCCAGATCCTGGCCGAGCAGCCGGTGACCAACTCGCCCGGGGTCTGGAACCGCACCGACCACCGGCCGCTGGAGGGGTTCGTCTACGCGATCACCCCCTTCAACTTCTCCGCCATCGCGGGCAACCTCCCGACCGCCCCGGCCCTGATGGGCAATGTGGTGGTCTGGAAGCCGTCCCCGACCCAGACGCACGCCGCCGTGCTGCTGATGCGGCTGCTGGAGGAGGCCGGACTGCCCAAGGGCGTGATCAACCTGGTCACGGGCGACGGCAAGGACGTCTCCGAGGTGGCGCTGGCCCACCCGGACCTCGCGGGCATCCACTTCACCGGTTCGACCAAAACCTTCCAGTACCTGTGGAAGACGGTCGGCAACAACATCGAGAAGTACAAGACGTATCCGCGGCTGGTCGGTGAGACCGGCGGCAAGGACTTCATCGTCGCCCACCCGTCCGCCGACCCGGCGGTGCTGAAGACGGCGATGACCCGCGGCGCCTTCGAGTTCCAGGGCCAGAAGTGTTCCGCGGCCTCCCGCGCCTATGTGCCGCGCTCGCTGTGGGAGAACGGCTTCAAGGAGGAGTTCGCCGCCGAGGTCAATGCGCTGACCATGGGCGATGTGACGGACCTGGGCAACTTCATGGGCGCGGTCATCGACGAGCGCGCCTTCGCCAAGAACAAGGCGGCGATCGACCGGGCGAAGGCCGATCCGACGGTCGAGGTCGTCGCGGGCGGCACCTACGACGACAGCGAGGGCTGGTTCGTCCGCCCGACCGTGCTGGTCTCCACCGACCCGGAGAACGAGATCTTCAGGGACGAGTACTTCGGCCCGATCCTCGGGGTGTTCGTCTACGAGGACGAGGAGTACGACGCGATGCTCCAGCAGATGGAGTCGGCCGCCCCGTACGGGCTGACCGGCGCCGTCATCGCCCAGGACCGCGCCGCGGCGGCCGCCACCTGTGAGGCGCTGCGCTTCGCGGCGGGCAACTTCTACATCAACGACAAGCCGACCGGCGCCGTCGTCGGCCAGCAGCCCTTCGGCGGTGGCCGCGCGTCCGGCACCAACGACAAGGCGGGCGCCAAGCAGAACCTGATGCGCTGGACCTCCACCCGCTCCATCAAGGAGACCCTGGTCCCGCCGACCGACTACCGCTACCCGCACATGGGCTGAAGCCCGTAACCCGGGGCCGATTCCGCGCCCCGGGGCCCCGCCCCCGGACCGCCCTGAGCGGACCGGGGGCGGAGTGCTGTCCAGGGGGGCGCGTAGGGGCAAATCTGTGGACGCCCAAGGCGCGGCGATGCTAGCGTCAAGCGGTCAAGTAGGCACTATTTACCGCAGTTTACGTGGGTAACCAGCACGGGATCACCCACCGGCGGATGCGGTCGGCCGCCGTGGTCGAGGTCGGACGGGGGTCGGCCTCGGCCACCGGTGCGGGGCCGACTCGCTGATCGTCCTCAGCGGCCGACGTGATGATCACCCTCAGTCAGTGACCGATATCACGCTGTCCGCGTCTCAGATATTAGGACGTCCGACTAATTGTGCAGACACTGACGCTCCGCTGCCCTACTTTTGTGGGAAGCCGATCGTCCGCTGCATCCAGCGATGGCGGTTGTGGCCGGTGCACCGCCGCAGGCGACCCCTGCCGCACCCAGGCCCCCGCCCCTTCCGGCAGCCACCTTCTCGGGGAACTTTCCTCCCGGTCCACCGGGGTTCAGCAGAGGAGATGTGATCATGGCCGAGACGACTGTCCGCAGGATCCGCCGCAAGACCGACGACACCGACCGCAAGAAGGCGGCCGCCGCGCTGCAGCGCGCACTCGACCGCCGGGACAACGGCGGCGTCACCGGTCACTGACTCCCGGACCGGGTGATCTCGAAGCGGTCCACCCGCTCGCCCGACTCCGCCAGGGCCGTGACGGACAGCCTCGGGCGGGGCCCCGGCTCCACCTCCACCGCGAGGAAGGAGAAGCCGGTGTAGCGGACCCGGGACCAGTCCGCGGTCTCCCGGTTCTTCTCCCCGTCCTTCGTCCAGTGGTAGGTCTTCACCTCGTCGAGGTCCTCGGTGTGCCCCTCGTAGCTGTCCGGCACCGGGAACTCGTAGAGCCGCGCACCCGCCCCGCCCGCCGTCACGTACACGATCCCGTCGCGCACCGCGTCGGCGCTGCCCGCCACCGGGACGCGGCGGGCGACCCTGCCGCCCCGGATGGCGTCGGTCCGCTCGTAGACATGGTTGTGGCCGTTGATGACCAGGTCCACCTGGTGCTTGTCGAACAGCGGCAGCCAGGCGTCGCGGACCCCGCCGTCCGAGGCGTGGGCGCTGGTCGTGGAGTAGGCGCAGTGGTGGAAGAAGACCACCAGGAAGTCGATGCCGGGCCGCTTGCGCAGCTCGTCCAGCCGCCGGTCCAGCCAGCGGGTCTGCGCACCGCCGGTGTAGCCCTTGTTGGCGGTGATCTCGTACGACACGTCATTGGCGTCCAGGGCGACCACGCCCACGTTCCCGTAGACGAACGAGTAGACGCCGGGCGCCCGGCGCGGGTCCGGGCCGTTGTCCGGCAGGGACCAGCGGGCCAGCTGGCCGCCGTAGCCGTCGGGGGAGTACCACGCCTCCATGTCGTGGTTGCCGGTCGTCACCATCCACGGCACGCTCGCCGCGACCGAGTCGGTCTGGGCGAGGAAGGAGTCCCAGACCCGCGCGTCGTAGAGGTCGGACTTCTTCCCGTGGCCGGTGGTGTCGGCGTAGCACAGGTCCCCGGCGTGCAGATGGAACGACGGGTTCTGGCCGAGGATCAGCTGATCGGCCGCGAGCGCGTGACAGCTCACCCCCTGGTCGCCGAAGGCGGTGAAGACGAACGCCTGCTGCCGGTCCGGCGCGGTGCGGAAGGTGCCCACGGACGCGAAGTGCCGCGGCTCGGCCGGGTCGCGGTCCGCGTGGCCGACGCCGTAGTAGTAGGTGACCCCGGGGCTCAGACCGTCCACCGCGGCGTGCAGATAGAACTGCTCGACGGCGGGCAGCCGGTCGCTCAGCGACGGGGTGTACAGGGAGCGGACCTCGGCCTCGACCTTACGGGTGAGCTCCAGCGGGCTGGTGCCGATCCGCACGTACGGCCCGCGCACGGCGAACGGCACCTGCCAGGAGATCCGCATCTGTGTGCGCGGATCGGCGCCGAAGGCCAGATGGCGGCCGAACGGGGCGACCAGCGCGCCGTTCACCGCCGCGGACGCCGGCGTCCGGTCCACCGCCGCCGCGGACCGGGGACC
>NZ_BBOX01000588.1 GCF_001553455.1 Streptomyces hygroscopicus subsp. hygroscopicus
GGGGCGGGGCGGCCTCAGTGCGGGCCGGGTCCGATCCGCAGGGTCATACAGGCGGGGAAGAGCCCGCTCCAGGTGTGCCCGCGCCAGCTCTCGTACGTACCGGGGCGCTTCCACACGGGCAGGGCCTGGTCCATATGGGCCCGGCCCTCGGGGAACCTGCCCTGCTCCATGTAGGTGATCCCCATCTCGTACAGCGCGAAGCCCTCGTGGTGGATGTTGCCCGTGCGGCGGGCGTACTCCAGGCTCTCCTTGAAACAGGTCAGGGCGTCCTCGGGGCGGCCCAGGCCCCGGTGGGCCCGGCCGAGGTTGCCCAGGCCGATCACCTCGGCCGGCAGGTCCCCGGCCTCCCGGGCCAGCGCCAGCTGCCGCTCCTGCACCGTGATGGCCTCCTCGAACAGGCCCAGTTCGCACAGCGCGTCCGCGAGATTGATCAAGGAGCGCGACGCGCCTTCCCGGTGGCCCAGTCCGCTCCAGATCTCCAGGGCCGCCTCCAGGCAGGCCCGCACGTCGTCATAGCTGTGCTGCAGCCAGTACGCGGCGGAGAGGCCGTCCAGCGCCCACGCCTCGCTCTCCGGGTCGCCCAGGCGGCGGGCGGTCTCGATGGCCAGCTCGTTGACCGTCTGCAGGTCCTGGGCGTGGGCCCGGGGGAAGAGGAACCACTGGAGCGCCCGGGTCAGCCGCAGCCCCAGGCGTGCGATCGCCTCGGGCTGGGCGGGCTCGGCCGCGTGGGCGACGGCGGCCAGGAGATTGGGCAGCTCGGTCCGCAGCCAGCTCTCCGCCTCGTCGTGGCCGGTCAGCGGGACCGCCGGGGCCTCGACGGGCTGCCGGGGCCAGGGGCGGAGCGGGTCGAGCAGGGTGACCGCCTGCTGGGCGGTGGCCGCGTAGCAGGACAGCACCCGCTCCAGCGCCGCCGAGCGCTCCGCCGCGGGCTCCTCCTGCTCCGCCTGTTCCAGGGCGAAGAGCCGCAGCAGGTCGTGCATGTGGTAACGGACGGAGTCCCGGCTCTCCAGGAGCTGGGCGTCGACCAGCCGCTCCAGCGCGTTCTCCGTGCGGTCGGCGGGCAGGTCCAGCAGCGCGGCGGCCACCGGCAGGCTGACATCGTCGCCGTGCACCACGCTGAGCAGCCGGAACGCGCGGACCGCGTCCAGGTCGTCGGAGCGCCGCCCGAGCCGGAACCCCTCGTAGCTCACCTGGAAGCTGATGCGGACGGCCAGATCGCCGAACCGCAGCTCGTCCAGCCGGCCGCGGGCGTCGGTCAGCTTGGCCACCAGGGTGCGCAGCGGCCACGCGGGGCGGGCGGCCAGCCGGGCCCCGGCGATCCGCAGCGCCAGCGGCAGCCCGCCGCACAGCCGGGTGATCTCCTCCGCCTCCGCGGGCTCGGCCCGCACCCGCTCCACGCCCACCACCCGCTCCAGCAGCGCCACCGCCTGGTCCTGGGGGAGCACGTCCAGATGCAGATGGGTGGCGCCCTCCAGGGTGGTCAGCATCTCGCGGCTGGTGACCAGCGCGGCGCAGCCCGGCCCGGCGGGGAGCAGCGGCCGCACCTGGTCCACACTCGCGGCGTTGTCCAGGATCACCAGCAGCCTCCGGCCGGCCGCCAGCGAACGGAACTGCGCGGACGCCTCGTCGGTGTCGCCCGGCACGCTCGAGCCGTCCACGCCGAGGGCGCGCAGGAACCGGCCGAGCACCTCGCCGGGGTCGAGGGCCGACTGCCCGGCGGTCGCCCCGTACAGATCGACATAGAGCTGGCCGTCGGGGAAGCGGTCGGCGAGCCGGTGCGCGGCGTGGATGGCCAGGGCCGACTTGCCGACTCCGCCGGTGCCGTCGATGGCCGCGAGCACCATGGAACGCCCCCCCGCGTCCGCCTCCGCGTCCCCGGTCGCGTCCAGCAGCGCCTGGATCACCGCGACCTCGCCGTGGCGGCCGGTGAACGCGGGGCTGCCGGGCGGCAGCTGGCGCGGGCCCCGGTGGGCCCTGCGGGGCGCGGCGGCGGGCGCGGGCCGCTCCTCCTCCGGGGCGGGCTCCGCCGTCAGGGAGGCGTCGGCGCTCAGGATCCGCTCGTGGAGCCGGCGCAGCGGCGGGGTCGGCTCGACCCCGAGCTCCTCGCCCAGCAGCCGGTGCAGATCCCGGTAGGCGGCCAGCGCGTCGGCCTGCCGGCCGGACCGGTACAGGGCCAGCATCAGCCGGCCGCGCAGCTCCTCCCGGAACGGGTGCTCGGCGGTCAGCGCCTCCAGCTCGCCCAGAACGGCCGTATGCCGCCCGCACCGCAGGTCCGCCTCGATCCGGGCGTCCACGGCCTGCAGCCGGCACTCCTCGAGCCGGGTGGCCTCCGCCGCCACCGCCGGGGTCGGGGGCACATCGGCGAACGGGGTGCCGCGCCACATCGCCAGCGCCTCGCGCAACCGTTCCGCGGCGGCCTCGGGCGCCTCCCGGTCCAGGGACCGCCGCCCCTCCTCGACCAGCTGCTCGAAGCGGTGGGCGTCGAACTCGGCGGCCTCCACGGCCAGCCGGTAGCCGTGCGCCTTGTAGCCCTGCTTCTCGGTGATCAGGGTCTGCCCGGACTCGTCGCCCAGGGTCTGCCGGAGACGGGAGACATAGGTCTGCAGCAGTTTGGTGGCGCTCTGGGGCACCCGGCCCTCGCCCCAGAGCTCGTCCAGGAGCCGCTCGGTGGAGACGGTCTGGTTGGCGTGGCAGAGCAGCACCGAGAGCAGCATCCGCCACTTCGCCGGCCCCAGGGAAGCCCATCCCTCGCCGTTGCGCAGCTCCAGCGCCCCCAGGACCCGGTATCGCACCCGTCGCCTTCCGTTCGGACCGTCAACTGACCACTCCGCAACGGTTATACCTCCGGTGCGGCCCCCACCGTGCATGGTTTCATCCGTCTCGAGCGCATCCTGGCCGGGTACGCGCTCGGGACGGGTGACCGGAAATCACCGTACCGGGGCCACCGCCGGGCGGCGGACCTCAGAACGGCCGGTCGCCCTCGATGGCGACGCGCTCGGCGACCCTGCGGTGCGGGGCGTAGTCGTTGACCGCGTAGTGCTGCGTGGCCCGGTTGTCCCAGAACGCGACATCGCCCGGCTGCCAGTGGAAACGCACCTGGTACTCCGGAACGTGCGCCTGCCGGCACAGGAAGCTCAGCAGCCGGTCGCTCTCCGCCCGCTCCATCCCGGTGATCCGGGTGGTGAAGGAGGTGTTGACGAACAGCATCCGCCGGCCGGTCTCCGGATGGGTGCGCACGACCGGGTGCTCGACCGGCGGGAACGTCTCCTGGAACGGGGCGAGCCGCTCGGGCCCGTAGAAGCGGGCGAATCCGGGGATGAAGTCGTGGACCGCGGTGGCACCGTCGATGCGGGCCTTCACCTCCGCCGGGAGGTTGTCGTACGCGGCCGCCATGTCCGCCCACATGGTGTCCCCGCCCACCGGCGGCACCTCGCGCAGCTGCAGCACGGCGCCGAGCGCGGGCCGCTCCCGGAAGGTGACGTCGGCGTGCCAGACGTTCTCGAAGGTCGGCGTGGCGCCGGAGCCCTTGTCGAAGCGGACGACGTCCTCGCTGGAACCGGCGGCGAGCAGCGGATTGGTCTCCAACTCGCCCCAGTGGCGGGCGAACTGGCGCTGTGCCTCGGGGGTGAGGTGCTGGCCGCGGAAGAAGAGCACCTTCCACTCCAGCAGCGCGCGGTTCAGCTCCTCGCGCAGCGCGGGGTCCAGCGGCCGGGACAGGTCCAGGCCGCGGATCTCGGCGCCGATGACGCGTCCCAGGGGAGCGACCTCGAACCGCTCGTACGGGCGCTCCTCCCACCCGTCGGGCAGCCGGCGCAGGACGCGCGGGCCCTCGTACATTCCGTCCGGCGGTACGGGGGCCTCGCGCAGAGCCGCTGGTGGGGTGTCGACGACGGTCATGGCGTCTCCTCATGCGTGACACGGAAAGGGGGGCAGGCGGGGAGAGGTGCCCTCGTGCCGCGGGGAACCACGGGAGTGTCGTCCGGATCGTCGTGATGCCCGGATCATCGGGGAAATGACCGGCGTGGCCTCGGGGACGCGAGAGCGATGGGCCGCGGAATGCGGAGAATTCCGGTCAGTGGCCCGAGCGCGTACACCCGGTCCGGTCCGGAACGCGAACGTGTCCCGTGGAGTCGAACCGGTGCCTGGTCATGGCCGTCATTGTGGGATCTTCCCCGGTGGGCTGTCAACGGGTCATGTCACGCGTGTCCATGGAGGTGACTCCTTACCTCAGCCGGTGGCGGAGCCGGGCGCCGGGGAGGGCCGGCCGCCCAGGGTGGTGCGGGCGCGCTCGACCAGGGCCCGGCCGGCCGGACCGCTCGGGCCCTGCGCCCGCCAGGCGAACGCCAGCCGCCCCCGCAGGGCGGGCCGGTCGATGCGGAGCGTCCGCAGCCGGTCCGACCGCGCCTCGGCGAACGCGCCGGGCAGGATCGCCGCGCCCAGCCCCCGCTCGGCGAGCTGCGCCAGCACCTCCGGATCGCTGGCCTCGAACGCGATGTGCGGGGTGAAACCGGCGGCCGTACACGCCTCGTCGATCCGGGTGCGCAGCCCCGTGCCGCGCGGCAGGCTGATCAGCGCCCGGCCCCGCAGGGTGTCCAGCGAGATGACGGAGTGCGCGGCGAGCTCGTGGTCATGGCCGACCGCGGCCACGATCGGCTGATCCGTGATCACCTCCAGCTCGACACCGGCCGGGGTGGTGGCGCCCACGCTGACGATCGCCGCGTCGAGCCGCCCGGTGCGCAGGCCCGCCAGCAGCTCGTCCGAGGTGGCCTCGGTCAGGGTGATCTCCACCGCGGGATGGGCCTGGTGGAACTCCGCCAGCAGCCCCGGCAGATCCACGTTGTGCGAGGTCACCGTCCCCACCGCGACATGCCCGCGCAGCAGTCCGGTCAGCTCGCCGACCGCGAGCCGGGCGCCCTCCACCGCCGCGAGCGCCGCTCGGGCGTAGGGCAGCACCGCCGCGCCCGCCTCGGTCAGCCGCACCGAGCGGCCCGAACGGTCCAGCAGCTCCTGGCCCAGCTCGCGCTCCAGCCGCCGGATCTGTGCGCTGACCCCGGGCTGGGCCACGTGCACCTTCTCGGCGGCCCGGGTGAAGTTCCGCTCCTCGGCCACCGCCACGAAGTATGCGAGCTGCCGCAGTTCCATAACCGCTGATTCTAGCAATCAGACACACCATCTCTTGGACTTCTGGTCGCGCCCGCTGGAGAGTGGAGGCACCGAGAACAGGACGGACCAAAGGAGTCGACCATGACCCGCACCCGTGACCGCGCCACCACCCCCGAGGACCTGGCCCGGCTGTTCGTGGAGCGCGCCAACGCCGGTGACGCCGAAGGGCTGGCCGAGCTCTACGAGCCCGACGCGGTGCTCGCCTACCCGCCGGGTTCC
>NZ_BBOX01000589.1 GCF_001553455.1 Streptomyces hygroscopicus subsp. hygroscopicus
TCTACACCGGCACCCACCCCACCACACCCCCTCCCCACCTACCCCTTCCAACACCACCACTACTGGCTGCCCCGCACCACCACCGGCGATGTGAGCGCCGTGGGCCTGGAGGACACCGGCCACCCGCTGGCCGGGGCCGTGGTGAGCGTGCCCGACACCGGCGGTGTGCTGCTGACCGGGCAGCTGTCGGTGGCCACCCACCCCTGGCTGGCCGACCACGCGGTGTCCGGCACCGTCCTGCTGCCCGGCACCGCGATGGCCGAACTGGCGATCCGCGCCGGGGACGAGACGGGCACCCCCACGCTGGAGGAGCTGGTCATCGGCCAGCCGATGACGCTGCCCGAGGACGGTGCGCTGCATGTGCAGGTCCTCGTCGGCGGCGAGGAGGACGGGCGCCGGAGCGTGCGCGTCTACTCCCGGGCCGACGCGGCCCAGGAGTGGCTGGAGCACGCCTCGGGCACCCTCGCCCCGGGCACCCTCGCCGAGCAGGTGGCCGGTCCCGCCGAGGACGCCCTGACCGCATGGCCGCCGCCCGGCGCCGAACCCGTCGCCCTGGACGGCTTCTACGACGACCTCGCGCAGGCCGGGTACGAGTACGGGCCCGCCTTCCGTGGGCTGAAGGCGGTGTGGAAGCGCGACGGCGAGGTGTACGCGGAGGCCGCGCTGCCGGAGGAGCAGACGGAGCTCGCCGCCCGGTTCGGCATCCACCCGGCGCTGCTGGACGCCGCCCTGCACGCGAGCAACTTCTGTGTCCCCCCGGCACCGGGCCAGACGCTGCTCCCCTTCGTGTGGAACGACGTACGGCTGCTGGCGGCGGGGGCCACCGCCCTGCGCGTGCGCGCCCGTGCCACCGGCTCGGACTCGTTCACCATCAGCCTGTTCGACAGCACCGGTTCCCCGGTCGCCTCGGTGGACTCCCTGGTGCTCCGGGCGATCAGTCCGGAACAGCTCGCGGCCGCCTCCGGCGGTGCCGATCGGTCCGCCGACGCGCTGTTCACACTGGACTGGACCGAGCACCCCGCCGCGCCACGGTCCGAGGTCTCCTGGACTGTCCTGAGTGACGCCCGCGCCGATCTGGACGCACTCGTCGCGGGCGGGGGGCTGCCGGAGGCGGTGGTCGCCGACACCACGGCCTGGGCCACCGGGGAGGACACCGGCCTGCCCGCGCGGGCCCGGGAGCTGGCCGCCCGCGCGCTGGAGCTGGTACGGGAGTGGGTCGCCCGGCCGGAACTCGCCGACGTCCGGCTGGTGCTGCTCACCCGTGGTGCGGTGGCCGTGCAGGACACCGCCGAGGTCACCGACCCGGCCGCCGCCGCGGTCTGGGGCCTGGTCCGCTCCGCCCAGTCCGAACACCCCGGCCGGATCGTCCTGGTGGACGCCGATGAGCCGTCGCGGGACGCCCTGCCCGGCGCGGTGGCGTCCGGCGAACCGCAGTCGGCGCTGCGCCGCGGGTCGCTGTGGGTGCCGCGTCTGGTCCGGTCGCCGCGCGGGCTCGCCGTACCCGCGCACGAGCACTGGTACCTCGACGTCTCGGAGCAGGGCAGTCTGGAGAACCTGGTGCTGCGGCCGGAGCCGGCCGCCACCGCGCCGCTGGCGGCCGGTCAGGTCCGGATCGAGGTGCGCGCCGCCGGTCAGAACTTCCGGGACGTGCTCGTCGCGCTCGGCGGCGTGGCGGGGCAGGAGGGTCTGGGCGGCGAGGGCGCCGGTGTGGTGACCGAGGTCGGCCCGGAGGTCGAGGGCCTGGCCGTGGGCGACCGGGTGATGGGGCTGTTCCCGCGCTCGTTCGGGCCGCTGGCCACCGCCGACGCGCGCACCGTCGCGCCGATCCCCGAGGGCTGGTCGTACGCCACGGCCGCCGGGGTGCCGGTGGCCTATCTGACGGCGCTGTACGGGCTGCGGGACCTCGGGCGGCTGGCCGAGGGCGAGACGGTGCTGGTGCACGCCGCCGCGGGCGGGGTGGGCATGGCCGCCGTCCAGCTGGCGCGGCACTTCGGCGCCACCGTGTATGCCACCGCCCACCCGTCGAAGCACCATGTGCTGACCGCGCTGGGCGTGCCGCCGGAGCGGCTGGCCTCCAGCCGCGACCTCGGGTTCGCCTCCGCGTTTCCCGCGCCGGATGTCGTACTGAACTCGCTGACCGGCGAGTATGTGGACGCCTCACTGGGGCTGCTCGGCGCGGGCGGCCGGTTCGTGGAGATGGGCAAGAACGACATCCGTGATCCGGCGGCGGTCGCCGAGGCGTACCCCGGGGTCGGCTACCAGTGGTTCGACCTGGGCGGCGACGCGGGGCCGGACCGCATCCGGGAGTTGCTCGCGGAGCTGGTGGAGCTGTTCCGGCAGGGCGCGATCGAACCGCTGCCGGTACGCCACTGGGACGTCACCCAGGCGCCGACGGCCTTCCGGTGGATGAGCCAGGGGCGGCACACCGGCAAGATCGTGCTCACCATCCCCCGCCCCCTGGACCCCGAGGGCACGGTCCTGGTCACCGGCGGCACCGGCACCCTCGGGTCCACCATCGCCCGCCACCTCGTCGACCGCCACGGCGCACGCCACCTGCTCCTGGCCAGCCGCCAGGGGCCGGACGCCCCCGGCGCGGCCGAACTCGCCGACGGCCTCACCGCACTCGGCGCCCAGGTCCGCATCGCCGCCTGCGACACCGCCGACCGCGACCAACTCGCCACCCTCCTCGCCGACATCCCCACCGACCACCCCCTCACCGCCGTCGTGCACACCGCCGGAACCCTCGACGACGGCGTCCTCACCGCCCTCACCCCCGACCGCCTCGACACCGTCTTCCGTCCCAAGGTCGACGCCATCACCCACCTGCACGACCTCACCCGCGATGCGGACCTGGCCGCCTTCGTGGTGTACTCCTCCGCCGCCGGCACGCTCGGCAACGCGGGCCAGGCCAACTACGCCGCCGCCAACGCGTTCCTCGACGCCTTCGCCCAGTGGCGGCACGCCCACCACCGTCCCGCCACGTCCCTGGCGTGGGGCCTGTGGAGCGACACCAGCGCGCTCACCGCGACGATGGACGACGCCGACGTACGCCGCACCCGGCGGGCCGGGGTGCTGGGCATGGACAACGCCGAGGCGCTGCGGGTGTTCGACGCCGGGCTGCGGTCCGGGCTGCCGTCGCTCGTGGCCGCGAAGATCGACTTCACCGCCCTCCGCGCGCCGGACGCCGAGCTGTCCCCGCTGCTGCGCGGGCTGGCCCAGCCGGGCCGGCGCACCGCGCGGACCGCGGCCCCCGCGGCCGGTGGTCTGTCCGGCCGGCTGACCGGGCTGTCGCCCGCCGGGCAGCGCGAGTTCCTGCTCGACCTGGTGCGGGCCGAGGCCGCGGTGGTCCTCGGCCACGCCGGTCCGGAGGCGATCGAGCCGACGGTGGCGTTCAAGGAGATGGGCTTCGACTCGCTGACCGCGGTGGAACTGCGCAACCGGCTGAACGCGGCCACCGGGCTGCGGCTGCCCGCGACACTGCTCTTCGACCATCCGACCCCGGCTCTCCTCGCCGAGTTGTTCCGCACCGAGCTGGGCGTCGGCCCGGCGGCCGCCCCGGCGGCCCCAGTGGCCGTGCGCACCGCCGCGGACGAGCCGATCGCCGTAGTGGCGATGAGCTGCCGCCTGCCCGGTGGGGTGACCGACCCGGAGGGGCTGTGGGACCTGCTGCTCGCGGAACGCGACGGCATCACCGACTTCCCCCGCGACCGCGGCTGGGACCTGGAGGCGCTGTTCGACGCCGACCCGGAGCACAGCGGCACCTCGTACGTGCTGCGCGGCGGGTTCCTCGACGACGCGGCCGGATTCGACGCGGACTTCTTCGGCATCTCGCCGCGTGAGGCGCTGGCGATGGACCCGCAGCAACGGCTGTTCCTGGAAGCCTGCTGGGAGGCGTTCGAGCGGGCGGGCATGGACCCGACGACGGTGGGCGGCGGCGACATCGGCGTCTTCGCCGGCGTCATCAACCAGGACTACGGCGTGCGGAACGGGCCCGCCCCGGAGGATCTGGAGGGCTATATGCTCACCGGCTCGGCGACGAGTGTCGCCTCGGGCCGGGTGGCCTATGTGCTGGGCCTGGAGGGCCCGGCGGTGACGGTGGACACGGCGTGCTCCTCCTCGCTGGTGGCCATGCACTGGGCCGTACAGGCGCTGCGGCAGGGCGAGTGCTCGATGGCGCTGGCCGGGGGTGCCACGGTGATGGGGCGGCCGTCATCGTTCGTGGAGTTCTCCCGCCAGCGCGGGCTGGCACCGGACGGCCGGTGCAAGGCGTTCGGCGAGGGCGCCGACGGCACCGCCTTCAGCGAGGGCGTCGGGGTACTGCTGCTGGAGCGGCTGTCCGACGCGCGCCGCAACGGCCACGAGGTCCTCGCGGTCATCCGTGGCACGGCGGTCAACCAGGACGGCG
>NZ_BBOX01000590.1 GCF_001553455.1 Streptomyces hygroscopicus subsp. hygroscopicus
ACCGCCCGGCGGACCAGCCCCTGTGGCTCGGCTCGCTGAAGTCCAACACCGGGCACACGCTGGCCGCGGCGGGCGTCTCCAGCGTCATCAAGATGGTGCTGGCGATGCGGCACGGGACGCTGCCGCGGTCCCTGCACGCTCAGCGGCCCACTCCGGAAGTGGACTGGGCCTCGGGCGCGGTGTCCCTGCTCACCGAGGCACGGCCCTGGCCCGAGACCGGGCACCCGCGCCGCGCCGGGATCTCCTCCTTCGGTATCAGCGGGACCAACGCCCATCTGATCCTGGAGCAGGCCCCCGACCCCGAACCCGCGCCCGAAGCCACCCCGGCGGCGGACGACAGTACGGACACCCCCGGCCTCGTCGCCACCGGCGGCGTCGCACCCTGGGTACTGTCCGCCAAGACTCCCGGCGCCCTGCGGGACCAGGCCCAGCGGCTGCTGGACCTCCTGGCGTCCGGTGTGGACGCGCGCCCGGTGGACATCGGCTGGTCACTGGCCACCACCCGCACCACCCACGACCACCGCGCCGTCATCCTCACCGACACCGGCGCCGACAGCGACAGCGACAGTGGTGAGGCCACGGCCGCCCTCACCGCCCTCGCGACCGGACAGCCCCACCCCCGCCTGATCACCGGCCACGCCACCACCCCCGGCAAAACCGTCTTCGTCTTCCCCGGCCAGGGCGCGCAATGGACCGGTATGGGAGCCCAACTCCTGGACCAGTCACCCGTCTTCGCCA
>NZ_BBOX01000591.1 GCF_001553455.1 Streptomyces hygroscopicus subsp. hygroscopicus
GCGTTCAGGCATGGGTGCCTAGGCGATTTGGATGTATGGGGGATGCGCCGGGTGTCCGGGGAGAGTCGGCGTCGGCGAGCGCGATGGCGGACCGCCAGATCTCCGGACCGCTGGACCTCGACCCCGTAGCTTGTCGAGCCCGCGCCAGGTCGCATGGAGGCCGAAGAGCCCTCGCCAGGGGCTGTCGGTGTTCTGTTCAGACCACTCGCGCGTGCGGCTCAGCCCAGCTCCTGGTTCGCCAGGGTGCGGTGCGGCCAGCGGGCTCGTGCCTGTTCCTGGGAGCGCATCAGGGCCAGTGTGGGCAGACCCTGAGCCGCGCCCTGAGTGAGGAGGTCGGGGAGCGCCGGGATCGGGGCCACGGCGGCCACGTCGTCCAGGACGAGGGTGAGTGGTGGGTCGAGCCGACCGGAGGATGACCGTTCGGCCATGCGCCGGCCGTGCTCGACCACGTGTGAGGCGAGTGCGGTCAGGAAGGGCATCGCACCCGGCTGTGTGCGGGGATCCTCGATGGATTCACCCATCAGATAGAGCGTTCCCCCTTCGGCGACGAATGACTCCAGTGCGAGCGTGTCGGCGCGTCCCGGATTGCAGGCGTCCCGGATGTGGATCGAGGAGAGGGCGCCGAGGGCACGCGCGGTCAGTTCCTGGGCCATGTCCCGGCGTTCGCGGTGTGCGGTGAGGGTGGCCTCCAGCTCGCCGGCCGCGCCGCCCGCCGCCTTGGGATGGGTGCGGAGGATCCGTACCGGCTCATGGGCCGAGTTGCCCTGCGCCCAGCGGTGCACATGACGGAACGGCCGGCCGTCCACGGCGGCGGCGTGCAGCCAGCAGCGGAGCATGGTCTCCGCGGCCTCCGCCATGGGCCGGTCCATCGTGTGAGCGGGGCGGACGGGGGCGAGGAGGGCGGCGGCGCGGGCGGCCGCGATCTCGCGGGAGCCGCAGCCGGCCGCCGGGTTCCAACGCAGTCGGGCGGGGGTGTCGAGCAGATGGGACGGGTCGAAGACGTGGGTGGGCCCGAGCGTGGCGCGGGCGTCCTTGGTGGTGGACCAGAGCTTGGGGTCGCTGGTGACAACGAGGAGGGGGCCGACGGCGTCCAGGACGGTGTGGACCGCCGACTCACCGCGCTGGGCGCCGAAGAGGACGCGGGACCGGGCCGGTGCGCCTTCGGCGAGGCCGGTCGCCGCCGGCGGGTCGGTGCGGGGGGTGGGGAGCGGCCGCGCGGACGCGGCGGACAGGTCCTCATGGGGGGCGGGCGCGGAGGTGTCTCCGGCTGGGGCGTCCTGAGCGCTCGCCCTCTGCTCGGCGATATGAGGCCGCGGGTCGGGGCCCGGCCCCGTGGCCGCCTGAGCGGCGACGGGCTCGGTGCCGTGGTGGTGGCCGGGGGTGGGTGCGAGGGCACCGCTGCCGGGGAGCGCCTCGGCCTGATCCGGCGCGGCGGGCACGGCGAGGCGGTCGGAAGCGGCGCTGCGGGGCCAGGAGGCCGGGGCGCCCTCGGCGGCGGCCCTGGCGGGGCCAAAGGCGGCTCCGGGGGCCGCTGAGCCGCCTCCCGGGCCGGGCGCGGGCGAGGGCGGCGTCTCGATGCCCTCGATGCCGGAGGCCGGGTCCGGCCTCGTACGGCCGCCGCTCGCGGTCTTGGTGCCGCCCTTGGCGGTCCCCGCGTCCGTGAGGCCCAGCCGCTTCGCCTCCGCGGCCTTCGCACGGGCGACGCGGCGCTGGGCGCGGACCGTCCGGTAGCGGGCCAGCGTGCCGATAGCGAAGATCGTGAACACGATCAGCACCATCAGCTCGCTGATGAAGATGCCCCAGAACAGTCCGTACCCCGACAGCTGGTGCTTCGGGGTACTGGGCCAGGCCGCGGCCAGGTCGTGCGGCTCCTCCACCAGATGGCGCAGCGCCACCGGTGTCCGCATGAAGGTCAGGTTGTCCGGCCAGGCGCCGCGGGCGAAGAGCCCGGACAGCCCGGTCGCCGACCACACCAGGCCGATCAGGCCCAGCAGAAGGGCGATGGAACCGATCAGCAGACCGTCCGGAATGCCGCGCTCCGCGGACGGAGGTCTTCCGCGGTCCGCGGGCCCGCCGTGATTGTGTCCCGCTGCCATCTCACGCCACCGTGGATCCGTACGACGGTCCGCCGTAGGTCTCCGCCTCCACCGCCTCGACCGCCGCGGCGGCCCGTTCCTCGGCCTCCGCCTCGGCCGCCATCCGCAGGGCCAGCGCGTCCTCGGTCATCGCGCGGTCGGTGTAGACCAGGGGCCGCTCGGCCTCGGTGACCAGGTGTTTGACGACCTGTACGTTGCCGTTGACGTCCCATACCGCGATACCGGGGGAGAGCGTCGGAATGATCTCGACGGCCCAGCGGGGCAGGCCCAGGACGCGGCCGGTGGCCCGTGCCTCGTCCGCCTTCTGGGCGTAGATCGTCCGTGTGGAGGCCATCTTGAGGATGGCCGCGGCCTCCCGCGCCGCCGCGCCGTCCACCACGTCGGACAGGTGGTGGACGACGGCGACGAAGGACAGGCCCAGCCGGCGCCCGAACTTCAGCAGCCGCTGGAAGAGCTGGGCGACGAACGGCGAGTTGATGATGTGCCACGCCTCTTCGACGAGGAAGATGCGCTTCTTGCGGTCGGGGCGGATCCAGGTGTGCTCCAGCCAGACGCCCACGATGGCCATCAGGATCGGCATCGCGATCGAGTTGCGATCGATATGCGAGAGGTCGAAGACGATCAGCGGCGAGTCCAGGTTGATCCCGGCCGTGGTGGGGCCGTCGAACATACCGCGCAGATCGCCGTCGACCAGCCGGTCCAGCACCAGGGCGACATCGAGGCCCCAGGCCCGTACGTCGTCTATGTCGACGTTCATCGCCTCCGCCGATTCCGCCTCGGGGTGGCGCAGCTGCTCCACGATGTCGGTCAGCACCGGCTGGCGGTCGACGATGGTCTCGTTGACGTAGGAGTGCGCGACCTTCAGGGCGAACCCGGAGCGCTCATCGAGTCCGTGCCCCATCGCGACCTCGATGATCGTACGGAGCAGGGCGAGCTGACCGGTCGTGGTGATCGCCGGGTCCAGGGGGTTCAGCCGGATACCGCCGTCCAGGGCCGCCATGGGGTCGAGCCGGATGGGCGTTATTCCCAGCTCCTGGGCGATGAGGTTCCATTCGCCGACGCCGTCCTCGCCCTGGGCGTCCAGCACCACCACCTGGCGGTCGCGGAACCGCAGCTGGCGCAGGACATAGGTCTTCTCCAGGGCCGACTTGCCGTTTCCGGACTCGCCGAGCACCAGCCAGTGGGGGGCCGGCAGCTGCTGGCCGTAGAGCTGGAAGGGGTCGTAGATGTAGCCCTTGCCGGAGTAGACCTCGCGGCCGATGATCACGCCGGAGTCGCCGAGGCCGGGGGCCGCGGTGGGGAGGTAGACGGCCTGGGCCTGTCCGGTGGAGGTGCGCACGGGCAGCCGAGTCGTCTCCACCTTCCCGAACAGAAAGCTGGTGAACGCATCGGTGATGGCGCTCATCGGATCGGCCACGGCGGAGCCCCTATCGTCCCTGTCGTCCCAGTCGTCTCTATCGGCGGATGCCGGTCGCGAACGGCAACGTGTTCACAAAGGCCCGGTGGTGTTCGCGGTCGCACCACTCCAGCTTGAGGTAGCTCTTCCCCGCCGAGGCCCGGATGGTCCGCTTGTCGCGTGCGAGCGCTTCCGGTGACCGGGAGGAGACGGTGATGTAGCCGACGAGATTGACCCCCGCGGCGCCGCTGGCGAGGTCCTCGCCGCGCTGGTCGAGCCGGCCGTGGGCGGCGATGTCGCGCGGGTCGACGGTGCGGTTCATCTTCGCGGCGCGGCTGGCCTCGGCCTCGTCGTTGGTCTTCTCGGTGAGCATCCGCTCGATGGCCACCTCGGTGGGCTCGAGGTCCATGCAGACGGCGACCGTACGGATGACATCGGGGGTGTGGACGAGCAACGGGGCGAGGAAGTTGACCCCGACGGGCGTCATGGGCCACTCCTTCACCCAGGCCGTGGCGTGGCACCAGGGCTCGCGGGTGCTGGACTCCCGCGTCTTGGCCTGCAGGTAGGTGGGCTCCATCGCGTCCAGCTCGGCGGGCCAGGCGTTCCGCTTGGTCATCGCCTGGATGTGGTCGATGGGGTGGTCCGGGTCGTACATGGAGTGGATGAGCGACGCCAGCCGCCCCTGCCCCAGGGGCTGCCGCACCCGGATGTCGGCCTCGGCGAGCCGGGCGCAGATGTCGGTCAGTTCGCGGGCCATCACCACAGCGAGGCCCGCGTCCTTGTCGAGCCGGCGGCCGCCGCCGCTGTGGCGGGCGGCGCGTGCGATGGCCTGGGCCTCGGCGGCGAGGTCGCGGGTGTAGTGCATGCAGGCGACGAGGTAGGCGCGGTGCTGCTCGGAGGAGGTCGAGACCATGGACTGCAGCTGGTCGTAGGAGTCCTTGAGCCAGCCGGGGGCCTGGTCGTCGCCGCGCCGCTCGACGTCCTTGGCGTGTGCGTCGGGGTCGGCGGGGAGGGTGCGGGCCAGCATCTGCAGACGGGTCACGAAGCCGTCGCCGTTGGCCACGTGCTTGAGCAGGGTGCCGAACCGGTCGACGAGGGCCTCCTGGTCCTCGCTGTCGCGCAGTCCGACGCCGGGGCCCTCGATCTCGATGGCGGCGGTGACGGTGCGGCGGTCGGCGTGCAGAAGCACGGCGATCTCGTCGGGGCCGAAGGGGGCGGCCAGCCAGTTGATCCGGCCGATGCCGGGGGGCGGGCCGACCTCGATCTCACGGCCGTCGAGGCGGGTGCCGGCCTCGGCGGCGCCGGAGCGGTAGGCGGTGGTGCCCTTACGGACGCTGCGCTTGTAGGAGCGGTTGATCTCGAACCACCTGTAGAACGTCCGCCCGTTGTACGGGACGTACACGGCGGCGAGGGCGAGGGTGGGGAAGCCGACCAGGGTGAGGATGCGGAACATCAGCACCGGCACCAGCAGCCCGCACATCATGCCGAGGAAGGCGCCCGCGATGATCAGCGCGATCTCGCCGGTCTCGCGGTTCTTGCCGACGATGGCGTTGGGGCGGGGACGCCCGATCAGATATGTGCGACGGGGCGCGATGGGATGCGACTGGGCGTCGATCGTCACCGTCGGTCACCTCCCGGGTTGTTGCCGGAGCTGCGGTTCGTGCGGGGGGCGCCGGCTGAGCCTCCGGGGTGGCCGGTGCGGCTGGCG
>NZ_BBOX01000592.1 GCF_001553455.1 Streptomyces hygroscopicus subsp. hygroscopicus
GGCGGGCGAGGGGGTGGGCTTCCCCGGCGGCCCGGCGACCGCCGGGCGCCCCGGCTCCGGCCGCTCACGCGCCTCCCCCGAGCGCTCGGACCGCTCGGGTGTCCCCGGCCGTCGCGGCTGGCCGGACATCCGCCGGGGCTGCCCGGCCGACTCGGTCTTCCCCGTCTTCCCGGTGCTCCCGGCCTTTGCGGAGTTATCGGTTTTCCCGGTCTTCTCGGACTTCCCAGGCTTCTCGGACTTCCCGGCCTTCTCGGCCTGTAGCGGCGTTTCGGCCGGCGGCCGCGGCCGGTCGGCCTGCCGTCGGTTTTCGGTCGGCTGTGGCCTCTCGGCCCGCGGTTTCTCGGGCCGTCCGGGCTTCTCAGGGGTGTCCTCGGTCGTCATCGGCCTCACGCCCGGAACACATGGCGGCGGATCGCGGCCGCGTTGGAGAAGATCCGGATGCCGAGCACGACCACGACCCCCGTCGACAGCTGGGCACCGACGCCGAGCTTGTCACCGAGGAAGACGATGAGTGCGGCCACCACCACATTGGACAGGAACGATACGACGAAGACCTTGTCGTCGAAGATGCCGTCCAGCATCGCCCGGAAGCCGCCGAAGACCGCGTCGAGTGCCGCCACGACGGCGATCGGCAGATAGGGCTCGACCATCGTCGGCACCACGGGTCGGACCACGAGTCCCACCACGACTCCCACGACGAGCCCCAATACGGCGATCACGATGTGCCCTTCCCTGTGTCGGCGTCACCCTTGCCGGAGCCACCGGCTATCGGTTCCGCGGTACGTACGATCAGACTTGGCGCGGCCGGCAGCCGGAGCGAGTCCTGGACGGAGATGCTGGTGCGGATGTGGTAGTTCTGCTGCAGCACATGCAGGTACTGACCGTCCACGCTGTCCTGGAAAGCGGTGCTCAGCCGCTGCCCGTCCCCCACCGCGAGCACCGTATACGGCGGCGCCAGTGGCTTGTTGTCGACCAGTATGGCGTCTCCCGCGGCCCTGATCGCCGACAGCGCCGTCAGCCGCTGGCCATTGATCGAGACGGCCTCCGCGCCCGACTCCCACAGACCGTTGACGACGCGCTGCATATCGTGGTCGCGTACCCGGCCGGTATCGGAGAAGTCGGCGCTCCCCCGCGGCCCCCCGCCGCCGGTGGTCGCCTCCTTGGCGTCGTTGACCACCAGCTTCACCCCGGGGCCCACCACCTCGTCGGCTCCCGCGAGCAGTGCCGCCAGATCGGCCTTGTCCCCGCCGTTCTTCTTCAGCGCCTGCCGCTGCTTCTCCCCGACCTCGCCGCGGAGCGTCTCCACGCTCCTGGCGAGCTTGTCCGCGTTCGCGTTCCCCGTCTCGATCCGGTCGATCAGCTCTTCCCGCTCCTTGGCCAGCGTCGGCGCCGATATCCGTGCCTCGGCCGCGCCGATGGTGATGACGACCGCGACCAGGACGAGACCCAGAGCCAGCCCCAGTTTGGCCCGCACGGTGCGCGGCAGACCCGAGCGACCGGTCTCACCGCGCCGCGCGGCGGCCTCGGCGTAACCGTCGTCGAGGCTGTGGTCCATCACATTGGTCAGCAGCGACATGGACGCGTCGAGGCGCGGGCGCGGGCGCGGTGATGCTGTGCTCCGGACGGGGGGCTGCTGCGACATGCCGCACATCGTCGCACGTCGGGGCCGCCGCCACCGAATGGCCCCTCCGGCGTGCCGAATCCGGGGCCTCGGGACGGCGCCCCGACGCGCTCAGACGTGCTCGAACGCCCCTATCAGCGCCCCGCACTGTCCACGACGCTCGACCACTCGTCCAGCAGGGCCTGCGCGGACGACTCGTCCGGGCCCTCCGCCCACAGATGGGTGACCGCCTCGGCCGGGTCGGGCAGCACCATGACCCACCGCCCGTCGGCCTCCACGACCCGCACTCCGTCGGTGGTGTCCACGTAACGGTCGCCCGCGGCTTCCACCACATGCCGCATGACCAGACCCTTGACCGCCCAGGGGGTGGCCAGATCGCGCCGCTCGACATGCGCCCGCGGAATCCGCGCATCGATCTGACTCAGCGTCAGCTGGGTGCGCGCCACCAGTCCGATCAGCCGGACGAAGGCGGCCGTGCCGTCGAAGACGCTGCTGAACTCGGGGATGATGAAGCCGCCGCGCCCGTCACCGCCGAAGACGGTGGACTCCGACCGGGCGACCCGGGTCAGATCGTCCGCGGCGGTGGTGGTCCACTCCACCTGCGTGCCGTGGTACGCCGCGACCTGCTCGGCGATACGGGTCGTGGTCACCGGAAGCGCCACCCGTCCGCTGCGCCGCTCCGCGGCCACCAGGTCCAGCATCACCAGCAGCGCCCGGTCGTCCTCCACGATGCGGCCGCGCTCGTCGACGAGCGAGAACCGCTCACCGACCGGGTCGAACCGCACCCCGAAGGCCGCACGCGCCGAGGCGACGATCTCACCGAGCCGGGCCAGCCCCGACCGGCGGGCATCGGCGGTCTCGGTCGGACGTGATTCGTCCAGGCCGGGGTTGATCGTCAGCGCGTCCACCCCGAGCCGCCCCAGCAGGCTCGGGAGCACCAGCCCGGCGCTTCCGTTGGCGGCGTCCACGACGACCTTGAGACCGGATTCGTCGATACCGCTGATGTCCACGGCACGCAGCAGCGAGCCCGTGTAGGAGTCGAAGACGCTCGACGGGAAGCTGAGGTCGCCGATCTCGCCCGGGAAGGCCCGGCGGTACTCCTGGCGCGCGTACACCCGGTCCAGCTTCCGCTGACCGCCCGCGGACAGATCGGCGCCCCGCTCGTCGAAGAACATGATGTCCACCGAGTCGGGCACCCCGGGCGAGGTCCGGATCATGAACCCGCCGGCGCTGCCGCGGGCGGTCTGCTGGCGGGCCACCGGCAGCGGTACGTTCTCCAGATCCCGTACGTCGATGGCGCTGGTCTGCAGGGCCGAGATCATGGCCCGCTTGAGCGCTCGCGCACCCCTGGAGTGGTCACGCGCCGTGGTGACCGTGGAGCCCTTCTTGAGGGTCGTGGCGTACGCCCCGGCGAGCCGCACCGCCAGCTCGGGGGTGATCTCGACATTGAGGATGCCGGAGACCCCGCGGGCACCGAACAGATGGGCCTGCCCACGGGACTCCCAGATCACCGAGGTGTTGACGAACGCGCCCGCCTCGATGGTCTTGAACGGGTAGACCCGGACATTGCCCTGGACGATCGATTCCTCACCGATCAGACACTCGTCACCGATGACCGCCCCGTCCTCGATCCGGGCGGCGCGCATGATGTCGGTGTTCTTGCCGATGACACAGCCGCGCAGATTGCTCTGCTGGCCCACATACACGTTGTCGTGCACGACCGCCTTGTGGAGAAAGGCTCCGCTCTTCACGACGACGTTGGAACCGACGACGGTGTGCTCACGGATCTCGGCACCGGCCTCCACCTTGGCGTAGTCGCCGATGTAGAGCGGACCGCGGAGCACGGCCTCCGGGTGCACATCCGCCCCTTCGGCGACCCACACGCCGGGCGAGATCTCGAACCCGTCGAGTTCGACATCGACCTTGCCCTCGAGAACGTCGGCCTGGGCCTTCACATAGCTCTCGTGGGTGCCGACGTCCTCCCAGTAGCCCTCGGCGACATAACCGAAGATGGGCTTGCCTTCCTTCATCAGCTGCGGGAAGACATCTCCGGACCAGTCGACCGGAACGTCGGGCTCGACGTAGTCGAAGACCTCCGGCTCCATGACATAGATGCCGGTGTTGACGGTATCGGAGAAGACCTGGCCCCAGGTGGGCTTCTCCAGGAAGCGCTCGACCTTTCCGCCCTCGTCGACGATGGTGATACCGAACTCCAGCGGATTGGGGACGCGCGTCAGACAGACAGTGACAAGGGCACCCTTTTCCTTATGGAAATTGATCAGATCCGTGAGGTCGAAATCCGTCAGGGCATCACCCGAGATCACCAGGAAGGTGTCGTCCTTGAGTGCCTCTTCCGCGTTCTTGACGCTGCCGGCGGTGCCGAGTGGCTTCTCCTCATTCGCGTACGTGAGCTCCATGCCGAGCTCCTCGCCGTCACCAAAGTAGTTCTTGACCAGGGACGCGAGGAACTGGACTGTCACCACGGTCTCGCTGAGACCATGCCGCTTCAGCAGCCGCAGCACATGCTCCATGATCGGCCGATTGGCCACGGGCAGCAGCGGTTTGGGCATGGTCGAGGTCATCGGGCGCAGACGAGTTCCCTCGCCCCCTGCCATCACGACGGCCTTCATATCGGAAGCGTCCTCCTTGAAGAGACGACGGTCACGCCGACCGCACACGCCCGATGGCCCTTACACCTACCGCGCTACGGGCCCCGGCCCTCTGGACGCCGCCAGGCGAGCTCAGTCGGCCGCGGTGTCCGCCCTGACAAGTCGGCGGACCTGAACCACGTAGAGGACTCCTGCCCACCAATAGAGTGTTGTACCCCATCCGGCGAACGCCCATCCGAAAATAGCGGCGGTCGTGTGAAGCAGGCCACTTCCCTCACTCAGAAGGAGCAAGGGGAAGGCGTACATCAGGTTGAACGTGGCGGCCTTGCCGAGGAAGTTCACCTGGGGCGGCGGATAGCCGTGACGCCGGAGGATGCCCACCATCACAAGGAGCATCAGCTCTCGCGCCAGAAGGACCGCGGTCAGCCAGAGGGGCAGGATCTCGCGCCAGGTGAGACCGACGAGAGTCGACAGAATGTAGAGACGGTCGGCCGCCGGGTCCAGAAGCCGGCCAAGACTGCTGACCTGGTTCCAGCGACGGGCCAGCTTCCCGTCGAGATAGTCGCTGACACCGCTGAGCGCCAGCACGAGCAGCGCCCAGCCGTCGCTGTTGGGCCCGCCGAACTCGGGCCGGAGAATCAGCCACAGGAAAAGCGGCACGCCGACGAGGCGCGCAGCGCTGAGGATGTTCGGGATGGTGAGCACACGGTCCGTCTGAACGCGTGTCTCCTGTACCTCCACCCGGGAGCCTCCTGTGAGAAAAGGCCGATGATGCCCCATGACTCTACCGGTAGGGCCACACGGGCCCCGCACCGGGGCGTACCGGGCAGGACACGAAAATGACCCCGACAGGAAGTAAGTTTCCCATCGGGGTCGTTTTCAGAA
>NZ_BBOX01000594.1 GCF_001553455.1 Streptomyces hygroscopicus subsp. hygroscopicus
GAGAACTGCACAGTGGACGCGAGCATCTGTGGCCAAGTTTTTAAGGGCGCACGGTGGATGCCTTGGCACCAGGAACCGATGAAGGACGTGGGAGGCCGCGATAGGCCCCGGGGAGCTGTCAACCGAGCTGTGATCCGGGGGTGTCCGAATGGGGAAACCCGGCAGTCGTCATGGGCTGTCACCCATACCTGAACACATAGGGTATGTGGAGGGAACGCGGGGAAGTGAAACATCTCAGTACCCGCAGGAAGAGAAAACAACCGTGATTCCGGGAGTAGTGGCGAGCGAAACTGGATGAGGCTAAACCGTATGTGTGTGATACCCGGCAGGGGTTGCGCATGCGGGGTTGTGGGAGCGAGCTTCGGTCGTCTGCCGGC
This sequence comes from Streptomyces hygroscopicus subsp. hygroscopicus, assembly GCF_001553455.1. GTDB lineage: Bacteria > Actinomycetota > Actinomycetes > Streptomycetales > Streptomycetaceae > Streptomyces > Streptomyces hygroscopicus. The sequence continues at coordinate 378 of NZ_BBOX01000594.1, forward strand.
GGCTGGGTGAGTCAGAAACCATTGCGATAGGCGAAGGGCATGCGAAAGGCCCGGCGTAGAGGGTAAGACCCCCGTAGCTGAAATCGTGGTGGCTTGCTTGCTTGTTTCCCAAGTAGCACGGGGCCCGAGAAATCCCGTGTGAATCTGGCGGGACCACCCGCTAAGCCTAAATATTCCCTGGTGACCGATAGCGGATAGTACCGTGAGGGAATGGTGAAAAGTACCGCGGGAGCGGAGTGAAATAGTACCTGAAACCGTGTGCCTACAAGCCGTGGGAGCGTC
>NZ_BBOX01000595.1 GCF_001553455.1 Streptomyces hygroscopicus subsp. hygroscopicus
TCGTGACTGCGTGCCTTTTGAAGAATGAGCCTGCGAGTTTGCGGTGTGTTGCGAGGTTAACCCGTGTGGGGAAGCCGTAGCGAAAGCGAGTCCGAATAGGGCGGTAGAGTAGCGCGCTCAAGACCCGAAGCGGAGTGATCTAGCCATGGGCAGGTTGAAGCGGAGGTAAGACTTCGTGGAGGACCGAACCCACCAGGGTTGAAAACCTGGGGGATGACCTGTGGTTAGGGGTGAAAGGCCAATCAAACTCCGTGATAGCTGGTTCTCCCCGAAATGCATTTAGGTGCAGCGTCGTGTGTTTCTTGCCGGAGGTAGAGCACTGGATAGGCGATGGGCCCTACCGGGTTACTGACCTTAGCCAAACTCCGAATGCCGGTAAGTGAGAGCGCGGCAGTGAGACTGTGGGGGATAAGCTCCATGGTCGAGAGGGAAACAGCCCAGAGCATCGACTAAGGCCCCTAAGCGTACGCTAAGTGGGAAAGGATGTGGAGTCGCAGAGACAACCAGGAGGTTGGCTTAGAAGCAGCCATCCTTGAAAGAGTGCGTAATAGCTCACTGGTCAAGTGATTCCGCGCCGACAATGTAGCGGGGCTCAAGCGTACCGCCGAAGTCGTGTCATTGCAGCATATAGGCCTAACGGTTGTTGTGATGGGTAGGGGAGCGTCGTGTGCCGGGTGAAGCAGCCGTGTGAGCGAGTTGTGGATGGTTCACGAGTGAGAATGCAGGCATGAGTAGCGATTCACACGTGGGAAACGTGTGCGCCGATTGACTAAGGGTTCCTGGGTCAAGCTGATCTGCCCAGGGTAAGTCGGGACCTAAGGCGAGGCCGACAGGCGTAGTCGATGGACAACCGGTTGATATTCCGGTACCCGCTTTGAAGCGCCAGCGCTGAACCAGGCGATGCTAAGTCCGTGAAGCCGCCCTGGATCCTTCGGGTGAAGGGGAGTGGTGGAGCCGACGGTCCAGACCTGTAGTAGGTGAGTGATGGGGTGACGCAGGAAGGTAGTCCAGCCCGGGCGGTGGTTGTCCCGGGGTAAGGGTGTAGCCCGAGGGGTAGGTAAATCCGTCTCTCAAACAGGGTGAGACCTGATGCCGAGCCGATTGTGGTGAAGTGGATGATCCTATGCTGTCGAGAAAAGCCTCTAGCGAGTTTCATGGCGGCCCGTACCCTAAACCGACTCAGGTGGTCAGGTAGAGAATACCGAGGCGTTCGGGTGAACTATGGTTAAGGAACTCGGCAAAATGCCCCCGTAACTTCGGGAGAAGGGGGGCCATTGCTGGTGATGGGCCTTTGCGCTCGGAGCTGGTGGTGGCCGCAGAGACCAGCGAGAAGCGACTGTTTACTAAAAACACAGGTCCGTGCGAAGCCGTAAGGCGATGTATACGGACTGACGCCTGCCCGGTGCTGGAACGTTAAGGGGACCGGTTAGTCATATTTCGGTGTGGCGAAGCTGAGAACTTAAGCGCCAGTAAACGGCGGTGGTAACTATAACCATCCTAAGGTAGCGAAATTCCTTGTCGGGTAAGTTCCGACCTGCACGAATGGCGTAACGACTTCTCGACTGTCTCAACCATAGGCCCGGTGAAATTGCATTACGAGTAAAGATGCTCGTTTCGCGCAGCAGGACGGAAAGACCCCGGGACCTTTACTATAGCTTGATATTGGTGTTCGGTTCGGCTTGTGTAGGATAGGTGGGAGACTGTGAAGCCGCAACGCCAGTTGTGGTGGAGTCGTTGTTGAAATACCACTCTGGTCGTGCTGGATGTCTAACCTGGGTCCGTGATCCGGATCAGGGACAGTGTCTGGTGGGTAGTTTAACTGGGGCGGTTGCCTCCTAAAGGGTAACGGAGGCGCCCAAAGGTTCCCTCAGCCTGGTTGGCAATCAGGTGTTGAGTGTAAGTGCACAAGGGAGCTTGACTGTGAGACTGACGGGTCGAGCAGGGACGAAAGTCGGGACTAGTGATCCGGCGGTGGCTTGTGGAAGCGCCGTCGCTCAACGGATAAAAGGTACCCCGGGGATAACAGGCTGATCTTCCCCAAGAGTCCATATCGACGGGATGGTTTGGCACCTCGATGTCGGCTCGTCGCATCCTGGGGCTGGAGTCGGTCCCAAGGGTTGGGCTGTTCGCCCATTAAAGCGGTACGCGAGCTGGGTTTAGAACGTCGTGAGACAGTTCGGTCCCTATCCGCTGTGCGCGTAGGAGTCTTGAGAAGGGCTGTCCCTAGTACGAGAGGACCGGGACGGACGAACCTCTGGTGTGCCAGTTGTTCTGCCAAGGGCATGGCTGGTTGGCTACGTTCGGGAGGGATAACCGCTGAAAGCATCTAAGCGGGAAGCCTGCTTCGAGATGAGGGCTCCCACCTCCTTGAGGGGTTAAGGCTCCCAGTAGACGACTGGGTTGATAGGCCAGATATGGAAGCCGGGTGACCGGTGGAGTTGACTGGTACTAATAGGCCGAGGGCTTGTCCTCAGTTGCTCGCGTCCACTGTG
>NZ_BBOX01000596.1 GCF_001553455.1 Streptomyces hygroscopicus subsp. hygroscopicus
CCCACACCATCGCCTGCGTCGGGCTGGTCAGCGCGTCCGAGCGGCCCACCGACACCGCGCCACGCGTACCGCACCACAAGAGAGCCGGAATGTCGGCCCCGACCATGGCCCGCACCAGCACCAGGGTCAGCGCGTAGCCGCCCGAGAGGGCCGGGTGTGCGGGGCAGGGCTCCTCGTCCAGGGCGAGCAGCGACAGCACGCCCCCCAGCTCCGGCACGTCGGCGGTCGCCTCATGCAGCCGCCCCGCCAGCACCTCGGCCTCGAGGTCCCGCTCGTCCACCACGACCGGCACCACACCCGCACCATGCCGCTCAAGACCGGCGACAACCTCCGCCACCAGCTCGTCCTCGGCACGGGACGCCGGAACCACCACCAGCCACGTCCCGGACAGCGACCCCTCGCCCACCTCCGAGGACGGCTTCCACACCACCCGGTACCGCCAGCCGTCGATCGTGGACTGGTCACGGCTGCTGCGGTGATACGCCGACAGCGCGGGCAGCACCGCGCTCAGCGGCGCCTCGCTGTCGACCGCCAGCGTCCCCGCCAGCGACTCCAGGTCCTGGCGTTCCACCACGTCCCAGAACCGCGCGTCCACGGAACCGGTGGCATCGGCCGTGCTTCCGCTGGGCGGCAGGCCGAATCCATCGAGCCAGTAGCGTTCGCGCTGGAAGGCGTAGGTCGGCAGCTCGACGCGGCGGGCGCCACGGCCCTCCAGCGTGGTGCTCCACGCCACCTTGGTGCCCCGTACGAAGACCTCGGCGGCGGAGGTCAGGAACCGCTCCAAGCCTCCCTCGTCACGCCGCAGCGTGCCGACGACCACCGCCTGGGCCTCGGCCGCCTCCACCGTCTGCTGCACCGGCAGGGTCAGCACCGGATGCGGGCTCGCCTCGATGAACACGGTGTGACCGTCTGCGAGCAACGTGCGCGTCGTGGCCTCCAGCTCGACCGTCTGGCGCAGGTTGCGGTACCAGTACTCGGCGTCCAGTCCGGCGGTGTCGATCAGCTCGCCGGAGACCGTGGAGTAGAACGGCACCTGGGAGGAACGCGGTGCGATGTCCGCCAGGACCCGCAGCAGCTCCTCACGGATTTCCTCCACGTGTGCGGAGTGCGAGGCGTAGTCCACCGGCACCCGGCGGACCCGCACCTCCTCGCCCTCCAGCTGCGCGACCAGCTCGTCCAGCGCCCCGGGGTCGCCGGAGACCACCACCGAGCCGGGGCCGTTGACCGCCGCCACGGAGATCGCGCCGTCCCAGGCGGCGATGCGCTCACGCACATGGTCCACCGGCAGCCCGACCGACACCATGCCACCACGGCCCGCCAGACCCGCCGCGATCGCCTGCGACCGCAGCGCCACCACCTTCGCGGCGTCCTGGAGCGAGAGCGCGCCCGCGACGCAGGCCGCGGCGATCTCGCCCTGGCTGTGGCCCATCACCGCGTCCGGCTCCACACCCACCGAACGCCACAACCTCGCCAGCGACACCATCACCGCGAAGAGCGCAGGCTGTACCACATCCACCCGGTCATAACCGGGAGCACCCTCGGCGCCGCGCAGCACATCGGTGAGCGACCAGTCCACATGCGCCGACAGAGCCGCCTCGCACTCGGCCACCGACTCCGCGAACACCGGCGAGGACTCCAGCAGGTCCACCGCCATGCCCGCCCACTGCGCACCCTGACCCGGGAACACGAAAACCGAGCGCCCCCGCACATCCGCCACACCACGCGTCACACCGGAGACCACCTCATCCCCGGCCAGCGCACCCAACCGCTCCAAAAGCTCCGCACGGTCAGCCCCCGTCACCACACCCCGGTGCTCGAACACCGACCGCGACGTCACCAGCGAGAACGCCACATCGGAGACGCTCAGCTCCGGGCGCTCGGCCACGTACTCCCGCAGCCTGCCCGCCTGCGCCCGCAATCCCTCCGCGCTACGGCCCGACACCACCCACGCCACCGGACCACCGGCCACCTCGGGCTCGGCGACCTCCTCCTCCGTCTCGATCTCCGGAGCCTGCTCCAGGATCGCGTGCGCGTTGGTCCCGCTGATGCCGAACGAGGACACGCCCGCCCGCCGCGGCTGCTCCGACTCGGGCCAGGGGGTCGACTCGGTCAGCAGCCGGATGTCGCCCGCCGACCAGTCCACCTGGGGCGAGGGCTCGTCCGCGTGGAGGGTCTTGGGCAGCACACCGTGGCGCATCGCCATCACCATCTTGATGACCCCACCGACACCGGCGGCGGCCTGGGAGTGGCCGATGTTGGACTTCAGCGAGCCCAGCCACAGCGGCTTGTTCTCCGGCCGTTCCTTGCCGTAGGTGGCGAGCAGCGCCTGCGCCTCGATCGGGTCACCCAGCGCCGTGCCCGTGCCGTGTGCTTCCACCGCGTCCACGTCCGTGGGCTTCAGGCCCGCGTTCTTCAGCGCCTGGCGGATCACCCGGCGCTGCGAGGGACCGTTGGGGGCCGTCAGGCCGTTGCTCGCACCGTCCTGGTTGATCGCCGAGCCCCGGATGACGGCCAGTACCGGGTGGTTGTTGCGCCGGGCGTCCGAGAGCCGCTCCAGGAGGAGCAGGCCCACGCCCTCCGCCCAGCCCGTGCCGTCGGCACCCGCGCCGAACGCCTTGCACCGTCCGTCGGGAGCGAGCCCGCCCTGCCGGCTGAACTCGACGAACATGCTGGGGGTGAACATGACGGCGACACCGCCCGCCAGTGCCAGCGAGCACTCCTCCTGACGGAGCGCCTGGCAGGCCCAGTGCAGCGCCACCAGCGACGACGAGCACGCGGTGTCCACCGTCACGGCGGGCCCCTCCAGGCCCAGGGTGTAGGCCACCCGGCCGGACACCACGGAGGTGGCGTTGCCCGTGAGCAGCAGTCCCTCCACGTCCTCGGGCATCTCGCTCACTCCGGCGCCGTAGCCGGAGGGCGAGGCGCCGACGAACACACCGGCCTGGCTGCCCCGCACCGACGCCGGGTCGATTCCGGCGCGCTCGAACGCCTCCCAGGCGGTTTCCAGCAGCAGCCGCTGCTGGGGGTCGGTGGCGAGCGCCTCGCGCGGGCTCATGGAGAAGAAGCCGGGGTCGAAGTCGCCGGGGGTGTCCAGGAACCCGCCCTCGCGGACGGAGAAGGTGCCGGACCGCTCCGCGTCGGAGTCGAAGAAGCCCTCCACGTCCCAGCCCCGGTCGGGCGGGAACTCGGTGATGGCGTCGCCGCCCTCGGCGACCAGCCGCCACAGCTCCTCCGGCGTCTTCACGCCCCCGGGGTACCGGCAGCTCATCGCCACGATGGCGATGGGCTCCCGGTCCCGCTCCTCCACCTGTCGAAGTCGCCGACGGGCCTGACGCAGGTCTGCCGTCACCTTCTTGAGGTAGTCAAGGAGTTTTTCGTCTTCCGCCACTATCGCCAGCTCCTTGAAACCGTCTGTGAATTTCTGCTCGCCACGTCAGGACATTCCGAATTCGTCATCGATGAGCTTGAAGATCTCGTCGGCGGTCGCCGATTCGATCTCGCTGTCGTCGTCCGCGTCGTCGGCCGGCGCCGGCGCGGTGCCGGACACCGGTCCGGTGCCGGCAGCCGACCACTTCGCCACCAGGCCCTGGAGCCGCTCCATGACCTTGGCGCGCGTCTCGCTGTCGGAGTCGAGCGAAGACAGGGTGGTCTCCAGCCGGTCGAGTTCCCCGAAGACGGGCTCGGTCGCGGGCCCGTCGGCGGGGGTGACCTCCTCGCGCAGGAACCGTGCGAGCGCCGCCGGGGTCGGGTAGTCGAAGACCAGGGTGGCCGGCAACCGCGTTCCGGTGATCGCGTTGAGACGGTTGCGCAGTTCGACGGCCGACAGGGAGTCGAAACCGAGGTCCTTGAACGCGTGTCCCGGCTCGATCGCCCGTCCCGACGCGTAGCCCAGGACGATGGCCACCTGGTCGCACACCAGGTCCACCAGGATGCGCTCGCGCTCCGTTTCGGACTTCCCGGCCAGGTGCTGCCTGAGCTCGGTGGCCGGGTCGGCCGTGGTGCTCGCGGCACCCGACTCCGCCGTCCTGCGCGCAGGGGTCCGCACCAGTCCGCGCAGGAGCGCCGGTACCGGCTCGCCCAGCGAGGACATGTCCATGGTCATGGGCACCAGGACGGCACCGTCGAGATCGCGGGTCGCGTCGAAGAGTGCGAGTCCGGCCTCGGGGGTGAGGGCGACCATGCCGGTCCTGGTCATCCGGGTGACGTCGGCGTCGCCCAGTTCGCTGGTCATGCCGCTGCCCTGGGTCCACGGCCCCCACACGAGCGAGGCGGCCGGGAGTCCCTCGGCCCTGCGGTGCTGGGCCAGGGCGTCCATGAACGCGTTGCCCGCCGCGTAGTTGGCCTGTCCGGCGCCGCCGAAGGTTCCGGAGACGGAGGAGAACAGGATGAAGGCGGAGAGGTCGAGGTCGCGGGTCAGCTCGTGCAGGTGCAGCGCGGCGTCCACCTTCGGACGCAGCACCGTGTCCACCCGCTCCGGCGTCAGCGACTCCACCACACCGTCATCCAGCACACCCGCCGCGTGCACCACGGCCGACAGCGGACGCTCCGGCCCGATCCCCGCCAGCAACTCCTCCACCGCGCCCCGGTCGGCGACATCACACGCCACCACCCGCGCCTCCGCACCCAGCCCCGACAACTCCGCCACCAACTCCGCCGCACCCGGCGCCGCCACACCACGACGACTCGTCAGCACCAGATGCCGGACCCCATGCTCCACCACCAGATGACGGGCCAGCAACGCACCCAGACCACCCGTACCACCGGTCACCAGCACCGTCCCCGGGCCTTCCAGCCGCCGCGGGATGGTCAGCGCCACCTTGCCGGTGTGCCGGGCCTGGCTGATGAAGCGGAAGGCGTCGGGCGCCCTGCGGACG
>NZ_BBOX01000597.1 GCF_001553455.1 Streptomyces hygroscopicus subsp. hygroscopicus
CCACTAGAACTCAAGTTCCCCGGCGGGGGCTCTGATGTGCATGGACCTGATGGGGTTTGCACCCCTGACCCCCTCGAAGCGAACTACGGGCGGGGCGGTCGCCGAGGTCTGCCGGGCTGGTCAGCGGGCCGGCTGGGGCCGTGTCGATCGATGGTGGTCGCGGTGGTTGCTGTACCCCCCTGCTGTACACCGCTGGCCACCGCATTAGGTGCTCGTCACGCCGATGCAGTGATCAGCCCGTCGATGCCTCGCCCCTATCTGCCCGGCGGCACGCCAGAGCGAATGGATGAATTGCTCTTATTGCCCACTTAATTCACCCTTTCAGTTCTTTGGCGCTTTTTCATTCTTATGATGCTATTGGTTCGCTTAAGTGAGTAACGGTACGTCACCGCCTGCCGTGGACAGCCGGATTGCGGACCCCTGCTTGGGGCGGCGCCCGCAGACATCAACGCGCGCAGGGGGCGGCTCTCGCCTGACCAGAACTCACGAGCGCGCTCGGAGTCCCCTGCCGGGACGACTGAGCTCAACCACGAGAAGAAGGGTCATGCCATGGCAGTGGACACCATGCGGTCCGCCCCACCAGGCAGAGAACGTAAACGCATTCGCATCAAGCGGGCCCTCGCCCTGCTCCCCGGAGTGGCATTGCTGGCGGCGGTCACCATGCACGGGAGCTCCGCGAGCGCCGCAGAAGCTCCCGTGCAACTGGGTACCGCCACCAGTTACGCGGTCCTGGCCGGTTCAACGGTTACCAATACGGGCCCCTCAGTCATCAACGGCGACCTGGGGGTGAGCCCGGGCTCTGCGGTGACGGGCTTTCCGCCCGGAATCGTCAACGGGACGATTCACGCAGCCGACGCCGCCGCCGCGCAGGCGAAGTCCGACCTCGTTGTCGCCTACAACGACGCGGCCAGCAGGGGCCCCGGAGCCTCCGTCTCAGGCGATCTCGGCGGATCAACGCTGACACCCGGCGTCTACACGTCATCGTCGTCGCTGGGGCTCACCGGCACACTCACTCTCGACGCCCAGGGCGACCCTAACGCCGTCTTCATCATCCAGATGGCCTCGACTCTGACCACAGCATCAGCAAGCAACGTTCTGCTCGTCAACGGAGCCCAGGCATGCAATGTGTTCTGGCAGGTGGGCAGCTCCGCCACGCTGGGAACCAATTCCTTCTTCAAGGGCAACATCCTGGCCCTGACGTCCATCACGGTGCAGACCGGCGCAGTCATCGAAGGCCGGGCCCTCGCGCGTAATGGCGCGGTCACGCTGGACAACAACGTCATTACAAGGGCAGCCTGCGCCGTTGGTCCGCCTGGCCCGCCTGGCCCGCCCGGTCCGCCCGGCGCACCCGGCGCACCCGGCGCACCCGGTGCGCCTGGCGCCCCTGGAGCCCCCGGAGCGCCTGGAGCCCCCGGAGCGCCTGGAGCAGCGGGACCCGCAGGACCGGCAGGACCGGCAGGAGCGCCTGGAGCCCCTGGCCCCACTGGAGCAGCGGGACCCGCAGGACCGCCAGGAGCCCCTGGGCCGACAGGCCAAGCCGGGCCCACGGGTCCGGCCGGACCTCCCGGACCTCCCGGACCTCCCGGACCTGCCGGGCCTCCCGGACCGGGTGGTCCTGGAATCCCCTGCACTCCGGGCGACCACGGCGGCCATGGCCACGGCCACGACCAGAACCACGACAAGGACCACGACAAGGACCACGACAAGGACCACGACAGCGACTGCGATGGGCCGCCGCCGCTGTACGAAAGCCACGACGACGATTGTGCCCTCTTCAGGAGCGCGGCAGTGCGGGCTCATCGGACGTGCTAGTCGCGAGAATCCCGATTCCCTCATCGTAAGGAGTGAAGTGCAAGGAGCGGAGAGACGACGGCATTAAGCCTTCGCAGATGCCACCGCCCAGTGCACCGTCCCTGTCTGCCGTTCGACGGCCTGGGCCCCCGGACACACCATCCGGGGGCCCAGCGATGCCCCCGAACGCTGGGTGTGGTGCATGGGGAGATCGTCCAAACCACCCCTGAGTCCGGGGCAGAACTCCCCTGTGCTGCCTGGTTTCTGGCAACGGCAACACTGCTTGGATCTCTCGCGGCTCTGATCACAGCTATCAGGAGCTTGCCGTGCCCCGGTTGCGGTTGGCCCCAGCCCGGGGGCGGAGAGAGCGGTGAGCTCCCTCATCAAGCACGGCTCCGATTGTCCTACGCTGCTCCTCATGATCCGAGCTGTGGCTTTTGATGTCGGTGAATGCCTGGTAGACGAGACGCGCGAGTACGGCACATGGGCGGACTGGCTGGGGGTGCCCCGGCACACGTTCGCGGCGATGTTCGGTGCCGTGATCGCTCAGGGTCGGGACTACCGCGAGACGTTCCAGGTCTTCCGGCCCGGCTTCGATCTGTACGAAGAGCGGGAGAAGCGGGCCCAGGCAGGTCAGCCGGAGCACTTCGACGACAGTGATCTGTACGCGGACGTCCGTCCGACGCTGACGGCGCTGCGGGACGCTGGTCTGTGGGTGGGTATCGCGGGCAACCAGACCGTACGGGCCGGGCGCATACTGCGTTCGCTCGACCTCCCGGCCGATTTCATCGCCACGTCCGACGACTGGGGCGTGTCCAAGCCCGATCCGGCGTTCTTCTCCCACGTGGCGGACGCGGCCCCCTGCTCGGCCGAGGAGATCCTTTACGTGGGTGACCGGATGGACAACGACATCCGCCCGGCGGCGAAGGTGGGCATGAAGACGGCGCTGATCCGGCGCGGGCCGTGGGCCACGATCCAGTGGGATACCCCGGACGCCGTCGAGACGCCGACCTTCCGCGTTCACAGCCTCGCCGAGCTGCCGGAGCTGGTCGCCAGTCTCAGCGCTGGAGAGCGCTGACGGTCGTTCCCCAGCCGTACATCCGGTCATCCAGGTTGCGGACCCATGGTTCGTTCCGCCAGGCATGGAGCCGCTTGCGGACATCGCGGATGCGGTCCATGCCGACGGCGTACCAGGTCATGCTGAGCTGATCGAGTGTTTCATTGGCCCATCGGCAGGCTTCTTCCGGCTTACCGGCCGCGGCCTCCACGGCCGCCAAGTCGCCCATGATGATCGTTCGCTGCTTGCCATCATCGGCGGGCAGGTTGTCGAGTACTGCGAGCAGCGTGGCTCGAGCTTGTGCTGTGTGTCCGGCGATCAGCTGTGTGTTGCCCTTGAACGCGGCGAGGCGGACAGGGGTGAACCAGTCCATCCACACCGGGCAAGGCTCATCCGTATCGCCTTCGGCCAGCACGTCTTCGGCGTGGCCGATCAGGCGCAGCGCCGTGCGGGTGTCGTCGCACCGCGTCAGGCATTCGGCCTCGACGGCGTCAAGCCACGCGAGCATCAGTGCGGGGGCGTTGCCCCTGCGGGCGTAGGTGCGGGCGGCGAGCTGGACATCGAGGAGATCGAGGCTGCGATCGTCAACGCTTTAATGCAACGGACGGTGCTGCCGCCGTACGAAGAACTGCGTGACCTGCACAAAGCGTTGCTGGGGCACATTCAGACACTGATGCCTTTGGCAGAGAGGCAGGTTGACCGTCTTAACCGGGGCACCGTGGCTTGGTACACCAAGCGCAGCAGGTTGAACACGATCCCGCACGAGGTGACCCAAGGGCTGGGCAGCGGCTTGCAGTCGGCCGACTGGCACGTTCGAAGTCTGGGCTACACGTGTCAGTTCCTGCTCGACAACTCCGGCCTCGCCCACGGGCGCGATCGGTGATCTAGAGACCGGGCGGGAGCTGCTGCCCATGGGGAAGGACCCGCAGCTCCCGCCCTCACACCTCCTGGGCATGGTGCCTGGTGCATGACGAGACCAAGACCGAAGCCTCAACGGCCATCCTGCCGCTGCCCGAGATCTGTATCACCGCTCTCCGAGTGCGCAGGAAGATGCAGGAAGCGGCCAAGCAAGCGGCGGGAGAGCTGTGGACGGCCTCGGACTTCGTGTTCAGCACCCGCTACGGGACCCCGATCGAGCCCCGCAACCTCAACCGCTCGTTCGCCGATCGGTCCGTCAGGGCCGGTATCCGCCGGATCCGGCCGCATGACACACGCCACACCTGTACGTCGCTGCTCGCCGCACTCGACGTGCACCCGCGCGTCGCGATGCAGATCTTCGGGCACCGCAAGATCGCGGTGCCCATGGAGATCCACACCCACGTCCCGTCCGAGGCCACCCGTAAGGCCCTGCGGAGACTCGGCAAGCACGTGGGTCAGCAAGATCGGAAGTACTTGCTGTACCTCGCTGCCGTACGGCACGGCACGGCACCAGAAAGCCCCCGCCGGGTATCCCCGGTGGGGGCTCTGATGTGCGTGGACCTGAGGGGATTTGAACCCCTGACCCCCTCGATGCGAACGAGGTGCGCTACCAGTCTGCGCCACAGGCCCTTGCGACGAGTGAAACTCTAGCATCCCCTCCGGGCTGCTTGGTAATCCGTTCGCCGCTGGTCAGTGAAGGGCCCGTCACTCGTTGGCAGCACGCGGCCGGTCCTCGTCGGCGTACTGGTCGAAGAGGGGGGTGCGGCCGCGGTCGCGGGCGCCGCGGGGTGGGGCGGTGACCGGGTCCGGGGCCGGGGCGGGGTCCTGGGCGGAGGTGGGATCGACGGTGCTGGAGCGGGCGGAGCTCCAGGCGTCGGGGGCGGCCAGATCGACGCTGCCGGTGGCGCGCGGGGCGACGGGCGCCGTGACGTAGGTGGGCAGCGGGACGGGCACCGGCTCCCAGCCCTCCCCGGCGGCCGGGCCCCGCTCGCGCTCACGCTCCTGGTCCACCCATTCCGCGTGATCGGTCTGCTCGACCAG
>NZ_BBOX01000598.1 GCF_001553455.1 Streptomyces hygroscopicus subsp. hygroscopicus
TCGAGCACGGCGCCGGGCATCTGCTGCTGCTGAGCCGGCGCGGTGTGGACGCGGCCGTTGTGGGGAGGCTGACGGAGCTGGGCGCGTCGGTGCGGGTGGCGGCCTGTGACGTGGCCGACCGCGACGCGCTGGCGGAGGTGCTGGCGGAGATCCCGGCCGCGCATCCGCTCACCGCCGTGGTCCACACGGCCGGTGTGCTCGACGACGGTGTCATCGGCTCGCTCACACAGGAGCGGCTGGAGACGGTGCTGCGCCCGAAGGCGGACGCGGTGGTCACCCTGCACGAGCTGACGGCGGACGCCGACCTCGCCGCCTTCGTCCTGTTCTCCTCGATCGCCGGTGTGATGGGTACGGCGGGGCAGGCCAACTACGCGGCGGCCAACGCCTACCTCGACGCGTTCGCCGCGCGCCGCCACGCCCGCGGCCTGGCCGCGGCCTCGCTCGACTGGGGCCTGTGGGGGCAGACCAGCGGGATGGCCGGCGGCCTGGACGCCGCCGACCGCGACCGGTGGGCGCGCCTCGGTGTGCTGCCGATCGACACCGAGCACGGCATGGCCCTGTTCGACGCGGCGCTGGACAGCGCCCGTCCCACGCTGATCCCGATGCGGCTGAACCCCGCGAAGATCGACGCCGCGGCCGGGGTCCCGCCGCTGCTCCAGCAACTGGCCGGGACCGCGCCGCGGCGTACCGCGCGGACCCGCCCGGCGGGGCGCGGCTCCCTGCTCGACCGGCTCGCCGCCGCCACCGAGGCCGACCGGCACCACATCCTGCTCCAGCTCATCCGCGGCGAGGTGGCCACCGTCCTGGGCCACACCAGCGGCGACGGCATCCCCGCCGAGCGCACCTTCCACGACCTCGGCCTGGACTCGCTGACGTCTGTGGAGTTCCGCAACCGGCTGATGACCGCCACCGGGCTGCGGCTGCCGACCACCGTGGTGTTCGACTACCCGAACCTCGCCACGATGGCCGACTACCTGCTGGGGGAGCTGCTCGGGACGGTGGCCCCCACGCGGGAGGCGGCCCCCGTGACGGCCGCCACCGACGAGGACGCGGTGGCGATCGTGGGCATGGCCTGCCGCTTCCCCGGCGGCGTCGAGAGCCCCGACGACCTGTGGCGTCTGGTGTCCGGCGGCGAGGACGCGATCGGCGCGTTCCCGACGGACCGCGGCTGGGACCTGGACGGCCTCTTCGACGCGGACCTGAGCCGGTCCGGCACGATGTACGCCCGCGACGGCGGGTTCCTCGCCGACGCGGGCGGGTTCGACGCCGGTTTCTTCGGCATCAGCCCGCGTGAGGCCACCGCGATGGACCCGCAGCAGCGGCTGCTGCTGGAGACCTCCTGGGAAGCCGTCGAGAGCGCGGGCATCGACCCCACCTCCCTGCGCGGCGGCGACATCGGCGTGTTCGTCGGCGCCATCGCCCAGGATTACGGGCCCCGCCTGCACGAGGGCGGAGAGGGCGCCGACGGGCACCTGCTGACCGGCACCTCCACCAGCGTCGCCTCCGGCCGTATCGCCTACGCCCTCGGCCTGGAGGGCCCGGCGGTGACGGTGGACACGGCGTGCTCCTCGTCGCTGGTCGCGCTGCACCTGGCGGGCCGGGCGCTGCGCAACGGCGAGTGCTCGATGGCGCTCGTGGGCGGCGTGACCGTGATGTCCTCGCCGGGCATGTTCGTGGAGTTCTCCCGGCAGCAGGGGCTGTCCTCGGACGGCCGGTGCAAGTCCTTCTCCGACACGGCCGACGGCACGGGCTGGGCCGAGGGCGTCGGCCTGCTGGTGGTCGAGCGGCTGTCGGACGCGCGCCGCAACGGTCACCAGGTGCTGGCGGTGGTGCGGGGCTCGGCGGTGAACCAGGACGGTGCGAGCAACGGCCTGACGGCGCCGAACGGCCCCTCGCAGCAGCGGGTGATCCGCAAGGCGCTGGCCGACGCCGGGCTGCGCGCCACCGACGTCGACGCGGTGGAGGCACACGGCACCGGCACGAAGCTGGGTGACCCGATCGAGGCGCAGGCGCTGCTGGCCACGTACGGCCAGGACCGTCCCGAGGACCGGCCGCTGTGGCTGGGCTCGGTCAAGTCGAACATCGGGCACACCCAGGCCGCCGCCGGTGTCGCCGGCGTCATCAAGCTGGTGCTGGCCATGCGGTACGGCGTACTGCCGCGCACCTTGCACGTGGCCGAACCCTCGCGCCACGTGGACTGGTCGGCGGGCGCGGTCAGCCTGCTGACGCAGGACCAGTCGTGGCCGGAGGTGGACCGGCCGCGCCGGGCGGCGGTGTCGTCGTTCGGCATCAGCGGCACCAACGCCCACGTCATCCTGGAGCAGGCCCCCGCCGAGGACGAGGCGCCGGCCACCCCGGAGGACGTGCCGGACCCGGGCGTGGTGCCGTGGGTGGTGTCGGCGAAGTCCGCGCCCGCCCTGGTCGAGCAGGCACGGCGGCTGGGGGACGCCGCCCCCGGCCTGCGCCCGGAGGACGTGGCCCTGTCGCTGGCCACCGGACGGGCGCCCTTCGAGCACCGCGCGGTCGTCCTCGGCCGGGACCGGGACGAACTGCTGCGCCGCCTGGCCGCGTTCGCCACCGGCCAGCCGGACGACGGCGTGCTGACCGGTACGGCCGACGCGCTCGGCGCCGCGAAGACGGCGGTGCTCTTCACCGGACAGGGCAGCCAGCGCGTCGGCATGGGCCGGGAGCTGTACGCGGCCTATCCGGTGTTCGCCGCCGCGCTCGACGCCGCCATAGCGGCACTCGACCCGCACCTGGACACCCCGCTGCGCGAGGTGCTGTTCGCCGAGGACACGCCGGAGGCCGCGCAGCGGCTGGCCCGTACCGGATACGCGCAGGTGGCACTGTTCGCGGTGGAGACTGCGCTGTACCGGCTGGTGGAGTCGTTCGGGGTGCGCCCCGACTACCTCGTGGGCCACTCCGTCGGTGAGCTGACCGCCGCCCACGTGGCCGGCGTGCTGTCCCTGGAGGACGCCGCGAAGGTGGTCGCCGCCCGCGGCCGCCTCATGGAGCGGCTGCCGGACGGCGGCGCCATGGCGACCCTCGCCGGAGAGCCGGAGCAGGTGGCGGCACTGGTCGCCGACCAGGCGGACCGGGTGTCGATCGCGGCGGTCAACAGCCCCCGCTCGGTGGTGATCTCCGGCGACTCCGACGCCGTGGACGAACTGGTCGCGCTCTGGAAGGCGCGGGACGGCCGGCCGCGTGCGAGCCGGCTGCGGGTCAGCCACGCCTTCCACTCCGCGCACATGGACCCGATCCTGGAGGAGTTCCGCGAGGTCGTGGGCTCGGTGCGGCTGCGGCCGCCGTCCCTTCCCGTCCTCTCGAACGTCACCGGCGAACCGGCCACCGACGAGGAACTCACCAGCCCGGACTACTGGACCCGGCACATCCGGGCGACCGTGCGCTACCTCGACAGCACCCGCCGCCTGCGCGCGGAAGGGGTCACCCACTACCTCGAACTGGGCCCGCACCCGACCCTCACCACCCTCACCGAGGAGACCTTCGCCTCGGACGACGCGGAAACCGAGGGACCGGCGGCAGGCGAGGGACCGGCGGCAGGCACCGTCGCGCCGGTGGCGGTGGCCGCGCTGCGCGCCGACCGCGACGAGCCGCGCACCCTGCTCACCGCCCTCGCCCAGCTGCACACGCACGGCGGCTCCGTCGACTGGGCGGCGGCCCTGGACGGCACCGGTGCGCGCCGGGTCGGCCTGCCCACCTACGCCTTCCAGCACGAGCGGTACTGGCTGACCGCCGCGGACCGGTCGGCGGACGTCGCGTCCGCCGGCCTGGGCGCCGCCGGACACCCGCTGCTGGGCGCGGTGGTGAGCGTGCCCAGCGCCGACGGCGCGGTGGTGCTGGCCGGCCGGCTGTCGCCGCGTACGCACCCCTGGCTGGCAGACCACGCGGTGGGCGGGTCGGTGCTGCTGCCCGGTACGGCGTTCGCCGAACTGGCCCTGCACGCCGGTGGACTGGTCGGCTGCGGTGTCATCGAGGACATGGCGCTGGAGGCGCCGCTGGTGCTGACGGACCACGGCGCGGTGCGCGTGCAGGTGGCCGTGGGCGCCGCGGCCGCCGACGGCCGACGGCCGGTGTCGGTGCACTCGGTGGCGGAGACCCCGGAGGCCGACGCCGACGGGCTCGCGGAGGAGACGTGGACCCGGCACGCGACGGGTCTGCTCGCCGCCGACGCCTCGGTTCCGGAGCCCACCGGTCTGGAGGCATGGCCGCCCGCGGGTGCGGAGGCGGTGTCGCTGGAGGGCTTCTACGAGGAGCTGGCCGGGCGGGGTTATGGCTACGGGCCGGTCTTCCGGGGCCTGGAGTCGGTGTGGCGGGCGGGTGGCGACTTGTTCGCCGAGGTGGTCCTGCCGGCCGAGGCCGATGGTTTTGGTGTGCATCCGGCGCTGCTGGACGCGGCGCTGCACGCGTCGCTGCTCGACACCGGGAGTGATGAGCTGCTGGTGCCGTTCGCGTGGACCGGGGTGCGGCTGCACGCGGTCGGCGCCTCGGCGGCACGGGTGCGGCTGTCACCCGTGGCCGACGGCCGTCTCGCCCTGCTCGTGGCGGACGAGACCGGCAGGCCGGTCCTCACCGCCGAGGCGGTGTCGCTGCGCGCGATCGCGGCCGAGGAGATCGCTGCCGCGGGCGCCGCCGGTGGGCCTTCGCAG
>NZ_BBOX01000599.1 GCF_001553455.1 Streptomyces hygroscopicus subsp. hygroscopicus
GGCGCGGCCGGGGGCGCGGCCGGGGGTGCCGCGGCGGCGGTGGCCGCCTCGGCCGCGGCCGGGCCGCCGCCCACCGACATCAGCGCGAGGGTGACCAGCGCGGTGACCGCCGTACCGACGACGACCGCGACGAGGAACATCGGCACCCCGCCGACCGCGCCGAGCACCGCGACGATCGGACCGCCGTGCGGCACGTTGTCCTCGACCGACGCCACCCCGGCTATCGCCCCGGCGACCGCGCCGCCCACCATGTTCGCCGGGATGACCCGCGCCGGACGCGCCGCGGCGAACGGAATCGCCCCCTCGGTGATGCCGAAGAAGCCCATGAAGAGCGCCGCGAGCCCGGTCTCCCGCTCCTGGTCGTCGAACATCCGGCGGCGCAGCAGCGTGGCCAGCCCCTGGCCCAGCGGCGGAACCGGAATGGCCGCCGCGCACGCCCCCATGACCTCGGGGTTCTTGGACACCAGACCCGCGCCGAAGAGGAACGCGGTCTTGTTGACCGGACCGCCCATGTCGAACGCGATCATCAACCCGAGGATGATGCCGAGCAGCGCCGCGCTGGTGCCGGTCAGCCCCCCGAGCCAGTCGGTGAGGTGCTCGAAGACCCAGGAGATCGGCTCGCCGAGGACATGGATGAAGAAGAGGCCGAGCGCCGAGGTCGCCACGATCGGGATCACGATGATCGGCATGATCGGCTGGACGAACTTCGGAACCCTGATCCGCTTGATCCACAGCACCAGGTAACCGGCCAGGAAGCCGGTGACGATCGCCCCGATGAAGCCGGCGCCCGCCTCGCTGTCGTACAGCTCGCCGTGCGCCGCGATCCAGCCGCCCACCATGCCGGGGACGAGCGCGGGCCGGTCCGCGATGGCGTAGGCGATATAGCCGGACAGGGCCGGGATCATCAGCTGGAAGCCGATGGTCCCGATGTCGTTGACCGTCTTCCAGAAGGAGTCGTCGGGGATGACGATGCCCTTGGACGTCGTATCACCGCCCAGGGCGAGCGAGACCGCGATCAGCAGACCGCCGACCACGACGAACGGGATCATGTACGAGACGCCGTTCATGAGCGCCTTATAGGTGATGCCGCGCCCCTTACCGCCGCCGGGAGCCGCCGAGGCGGTGCCGCGCTCGGCGCTCCGGCCGCCACCGTCACCCCTGCCGCCACCGTCACCCCGGTACACCGGCGCCTCACGGACCTGCTCGATCAGCCGCTCCGGGTGGTGGATGCCCTCGGCGACCCCGACGACAAGCACTCTCTTCCCGATGAAGCGGCTGCGGTCGACGTCCTTGTCGGCGGCGATGATCACGCCGTCGGCCTCTCTGACATCGTTGTCAGAGAGGACGTTCTCGGCCCCGATCGAGCCCTGGGTCTCCACCTTCATGCGGTGGCCGAGCGCCTCCGCCGACTGAGCCAGCTTCTCGGCGGCCATATAGGTGTGGGCGATGCCCGTGGGACAGGCGGTCACCGCGAGCAGCTTGAGCCCTGGTCCGCTGGCCCCCGCACCGTTGGGGGGATCGGCTGGACTGGTCACGTGGTTCTCCTTAACAACGCGTTGAGCGGGCGCGGGAAGCTGCAAGCGTCCCCGCGCTCGCGGCATCGTGCAATACGTCGAGCGGGGATCAAAGCGACGGGGCGGACCGCGAGTTCCCGGAGCGCCGCCATCGGCTGTGGGTCTGGCCTCGCGGCCGAAGATGGCCGGTGCGGGCTGGGGTTCGGTGCGCCGGTCGGTGTAGATTCGTGACCGAGCCAGACGTCGCTGCTGATGGCGGTCGGGCGGTCCGCGCCGCGGGCCGGCCGAGGGAGAGAGGGCCTCCGACGGACTGCGCACTGTGAGGTAGGAGGGACAGGTGTGCCCGCTGTGCCGGGGCCCCTGCCCGTCGCTTCGCATGCCCAGCCGAACCACTCTCGCTCGCACACGATCGATGAGGAGCAGCATCCATGACGACAGCCGTTTCCGGTCAGGACTTCAAGGTCGCGGACCTCTCCCTGGCTGCCTTCGGCCGTAAGGAGATCACCCTCGCCGAGCACGAGATGCCCGGCCTGATGGCGATCCGCAGGGAGTACGCCGAGCAGCAGCCGCTGGCCGGCGCCCGTATCACCGGCTCGCTGCACATGACGGTGCAGACCGCCGTGCTGATCGAGACCCTGGTCGCCCTCGGCGCCCAGGTCCGGTGGGCCTCCTGCAACATCTTCTCCACCCAGGACCACGCCGCGGCCGCGATCGCCGTCGGCCCGAAGGGCACCCCGGAGAACCCGCAGGGCGTCCCGGTCTTCGCCTGGAAGGGCGAGACCCTGGAGGAGTACTGGTGGTGCACGGAGCAGGCGCTGACCTGGCCCGGCACCCCCACCGGCGGCCCCAACATGATCCTGGACGACGGTGGCGACGCCACCCTCCTCGTCCACAAGGGCGTCGAGTACGAGAAGGCCGGCGCCGCCCCTGACGTCACCACCGCCGAGAACGACGAGCACCGCGTCATCCTCGAGCTGCTGAACCGCACCATCGCCGAGAACCCGCGCAAGTGGACGCAGCTGGCCTCGGAGATCCGCGGCGTCACCGAGGAGACCACCACGGGCGTCCACCGCCTCTACGAGATGCAGCGGGACGGCACGCTGCTCTTCCCGGCGATCAACGTCAACGACGCGGTGACCAAGTCCAAGTTCGACAACAAGTACGGCTGCCGCCACTCCCTGGTCGACGGCATCAACCGCGCCACCGACGTGCTGATCGGCGGCAAGGTCGCGGTCGTCTGCGGCTATGGCGACGTGGGCAAGGGCTGCGCCGAGTCGCTGCGCGGCCAGGGCGCCCGGGTGATCGTCACCGAGATCGACCCGATCTGCGCGCTCCAGGCGGCGATGGACGGCTACCAGGTCGCCACTCTGGACGACGTGGTGGAGACCGCCGACATCTTCATCACCACGACCGGCAACAAGGACATCATCCTGGCCTCCGACATGGCCAGGATGAAGCACCAGGCGATCGTCGGGAACATCGGCCACTTCGACAACGAGATCGACATGGCCGGGCTCGCCGCCGTCCCGGGCATCGTGAAGGACGAGGTCAAGCCGCAGGTCCACACCTGGACCTTCCCCGACGGCAAGAAGATCATCGTGCTCTCCGAGGGCCGCCTGCTGAACCTCGGCAACGCGACCGGTCACCCGTCGTTCGTGATGTCCAACTCCTTCGCGAACCAGACCATCGCCCAGATCGAGCTCTTCACCAAGCCGGAGTCGTACCCCACCGACGTCTATGTGCTCCCCAAGCACCTGGACGAGAAGGTCGCCCGCCTCCACCTGGACGCGCTCGGCGCGAAGCTGACCACGCTCCGGCCCGAGCAGGCCGCCTACATCGGCGTCCCGGTCGAGGGTCCGTACAAGCCCGACCACTACCGCTACTGATCGACTCCGCCGATCGCGACGGCGCCGCCGACCGCACGGTCGGCGGCCGCTGACCCGGCCCCGCCCCGGCGGGGCCCCAGGGCCCGTCCGTGCCGTCCGGCCGGGCGGGCCCGACGCCCGTCAAGGACCTCACCATGCCCCGCGGCCGCTATTCCCTCCACGACCCGCACGATCACACGCCCCTGGGCGAGGAGCACTTCCAGTGCGCACCCGGCCCCAGCGGCTGGCGCTACGTCGCCCAGCGGACCTCACCCTCCGGCGATCACACCGGATCGGTGGACCTCACCCTCGACGAGCTCGGCCGGCCCCTGAGGGTCGAGCTGCACGCGGCGAGCTGGCGGGTCAGGGGCGCCGCCCTGGACGGGGTGACCTGGGTCCGCACGGATCCCACCGGGGAGCACGCGACCGAGGGCAACGTCCGGGCCCACGCCTTCACCGGCACCTCCCCGGCCTTCCTGGTCGCCGTCTCCCGGCTGCTGCGGCTGGAACCGGGTGCCGGGGCCGTTCGCGTCCGCCTGGTGGCCTTCACCGATCCGGTCCTCGCGCCCCTCACCCTGGACCAGTCCTGGGCACTCCTCGACAGAACCGGACACGCTACGGACACCGGCCCCCTCATGGTGGACGAGTACCAGGTCAGCGAGGTGGACACCGGAGAGGTCCGGAGGGTCCACATCGCCGGCGACGTGGTGCTCGCCGCCCCCGGTATCGAGCTGGAGGAGCTGGAGAGCCCACCGTCCTCCTTCGCGGCCTGACCCCCGCTACCCCGCCTGACCTGCGGCGTTAAGAATCTTCGGGGAATCCCTTGACTCAGGGGGGCCGCGTACGTACGTTTGAGGGTCGCGGTGAACGGACGGGCAAGCCCCTCCGGAGCATCGCACAAAGAATCTTCCCCAGGTCCCTTGACGGGGGCTGTCGGGGGAGGTAGGTTTAAACGGTTGTGGTGAGCAGGGTCTGCTTGCCGCTGACAGATCTAGAGTCTGAATCGCTCCGCGTGTGGATGGAAATCCAACGGAGCACCTCTGACACCCGCAGGCATCGCACGAAGCCGATTAGGTTCGGCGGATGTGAGTCTGCTAAAGTCGAAAACACGCCGAAAGGCAAGGCCCTCCAACGGCCACCGGAAACGGAATTCGGATC
>NZ_BBOX01000600.1 GCF_001553455.1 Streptomyces hygroscopicus subsp. hygroscopicus
CGGCGAATACGGGTGACTGGTCCAGGAGTTGGGCTCCCATACCGGTCCATTGCGCACCCTGGCCGGGGAAGACGAACACCGTCTTGCCGTCGGTGCCGGTCTCCCCGGTGACCAGGCCGGGATGGGGCTGTCCTTCGGCCAGGGCGGTGAGGGCGCCGGTCGCCTGCTCGGCATCGGGGGCGAGGACGACCGCGCGGTGTTCCAGGGCGGTGCGGGTGGTGGCCAGCGACCAGCCCAGGTCCACCGGGCTGCCCTCGGGGTGCGAGCGCAGGTGGGTGAGCAGGCGCTCGGCCTGGGCGCGCAGCGCCGCGGCGCTCTTGGCGGACAGCACCCACGGCACCACGCCACCGGTGGCCACCAGCCCCGGAGTCTCCGGCTCCGACCCATCCGCCTCCGACCCGTCCGCTTCGGGCGTGGTCGCCGTCTCCGGGGCCTGTTCGAGGATGAGATGGGCGTTGGTGCCGCTGACGCCGAAGGAGGAGATCCCGGCGCGGCGGGGGTGGCCGGTCTCCGGCCAGGGGCGTGCCTCGGTGAGCAGGGACACCGCGCCCGAGGTCCAGTCCACCTTGCTGGTGGGCTGGTCGGCGTGGAGCGTCTTGGGCAGCAGGCCGTGCCGTATGGCCTGGACCATCTTGATGACGCCCGCGATGCCCGCGGCGGCCTGGGTGTGGCCGATGTTGGACTTCAGCGAGCCGAGCCACAGGGGCTGGTCCGCCGGGCGTT
>NZ_BBOX01000601.1 GCF_001553455.1 Streptomyces hygroscopicus subsp. hygroscopicus
CCCCGTCCTGGTTGACCGCCGTGCCACGGATGACCGCGAGGACCTCGTGGCCGTTGCGGCGCGCGTCCGACAGCCGCTCCAGCAGCACCAACCCGACGCCCTCGCTGAAGGTGGTGCCGTCGGCGCCCTCGCCGAAGGATTTGCTGCGGCCGTCGGGGGCCAGACCGCGCTGGTGCGAGAAGCTCACGAACCCGCTCGGCGTCGACATCACCGTCACGCCCCCGGCGAGGGCCATCGAGCATTCGCCTTCGCGCACCGCCTTCGCCGCCCAGTGGAGGGCCACCAGCGAGGAGGAGCACGCCGTGTCCACCGTCACCGCCGGACCGGTCAGGCCCAGCGCGTAGGCCACCCGCCCGGACACCACGCTCGCCGACATCCCCGTGCTCAGATAGGTCTCGGACCCCTCGGGCAGCTCACCGGCGTTCGTGCCGTAGTCGTGGTAGATGACCCCGGCGAACACACCGGTGTCGCTGCCCCGCACCGAGAGCGGGGCGATACCGGCCTGCTCGAAGGTCTCCCACGCGGTCTCCAGCAGCAACCGCTGCTGGGGGTCCATCGCCACGGCCTCGCGCGGGGAGATACCGAAGAAGTCCGCGTCGAACTCGGCCGCCCCGGACACGAACCCGCCCTCGCGCACATAGGTCGTGCCCACCCGGTCCGGGTCCGGGTCGAACAGCGTGTCCAGATCCCAGCCGCGGTCGGTGGGGAACGCGCCGATGCCGTCCTCCGCGTCGGCCACCAGCCGCCACAGCCCGTCGGGGTCGGCCACCCGCCCCGGGAGCCGGCAGGCCATGCCGACGATGACCACCGGGTCGTCCACGTCCGCCGCCGGGCCCGAGACGGCGGCCGGAGCCGCCTCCGCCGCGCCGAACAGCTCGTCCCGCAGATACTCGGCGGTGATCACCGAGGTCGGGTAGTCGAACACCACGGTCGCCGGGAGCCGCAGTCCCGTGGCCGCGTTGAGGCGGTTGCGCAGCTCCACCGCCGTCAGCGAATCGAACCCGATCTCCCGGAAGGGCTGGTCCGGCCCGATGCGGTCGATCGTCGTGTGCCCGAGCACGGCGGCCGCCTCGGTGCGGACGAGTTCGGTGAGCAGCCGCAGCCGCTCCGGGTGGCCGAGAGCGGCGAGCCGCTGGGTGAGCGCCGGGGCCCCGGCGGGCGACGTGGCGTGCGCGGTGCGCCGCGTCGGGCGCCGTACGAGGTGACGGAGGAGCGGAGGGAGGGGCGGCGCGGTGTCGTCGGCGCGCAGGGCGGCCGGGTTGATCCTGATGGGGACGGAGTGGGGGCGGGGGGCGGCGAGGGCGGCGTCGAGGAGGCTGAGGCCCTCGTCGTCGCCGAGGGGGGTGACACCGCCGCGGTGGGTGCGCCGGAGGTCCTCGGTGCTCATGGTGGCGGTGAGGGCGCTGGTGGTCTCCCACAGGCCCCAGGCGAGGGAGGTGGCGGGGAGCCCGGCGGTGTGGCGCTGGTGGACGAGGGCGTCGGCGTAGGCGTTGGCGGCGGCGTAGTTGGCCTGGCCCGGAGTGCCGAGGGTGCCGGTGGCGGAGGAGTACACCACGAAGGCGGCCAGGTCCTCGTCGCGGGTGAGGTCGTGGAGGTGGGTGAGGGCGTCGACTTTGGGGCGGAAGACGGTGTCGAGGCGGTCGGGAGTGAGGGCGGTGAGGACGCCGTCGTCGAGGGTTCCGGCGGTGTGGACGACGGCGGTGAGGGGGTGGTCGTCGGGGATGGTGGCGAGGAGGGTGGCGAGCTGGTCGCGGTCGGCGGTGTCGCAGGCGGCGATGCGGACCTGGGCGCCGAGTGCGGTGAGGTCGTCGGCGAGTTCGGTTGTGCCGGGGGCGTCCGGCCCCTGGCGGCTGACCAGGAGCAGATGGCGTGCGCCGTGGTGGGCGGCGAGGTGGCGGGCGGTGAGGGCGCCGAGGGTGCCGGTGCCGCCGGTGACCAGGACGGTTCCCTCCGGGGCGAGGGCGAGCGGCTGGGACGCGGTGGCGGGCACGGCGGTGAGCCGGGGCGCCCAGAGAGCGCCGTCGCGGAGCGCCAGCTGGGGCTGGCCGGTGGTGAGCGCGGCGGGCAGTGCGCCCTCCGAGTGGCCGTCGACGTCGATGAGATGGATACGCCCCGGGTGTTCGGACTGCGCGGAGCGGACCAGACCCCAGATCGCCGCCGCGGCCGGGTCGGTGACCTCGGCGGAGTCGTGGACGGCCATCGCGCCGCGGGTGAGTATCACCAGCCGGGTCTCCGCCACCCCGGGCAGCGTCACCCACTGCCGCGCGAGGTCCAGCACCCGCAGGGTCGACTCGCGCGCCCGCTCGGCGAGACCGGCGTCCGGGAACTCCCACGCGGTGGTGTCGGCGACGATCAGGTCGGGCCGGTCCTCGGCCTCGGCCACCTCCGTGACGTCCGCGAAGGCCGGGACCCCGGCGGCGGCGAGGGCGGGCGAGACATCCCCGACGGTCCCCCACCGGACCTCGGCCGCGGTGGCGGCCTGCTCGGTCCAGGTGACCTCCCACAGGGCGTCGTCCACCGACGTGGCGGTCAGCGCGTCGAGCTGCGCCGCGTCCACCTCCCGCAGGACCAGCGAGCCGATCGACGCGACCGGCCCGCCCGCCGCGTCGGCCAGCTCCACCGAGAGCCCGCCGTCCTCGGTGTAGCGGGCGTGCACCCGCACCGACGTGGCACCCGTGGCGTACAGACGTATGCCGTTCCACGCGAACGGCAGCAGCATGCGACTGCCGGGCTCCCCGGGCAGGCAGTAGTTGCCCGCGTGCAGGGCGGCGTCCAGCAGCGCCGGGTGGATGCCGAACCGGGCGGCGAGCTCCGTCTGCTCCTCCGGCAGCGCGGCCTCCGCGTACACCTCGCCGTCGCGGGTCCACACCGCCGTCAGGCCCTGGAAGGCCGGTCCGTAGTCGTAACCCCCCTCGGCCATCCGCTCGTACAGGCCCTCGACGGCCACCGGCTCGGCCCCCGCGGGCGGCCATGCGGCCACGGCGGGCGACGGAGCGGCCGTGGTCTCCTCGGCCAGGGTGCCGGTGGCGTGCTCCGTCCACTGCTCACGGTCCGTGCGGCGCGAGTAGAGGCGCACCTCCCGGCGTCCGGCCCCGTCGGGGCCGCCCACCGCCACCTGGATGTCCACGGAACCGCTGTCCGGCAGGGCCAGCGGCTGCTCGATGACCAGCTCCTCCAGCGTCGGGCTGCCCGTCTCGTCCCCGGCGCGCACGGCGAGTTCGGCCATCGCGGCACCGGGGAGGAGGGCGGCCCCGGACACGGTGTGGTCGGCCAGCCAGGGATGCGAGGTCAGCGAGAGCCGCCCGGTGAGGACGGCGCCGCCGGTGTCGGGGAGGTGGAGTGCGGCGGTCAGGAGCGGGTGCGCGGGGTCGTGGAGACCGGCGGCGGCGACGTCCCCGGTGGTGGTGCGGGGGAGCCAGTAGTGGTGGTGTTGGAAGGGGTAGGTGGGGAGGGGGGTGTGGTGG
>NZ_BBOX01000602.1 GCF_001553455.1 Streptomyces hygroscopicus subsp. hygroscopicus
GGGCGAGCGCGCCGACCCCTCGGGACCCGGCGATCCTCCCGCGGCCACCCCTGACGGCGCCGCGCCGCCCGCCGCCGTCCCCACGCTCGACGGGCTGTCCGTCCATGACCTCCTCGGCCAGGTCCCGGCGCTGGTCGCGGTGGTCTACGGCCCCGAGCACCGCATCGCCTATCTCAACGACGCCTATGCCGACCTCTTCGGCTCCCGGGCCCTCGGCACGCCCGCCCGCCAGGCCCTGCCCGAGCTGCGGGAGCTGGGGCTGCTGCCGCTCATGGACCAGGTGCTGCGCAGCGGCAAGCCCCGTACGGTGAAGTCCCGGCGGGTGCCCGCGGGCCGCCCGGCGACCACCCCCGGACCGCGGCAGGAGGGCTCGGCCCCGGGCCCCGGCCGGTCGCGCCACGGCTACTACACCTTCACCTGCTCCCCGATCGAGATGGCCGCGCCGACGGTCCTCGCCCCCGGTGAGCAGGCGGACGAGCGGCCGGCCGAGGGGGCCGTGGACGGAGCGCCGGCGGACGGAGCCATCGCGGCCGCCCTCCTCCGTAAGGCCGTCACGCCGGAGACGGCCGTCCCCGAGACAATCGTCACCGACGCCGTCAGCGACGCCATCGACCCCGTCACCGGCACCGCCGCCCTCGGCACCGACCCGGCCACCGAGCCGATCCGCGGTGTGCTCGTCTTCGGCGCCGACGTCACCGACCAGGTCGAATCCGCCGAGCGGCTGCGCGCCAGCGAGCGCCTCCAGCGTGAGGCCGCCGTCACCCTCCAGCGCAGCCTCCTCCCCCAGGAGCTGGAGCAGCCCGACGATCTGCGCGTCGCCGCCACCTATCAGCCCGGCGGCACGGACGCCGCGGTGGGCGGCGACTGGTACGACGTCATCACCCTGGGCGCCGGCCGCACCGCCCTCGTCATCGGCGACGTCATGGGCCGCGGCATGCGGGCCGCCGCCGTCATGGGCCAGCTGCGCACCGCCGTGCGCGCCTACGCCCGGCTGGACCTCCCGCCGCACGAGGTCCTGCAGCTCCTCGACGGACTGGCCGCCGAGATCGACCCCCACCAGATCGCCACCTGCGTCTACGCCGTCCACGACCCCAATGAGAACCGCCTGGTCTACGCCTCCGCGGGGCATCTGCCGATCCTGGTCCGCGACCCGGACGGCACCGTGCGCCGCGCCTCCGAGCCCACCGGGCCTCCGCTCGGCACCGGCGGCTGGCTGCACACCTCCGGCTCGGTCCCGCTCGCCCCCGGCGCCAGCGCGGTCCTCTACACCGACGGTCTGGTGGAGCGGCGCGACAAGGACATCTACGACGGTGTGGCCGCGCTCGAGCGCGTCTTCGCGGGCGCGACCGGCTCGCCCCAGGTGATGTGCGACCGGCTCATCAGGGCGCTGGGCATCACCGCGGAGCACGACGACGACGTGGCGGTGCTCGTCCTCCAGCACCCCGCCCGCACCGGACATGACGCGGAGCTCTTCCACAACGCCGCGCTGGAGCTCCTCGGCGGAGTGGAAGCCGCACCTCGCGCCCGTGCCTTCGCCTCCGGGGTCCTCGCCAGCTGGCGCTTCCCCGTGGAGCTGCGCGATCTGGGCGTGCTCGCCGCCAGCGAGCTCGTCGCCAACTCCCTCCAGCACGGCACACCGCCCATGCGGCTGCGGCTGCGGCGCACCGACCGGCGCCTGATCATCGAGGTGACGGACGGCGACGACCATCTGCCGCGCCGCCGCCGGGCCGAACCGGTGGACGAGGCCGGACGCGGCATCTCGATCGTCGCGACCATCGCCTCGTCCTGGGGCTCACGCCGCACCCCGGGCGGCGGCAAAGCGGTGTGGTGCGAATTCGCCCTCCCGGCCGGCTAGCGCCCGTCGTCGGGAGGGATCCTGCTCCCGACGACGGCTCCTGGAAACCGCCGGACGCTGGCACGGCCCCTCCCCTCCTCGCGTCGCCGGAGCCGCCCGAGTACGTCCGGAAACGGGGGCGGCGGGCATTCCTTCACCGGTGTCCTCTGCCAACGGGCCGTAGCCGCGCGGGAGGCCGGACACACCGGTGACGGGCCCGGGCAGGACAGGGACAACCGGCCCCGACACGCACATCGCCCTGGCACGGCGGAGCCGAGTGACTCCTTCGCCGGACCAGGGCGGGGCGGATTGGCGGCCGGTTCAGGCCGCGGTGATCACCTCGTCCGACGCGGCCGCCCGCGGCGCGGGCACCGGGGCACCGGTGACCGCCCGCAGCGGATTGTCCTGCTGGGCCGTGAGCCGCTTGCCGAGCCTCAGCGCGAGCGCGGTGATGCCCAGCGAGCAGCCGATCAGTGCCGCGATGTACGTCCCGTACAGCCCGGCGCCCGCCATCAGCCCGCCGGCCGCCGGGCCCACCGCCAGGGCCAGCTGCTTCACCAGCGAGAACGCCGAGTTGTACCGACCGAGCGCCGACGGCGGCGCCAGGTCGGCGACCAGCGGCGCGACGGTCGGCGACAGCATCGCCTCACCGAGCCCGAAGAGCGCGTACGCCGAGATGATCGCCGTAATGCCGATGGCCTCGCTTCCAGGCACCAGCCCGGCGGCCCCGGCGGCGCACCACGCCACCGTCCAGACCAGCCCGACCAGCGCGATCACCCGGCTGCGCCGCCGCCGCTCGACCAGCTTGAGCACGACGAACTGGGCCAGCACGATCGCCGCCGTGTTCGCGGCCAGGGCGATGCCCAGCATCGACGGCGATATCCGGGCGACGTCCACCGCGAATGCCGTCAGCCCGGACTCGAACTGGCCGTAGCAGGCGAAGAACATCACGAAGCCCAGCACACACAGCTGCACCATGGCGCGATCGGCGAGCAGGGAAGGCCGGCCGCCGGTGCCGCCGAGCTGCTCACCGGCGGCCGGCACCGGGCCGTCGAACACCAAGGACCGCCTCAGCCTTACGGTCGCCACCGCCGCACCGAGCACCAGGAACATCGCCGCGTCGATCGCGAAGAGACGGACGAAGCTGGAGGCGGCGGAGGTGTCCACCAGCAGCCCGCCGAGCAGCCCCCCGACCCCGAGACCCAGGTTGCCCAGGAAGAACTGGGTGGCGAAGGCCCGCGACCGGGTGATCGGCGTCGAGCACCAGACGATCAGCGTGGCCAGCGCGGGCTGGATGGCCGCCATGCCCGCGCCCAGCACTCCGGCCGCGGCGATGACCAGCGGCTCACTCGCCGCCAGCCCGAGCCCCATCGATCCGACAGCGGCGGCGACCGCGCCCGCGACGGCAACGGACTGCGGCCCTCGCCGGTCGATCAACCGACCGATGAAGGGCAGCACGACAAGCGCGGCCACGGCGAACGTCGCGAGCACCACGCCCGCGGTATTCGCGCCGAGGCCCCGCACCCGCGCCACATAGACGAAGAGGAACGGGACCGTGAAGCCGTTGCCGAACGCGCTCAGCGCGTTGCCCAGCTGGATACGGCGCAGCGCTGCGCCCATCGCGGTGGTCACACTCACCTGCCTAGGTCGAGGAGGAGCAAAGGAAAACCGGCCTGACCTGCGGGTCAGCCCGGAGAGTCGATCTCTGAAGACTTCGAAGCTAAACTTCAATGCTTAAGAGTACAGAGGTAAGGACTTCAGTGCCAATGGGTGTCCTGTCATACTGCTCACATGGCGGAGACCCCCGGCCCCGACGACCTGCTGACCCTCGAAGAGCAGATCGCGGCGTACCAGCGCGAGTTCCAGGACCTCGACCCCCAGGTGGAACAGGTCGTCAGCGCGCTCAGTCGGCTCACTCGGCGCATGAACGTCGCATACAGCCGTCAGTCGGCCACGCTGGGCATCAGCAACTCCGAATGGGAGGTCCTCAAGGCACTCGTCCTGTCCGGGGCCCCCTACCAGCTGGGCCCGGGGGATCTGGCCAAGCGGCTGGGCCTCACCCCGGCCGCCATGACCCACCGCATCGACCGCATGGTCAACGAGGGCCTGGTCACCCGTGAGCGTGACGCGGACAACCGGGTCCGCGTCATCGTGGAGCTGACCCCCGACGGCCGGGAGAAGTGGCTGGAGGCGATGCGCCAGGCCACGGTCTTCGAGGAAGACCTTCTCCAGGACCTCTCCAGCGACGAGCGCGGAGCCCTCGGCGAGATGCTCACCCGCGTGCTGCGCAGGGTGGAGGAGGCCCAGCCCGACGCCGAAGGGCGGCTGAGCGACCTCGGCTGAGCCAGTTGGCCCAGCGGGGTTGACACGGGTCCGGGCGATCCGTAATGTGCTCCGGGCTGCCGCGGAGCCGTAGTAACGGTTCTCGGTCAGCA
>NZ_BBOX01000603.1 GCF_001553455.1 Streptomyces hygroscopicus subsp. hygroscopicus
CGACCAGTCCACGTAGGGTGCCAGGGCCTGTTCACACTCCGCCACCCGGGCCGCGAACACCGGTGAGGCATCCAGCAGCGCGGCCCCCATTCCGGCCCATTGCGGGCCCTGGCCGGGGAAGACCAGTACCGGCCCCGGGCCCTGGGCCGTCGCGGCGCGGCCGGGGTGGACCAGGGCCGGGTGGGTGCCGCCCGCGGCCAGTGCCTCCACCGCCGCCGTCAGCTCCTCACGGGTCTCGCCCACGGCCACCGCCCGGTGATCGAACACCGACCGGCTGGCCACCAGCGACCAGCCCACCGCTTCCGGCGAAGCCACGGGCCCGGCGGCCACCCACCCGGCCAACGCCGCCGCCTGCCCGCACAGCGCCTCACTGCCCCGTGCCGAGATCACCCACGGCACCACCGTCCCCGGCACCTGGGCGGCGGAAGCGGGGACGGAGGCGGGGGGCCCGGCGGACTCGGCCGGGGGGCCCGGCTCGGGCGCCTGCTCCAGGATCAGATGGGCGTTGGTGCCGCTGATCCCGAAGGAGGACACCCCGGCCCGGCGCGGACGTTCGCCACGGGGCCAGGCCACCGGTTCGGTCAGCAGCCGCACCCCGCCGCCCTCCCACTCCACATGCGGGGTCGGCTCGTCGATGTGCAGGGTGACCGGCAGTGTCTCGTGCCGGAGCGCCATCACCATCTTGATCACCCCGGCCACACCGGCGGCCGCCTGGGCGTGGCCGATGTTCGACTTGAGCGACCCCAGCCACAGCGGCCGGTCCTCCGCCCTGCCCTGGCCGTAGGTGGCCAGCAGCGCCTGCGCCTCGATCGGGTCGCCGAGGGAGGTGCCGGTGCCGTGCGCCTCCACCGCGTCGACCTGGTCGGGGGCGAGGCGTGCGGCGGCCAGCGCCTGGCGGATCACCCGCTCCTGCGCTACGTCGTTGGGCGCGGTCAGTCCGTTGGAGGCGCCGTCCTGGTTGACGGCCGAGCCCCGGATCAGCGCGAGCACCCGGTGGCCGTTGCGCCGCGCGTCCGACAGCCGCTCCAGCAGCACCAGTCCGACGCCCTCGGAGAAACCGGTGCCGTCCGCTGCCGCCGCGAAGGACTTGCAGCGCCCGTCCGGGGCCAGTCCGCGCTGCCGGGAGAACTCGGCGAAGGCGGTCGGTGTGGTGAGCGCGGTGACCCCGCCCGCCAGCGCCAGATCGCATTCGCCCTGCCGCAGTGCCTGGCTCGCCAGGTGCATCGCCACCAGCGACGAGGAGCAGGCCGTGTCCACCGTCACCGCCGGCCCCTCGAGACCGAAGGTGTACGCCACCCGGCCGGAGACCACGCTGGTGAGACCGCCGGTCGTGGCATAGCCCTCGAAGCCCTCGGGGACCCGGGGCATCCGGGACAGGTAGTCCTGGCTGGACACCCCCGCGTACACACCGGTCCGGCTGCCCTTCACCGTCAGCGGGTCGACACCTGCCCGTTCGAACAGTTCCCAGGACACCTCCAGCAGCAGCCGCTGCTGCGGATCCATCGCCAGCGCCTCACGCGGGCTGATCCCGAAGAACTCCGCGTCGAAGCGGTCGGCGCCGTCCAGGAATCCGCCGTGCCGGACGTAGCTGGTGCCGGGGTGGTCGGGGTCCGGGTGGTAGAGCCCTTCCAGATCCCAGCCGCGGTCGGTGGGGAACGCGGTGATGCCGTCCCCGCCGGAGGACACCAGCTCCCACAGCTCCTCGGGGCAGCCGACACCACCGGGGTAGCGGCAGGCCATGCTCACGATGGCCACCGGCTCCTGGGCCCGCTCCGCCATCTCGCGCAGCCGCTCACGGGCCTGCCCCAGGTCCACCGTGACCCGCTTCAGATACTGGCGGAGTTTGTCTTCCGTACCCGACATCAGTCCTCACTCAGGTCAAGAGGGCAGTTCCCGGTCAAGAGGGCAGTTCCCGGTCGATGAACGCGAACAACTCGTCATCCGACGCGGAGTCGAGTGCGCCGTTGTCCACGGTGGGGTGGTGCCGGCCGGGGTCCTCGGCCGGTGTGCCGTCGTTCAGCCGCCACAGCAGCGTCTCCAGGCGCTTCGCCAGCCGGTCGCGGGCCCCGTCGTCGGGGGCGAGCCGCGCCACCTCGGCCTCCAGCCTCGCCAGTTCACCGAAGACCGGCGCCGCCGTGGCCGCCTGCGCCGGGCACAGCTTCCCGCGCAGTTCGGCGGCGATGGCCGAGGGCGTCGGATGCCTGAAGACGACAGTGGCGGGCAGCCGCAGTCCGGTGGCGGCGGCGAGCCGGTTGCGCAGTTCGACTCCGGTCAGCGAGTCGAAGCCGATGTCCTTGAAGGGGATGTCGTCCGGTACCGCGTCGACGCCGGTGTGGCCCAGCACCGCGGCGGCCTGGGCGCGCACCAGCGTGAGCAGCGTCCGGTGCTGTTCCTCCGCGGTCAGCGCCGCGAGCCGGGCGACCAGACCGGCGGCGGACGCCCCGGTGGCGGCGGTACGGCGGGGAGCCGGGCCGCCGTCGAGGAGCGTGCGCAGCAGGGCGGGCAGGGTGTCCGCGGGCCGAGCGGCCAGGGCCCGGAGGTCGAGCCGGACGGCTGCGGGCTGCGGGGCGCCGTGCCAGCAGGCGGCGTCCATCAGCCCCAGCGCCTGTCCGGCGGACATGGCGGCGATGCCGGAGCGGGACATCCGCGCCAGATCGGCCTCGGCCAGGTGTCCGGTCATCCCGCTGGCGTCGGCCCACAGGCCCCAGGCCACCGAGACCGCCGGGAGGCCCATGGCCTGGCGGTGAGTGGCCAACGCGTCGCAATACGCGTTGGCGGCGGCGTAGTTGGCCTGTGCCGGGCTGCCCATCACCCCCGCGGCCGAGGAGAACATCACGAACATGCCCAGCCGCAGATGCGCGGTGGCGGCGTGGAGGTGGGCCGCGGCCGTGGCCTTGGGCCCCCACACGCGTGCCAGTCGTTCCGGGGTCTGCGAGGTGACCACCGCGTCGTCCAGCACACCCGCCGCGTGGACGACACCGGTCAGGGGGTGGTCCGGGTCGACGCCCGCGACGAGGCCGTGCACCGCGGCGCCGTCGGTGACGTCGGCCGCCACGACGCGTATGTGGGCCCCCAGGTCCGCGAGGCGGGCCGTCAGCTCCTGTGCCCCGGGCGCGTCGGGGCCGGTACGGCTGACC
>NZ_BBOX01000604.1 GCF_001553455.1 Streptomyces hygroscopicus subsp. hygroscopicus
CCCGTCGCCGCACGCACCACCTCCGCAAACCCCACATCACGCGACGACGCCCGATGCGCCCCGTCGATGCCCATCTCCTCCAGCACCCCATGCTTGCCAGGACTCGCCGTCGCATACACCTCCGCACCCAGATACCGCGCGATCCCCACCGCCGCCATCCCCACACCACCAGCCGCGGCATGAACCAACACCGACTCCCCACACCGCAGCCGACCCAGCTCCACCAACCCGTACCACGCCGTCAGATAAGCCACCGGCACCGCCGCCGCCTGCCGGAAGGACCACCGGTCCGGGACCGGCGCCACCATACGGGCGTCGGTCACCGCCAGCGGCCCGAACGCGCGGTCAAAGATCCCCATGACCCGGTCGCCCACGGACACACCGGCCACGTCCGGACCGATGTCCACCACCACTCCGGCGCCCTCACCGCCGAGCCCGGTCTGGTCCGGGACCATGCCCAAACCGACAAGTGCGTCACGGAAGTTGATACCGGCCGCGCGTACGGCGATCCGCACCTGGCCCGCGCCCAGGGGCTCCAACACCTCCGGGCACGGCACCGGTTTCACGTTCTCCA
>NZ_BBOX01000605.1 GCF_001553455.1 Streptomyces hygroscopicus subsp. hygroscopicus
GGTGCGGGCTTCGCCGGGGCCGCCGGGGCGGCACTTCCGGCTACTCCCTGTGGCGGCGCGGCCGCCGAGGAGCCGGTGTCCTGACCCGGCTTGTAGTCGGCGAAGAAGTCCCACCAGGCTCGGTCGACCGAGTTCGGGTCCTGGAGGTACTGCTGGTAGATCTCGTCGACGAGCCACTCATTGGGGCCGAAGGCAGCGGCAGGTTACTCCCCTGCCCGTCCTGTTCATCGGTCGAGATGCTCGAGGTGTTGGGGGACTGTGGCGACACGGCGGCAACCGCCCTCTTCCGCTTCCTAAGGTGGTGGACAGCGGGAATAAAGGCTACGCCCTCCAGACCCTTACGTGCAGGCCGCACTGGTCATCGTCGTGTACGTCACATTGATCGGCGGGTTTCAGCGCATGACGCACCGGGAAACACACGAGGTTCCGTGTGTTTCCTCACGCCGGGCCAGCGCAAACGTGCGCCCCGCCGCTCCTATGTGCGCGACGGGGCGATTTTACTTCAGCTTTGATCTCAGGGGGTGGCCGGTTTGGATTCCGGGGCGGGCCCGGGGAGGCTGACCTTGATCCGGCAGCCGCGCGGGGACTCCGCCACCCTGATCCGCCCGCCGTGCAGATCCACCGCCCAGCGCGCGATCGCCAGCCCCAGGCCGGTGCCGCCGTCGCTGCCCGGCCCCGGCCGGCGGCGGCCCGCGTCGGCCGAGCCGTCGGGGGAGAGCCCGCCCCGGTTGAACCGCTCGAAGACCCGGTGCCGCTCGGCCTCCGGGATGCCGGGGCCCTCGTCCAGCACCTCCAGCTCCAGGCTCCCCGAGCCGTCACCGCGCCGGGCGCGGACGGTCACCCGGCCGTGTGCCGGGCTGTGCTTCACCGCGTTGTCGATGAGGTTCGCCATCACCTGGTGCAGCCGCTCGGCGTCCGCGTGGGCGGTCAGCTCGGGCGGCGAGACGTCCAGGTTGAGATGGACGTCCTTACGGGTGTGCGCCCCCGAATGGGACTCCGCGCCCTTGGCCATGCTCGCCTCCTTGAGGATCCCGGCCAGATACGGCCAGACCTCGAACCGCCGCGCGTGCAGCGGCACCACCCCGTTGTCCAGGCGGGAGAGGTCCAGCAGCTGCTCCACCAGGCGGCCCAGGCGCTGGGTCTGCCGCAGCGCGACCCGCATCGTCTCCGGATCGGCCTCCGAGACCCCGTCCACCACGTTCTCCAGCACCGCCCGCAGCGCCGCGATCGGGGTGCGCAGCTCGTGCGAGACGTTGGCGACCAGCTCCTTGCGGTGGGTGTCCACCGCCTCCAGATCGGCCGCCATCCGGTTGAACGCGGACGCCAGATCCCCGAACTCGTCCCGGCGCTGCGCCGCCCGCACCCGCCGGGTGTAGTCGCCGTTCGCCATCGCCCGGGTGACATCGGTCATCTCGTCCAGCGGGGCCGTCAGCCCGTTCGCCACGAACTGGGTGATCAGCAGCGAGGCGATGACCGAGAAGATGGTGATCACTCGCAGCTCGGTGTCGGAGTGCATCGCCACGAAGATCAGCAGCGTGGTGATGATCACCGAGCCGACGACCAGCGCTCCCAGCGCCGCCTTGACCGAGCGGTAGGGATCGAAGGGCCGCAGCGCCTCCCAGATCCGGGCCCAGGTGGTACACCACGCCCGCCGGCCCCGGGGGGTCCCGGGCGGCGGGCAGCCCTTGGAGCGACGGCGGGCCCACGGGCCCCTGGCCCCGCGCGCCCAGGGCGCCGTGACCCGACGCGGCCAGGAGGGCGCCTTGACCCGTCCTGTCCAGGGGGTCTTGACCCGTCCTGTCCAGGGTGTCTTGGCCCGGTCTGCCTCGGGGGTCCTGTCCCGGCGTGTCCAGGGGGTCTTGGGCCGGTCTGCCTCGGGGGTCTTGATCCGGCGTGTCCAGGGGGTCTTGAGCCGGTCCGCCCCGGGGGTCATGTCCGCCCCAGGGGTCCTGGCCCGTCCTGTCCAGGGGGCCTTGACCCCGCGTGCCCAGGGGGCCTTCCTCATGCCGCCGGGGTCTCCAGGGCGTAGCCGACGCCGTGCACCGTACGGATGCGCTCCGCGCCGATCTTCCGGCGCAGCGCCTTGATGTGGCTGTCCACGGTGCGGGTGCCCGAGGCGTCCGCCCAGTCCCACACCTCGGCCAGCAGCTGCTCGCGCGACAGCACCGCCCGGGGGGTGTTCGCCAGGCAGACCAGCAGGTCGAACTCGGTCGGCGTGAGGTGCACGTCCGAGCCGCGCACCCGCACCCGGCGCTGGGCGTGGTCGATCTCCAGCTCGCCCAGGCGCAGGATGCCGCTGCGCGGGGTGTGCGCGGCCAGCGCCGCCCGCTCCACCCGCCGGAGCAGCACATGCACCCGCGCGGCCAGTTCGCGCATGGAGAACGGCTTGGTCATGTAGTCGTCGGCGCCGACCCCGAGCCCCACCAGCATGTCGGTCTCGTCGTCGCGCGCCGTCAGCATCAGCACGGGCACCGGCCGCCGGGCCTGCACCCGGCGGCAGACCTCGAGCCCGTCGAAGCCCGGCAGCATCACGTCGAGGACCAGCAGATCGGGCTGCCACGCCTCGGCCGTGTCGACCGCCGCCGGACCGTCCCCCGCCGTCTGGACCTGGAACCCCTCGGCGCGCAGCCGGGCCGCGATGGCGTCCACTATGGTCGGGTCGTCCTCGACCACCAGGACCCGGCGCTGTGCACCGGGAGTGGTCGTGGCGGTCCCGTTGTGACCGTTGTGAGTCTGCTCCATGCGCCCGCCCCTGCGTCTTCCGGTGAAACCCGCGGCTCGCGCCTGGTCATCGCGCAGCCGCGTGCGGTAGGCAAGCAAGCGTAAAGCCAGCGTACGCGGCTTTGCTACGCGCCCCGAACCGCGAGATGCACGACGTCGGGAACACCCCGGGCAACGGCGACCTCTTCCGTACGCACCCGCGTGAACCCGGCATTCCGGAGAGACTCCTCGAAGGCGGGCGACGGGCGGGCCGACCAGACGGCCAGCACCCCGCCCGGTGTCAGGCGCGCGGCGCAGGCGGCGAGACCGGCGGGGGAGTAGAGGCCGTCGTTGTCCTCGGTGACGGTCCAGTCGGGGCCGTTGTCGATGTCCAGGCACAGCGCGTCATAGGTCTCCGGGCCGGACCGCAGCCACGCGACCAGATCGGCGTGGACGATGGCGGTGCGCGGATCGGCCAGCGCCCCGGCGGAGACGGCCGACAGGGGGCCTTCGCGATGCCAGTCGATCACCGCCGCCTCCCGCTCGACCACCGCGATCCGCCCCCACCGGGGCTCCGCGGCCGCCTCCACCAGCGAGAAACCGACGCCGAGCCCGCCGATCAGCAGGGCGGGGGAGGGACGGTCGGCGGGCAGCGCGTCGAGGGCGGCGCGGACGAGCAGCCGCTCGGAACGGCCGTCGGAGGTGTCCATGAGGAAGCACCCGTTGGCGATGATCTCGAAGACCGCGCCGTCCGGCCGTCCCCGGTCCGCGCCCCCTCGCCGCCGCAGCACCACCTCGCCGTACGGCCCCTCCCGGCGGTCGACGGTCACCGGCCGGTCGTCGTCGGCGGCGGGCTGGGCGGCGTACGGCGGCTGCGGCTGCATGGGGTTGGAGTCCTCCCGGGTGGTTCCTGACCCCGCCATCCTCGCGCCGCCCCGGCCCACCGGTCCAACCGGTTCCACCCGCTTCCACGGGCCGGGCGCCACGGCGTTGTCCCGGTCACAGTCGGAGGGCGGTGAGATCAGTCACGGCTCCCGGGTTGTTGTTCCCGCCGTGGCGGATATGCGCAGAGCAGGGGAGCGGGAACGACGGCGGGGGCGGCGGTGAGGAAGGAGCGCGGGCGTTGACGACATGGGTACGAGCGACGGGCGTGGACGCGGGCGCGGACGTGGAGACGGGCGCGGACGCGGAGGCGGAGAGCGCGGACGCGGGGGGTGTGGGCGCGGAGACGGAGAGCGGGGAGACGGAGGACGTGGGGGGCGCGCAGGCCGGGCGCGCGGACGCCTCCGGCCGGTGCCCGGCCACCCCGGCGCCCCGGGCTGTACGGCCGCCCGGGGCCGTAGCGGGGTCCCGGGCTGTCCCGGAGCCCCGGGCCGTACCCGGGCCCCGAGCTGTCCCCGGGCCTTGGGCTGTCCCGGCGGGGCCCCCGGTTGTTCCGGCGG
>NZ_BBOX01000606.1 GCF_001553455.1 Streptomyces hygroscopicus subsp. hygroscopicus
CCGGACCCGAACCCGGACACGGGCGCAGCCCCAATCCCAGCCCCGAACCCAAGCCCACCCCCAGACCCAACCCCGAGCCCAAGCCCAAGCCCAGACCCAACCTCGAACCCACCCCCACTCCCAACCCCGAACACAGCCCCAAGCACCCCCGGGCGTGGCCCGGGCCGGAGGCCGGGGCCTGGGGTGGTGCCGAACGCACGGCGGGGCTGGCGCCCCTTCGGCGCGTTCATCCCGCGCTCCCCGGACTCGCGTGCCACAGCTTGCGGCCGGTGGCGGCCCCGTCGCCCGCGGGCTGGAGGTCGGCCCAGGGGTGCATGGCGTAGCCGGTGGGCATCTCGATGCGGCGGCCGGAACCGGAGTCCGTCCCGGCCGTCTCCGGGCCCGCCCCGGCCAGTTCGGCGGCGACCGCCTCGAGGCCGCCCTCCTTCCTGAGCCGGGCCAGTTCGGCGAGGTTCCACACGGCCGAGCCGACGACGCTGAGGCTGCGCGGGCCGCGCCGCTGGACCACGCCGCGTACGAGCAGCAGCCAGGAGTGGAAGACGGTGTGCGCGCACGCCGCGTGGCTGTCGTCGAAGAAGGCGCAGTCGACCAGCCCCGTACCGTCGTCCAGCGTGGTGAAGATGACCCGGCGCCCCGAGCGGATCGGCGGGGTCTGGGTGGCGGCCTTGGCCCCGGCGACGAGCACGGTCTGCCCGTGCGGCGCGTCGCGCAGCCGTTTCGCGGGGATGGCGCCCAGCTCTTCCAGGAAGTCCCGGTGGTCGCCCATCAGATGGCGGGAGACGTCCATGCCGAGGATGCCGAGCTCGGCGCCGAGGCGTTCGTCCGCGTCGAGGTCGGGGAGTCCGGCGGGGGCGGCGGGGCCGGTTTCGGCCAGCGGGAGCTGGCCCTCGGCGTCGCGCCGGGCGGCGCCCCGCTGCTGCCGGTGCAGCTCGGCGATCTGCAGCAGCAGATCGCGGCGGCTCGCGCCGAACGCGTCCAACGCGCCGACCTGGGCCAGCCGTTCGGCCACCGGCCGGCCGGGGTGGGCGCGCCACCACAGGTCCTGGAGCGAGGAGTACGGCTGTCCGGCCGCGATCCGCTCGGTCTCGGCCTCGCTGATGCCGTGGACGTCGCTCAGGGCCAGCCGGATCCCGATGGTCTCCTCACCCCCGGAACCACCAGACGTCAGTTCGATGCGATAGGCGGCCCCCGACCGGTTCACATCCAGCGGCAGGATCGGCACCCCGCGCCGCCGCGCGTCCGCCAGCAGCAGCCGCTTGGGGTACATCCCGGGGTCATGGGTGAGCAGCCCGGCGTAGAAGGCCGCCGGATGGTGCGCCTTGAGCCAGGCGGACTGGTACGTCGGGACCGCGAAGGCGACGGCGTGCGCCTTGCAGAAGCCGTACGAGCCGAACGCCTCGACGATCTCCCAGG
Organism: Streptomyces hygroscopicus subsp. hygroscopicus; assembly: GCF_001553455.1. GTDB lineage: Bacteria > Actinomycetota > Actinomycetes > Streptomycetales > Streptomycetaceae > Streptomyces > Streptomyces hygroscopicus. The sequence continues at coordinate 1,414 of NZ_BBOX01000606.1, forward strand.
TGCGCTGCCGCACCTCCGGCGAGTAGCCCCGCTTCTCCGCCTCCGCGTGGAACCAGGCCCGCACCCGCCCCTGCCGTTCGGGATCGGACAGCGCACGCCGCGCCTCGTCGGCGAGGTCCCGTTCACAACCGGTCATGATCGACACGATCTTGATGATCTGCTCGTGGAAGACCACGACCCCGTAGGTCTCGCGCAGCGCGTCCTCCAGGTCCGGATGCGGATAGCGCGCGGGCTTGCGGCCGTGCCGGGCGTCGATGAAGGGCCGGACCATGTCGGCGGCCACCGGACCCGGCCGGAAAAGCGATATGTCGACCACGAGGTCGTGGAAGGAGGTGGGCTGCAACCGGCCGAGGAGATCGCGCTGACCGGGCGATTCGATCTGGAAGCAGCCGAGTGTCTCGGTGGAGCGGATCAGGTCGTAGGTGGCCGGATCGCCGGGCCGGACCTGCCCGGGGTCGTCGATGTCCACGACCCGCCCGGTGGTCCGCCGGATCTCCGCGACCGCGTGCGCCATCGCGGACTGCATCCGCACACCGAGGACGTCGAGTTTGAGCAGTCCGAGCTCTTCCACGTCATCCTTGTCGAACTGCGCCATCGGGAAGCCCTCGCCGCTGGTCGGCACGATGGGCGTACGGGCCAGCAGCCCGGCGTCCGAGAGCAGCACCCCGCAGGGGTGCATGGCCATGCCACGGGGCAGCCCGTCGAGCGCCTCGACCAGCTCCCAGAACCTGCCGAAACGTTCCTGCTCCGCGGTCGCCTCGCGGAGCGCCCGCAGCTCGGGCAGTTCCGCGAGCGCCGCGCGGGCATCGCGGGCGCGGATGTGCGGGAAGGACTTGGCCACCCGGTCCACCTCGGCCGGGTCCATGCCGAGCGCCGCGCCCACGTCCCGTACGGCATGGCGCACCCGGTAGGTCTCGGGCATCGAGACGGTCGCGACCCGCTCCGCCCCGAACCGTTCGAAGATCGCGCGATAGACGTCCAGCCGGCGCGCGGACTCCACGTCGATGTCGATATCGGGCAGCGCGGCCCGCCGCACCGACAGGAAGCGCTCCATCAGCAGACCGCTGGCGACGGGGTCGGCATGGGCGATGCCCAGCAGATGGTTGACGAACGACCCGGCGCCGGAGCCGCGGGCGGCCACCCGGATGCCGAGCGCCCGGGTGTCGTCGACGACCTGCGCGACGGTGAGGAAGTACGAGGCGAAGCCGAGCCGTTCGATGGTGCGCAGCTCGTCCTCCAGCCGCTCCCAGCGCGCCCGGTCGCGGTCGTACCCCCGCAGCACCATGGCGGCGGCGCAGCGCGACCGCAGCACCCGTTCGGCGCTCCGCCGCCCGGCCCCGACCAGACGGGGCTCGGGGAAGTGGACGCTGCCCAGGCCGATGTGGCCCTCGGGGTCGACCAGACACGCGGCGGCGGTGCGCCGGGTCTCCTCCAGCAGCCGGTGGGCGGCGTCCCGCCGCATCCCCGCCGCCTCCACGATCCGCTCGGCCGCCCGCGCCATGTCCCGGGGGCCCTTGAGCCAGCGCTCACCGCTGTCGAGGGTGGCGGGGTCGCGCGGGTCGACGGGGACGAGCCGACGGGCCGCGTCCAGGACATCGGCGACCGGCCCCTCCCCCGGGTCCGCATAGCGGACGGCGTTGCTCAGCACGGCCGGTACGCCCTGGTCGGCGGCGAAGCCGACGGTACGGGCGGCCAGCCGCAGCGAGCCCGGACCGGTGCCGGCCCGGCCGTGCCACACGGCTTCCAGCCGCAGCGCGTCGCCGAAGAGTTCCCGCCAGGAGGCGATCAGCCGCTCGGCCCGGTCGGGGCGCCCGGCGGCCAGGGCCCGGACGACGTCGGAGTCCGGGCCGAGCAGCACGGTCAGCGGGGCGAGCGCACCGGCCGCGCCCGCCAGATCGTGCCAGTGCAGCAGGGGCAGCCCGTCGCCGCTGGTCCGGGCAGTCCCGGGGTGAGCGAGCCCCGCGTGGGCGGCGGAGACCAGCCCGCACAGCGCGGCCCAGCCCGCCGCGCCGTCCCGGGCGAGGAAGACCGCCCGGGGCGCGGACTCGTCGATGAACGCCCCGCCGCGCACGGGTGTGCGGCGCCGGGCGGTGCGCTCCGGCCCCGGGGCCTCCCACGCACCGCTCCGCACGGCGAGGTCGACCCCGAAGAGCGGCCGCACCCCCGCGCGCTCACAGGCCCTGGCGAACCGCACCGCTCCGGCGAGGCTGTCGCGGTCGGTCAGCGCGATCGCGTCCATGCCGCGCTCGGCGGCACGCTGCGCCAGCCGCTCCGGGTGCGCGGCCCCGTACCGCATGGAGAACCCGGACGCGGTGTGCAGATGCGTGAAGCCTGGCATCCACACCTCCCGCTGCTCACACCCCCTGACCGACCCTGCTTGGCTCACGCCCCACCATAACCCCATTCTCGAACACGCGTGCGAGTCCGGTCGATCGTGCCTCCATATCCACCTTAAGCACCTCAAAACACTCCGGAATCCCACGTGTCGCCTCATGTCAGCGGCACGCGGAGTGATGCGCGAAACGCCGCCCGGACGGCGGCCGACTGGCGACCGGAGGCGACGCCGAGGCGGCAGACCGGGCCCCTGGGCGGCGAGTGGGGCTGACGCCCCCTTCCGACAACGTGAGGCCGTCGGCGAACCCCCGTCCCCACCCGCAACCGGACCCCGGCCTCGCACCTTCGCAACCGACTCCCGACCCCCGGCCCCGCACCCCACAGCCGGCCCCCGACC
>NZ_BBOX01000607.1 GCF_001553455.1 Streptomyces hygroscopicus subsp. hygroscopicus
TGGTGGCTCCTTCGGCCCCGGTCGTTCAGCCGTCCGTGCTGCCGTGGCCGCTGTCGGCGAAGACCGCCGACGCGCTGCGGGCGCAGGCCGAACGGCTCCGTTCCTACCTGGACGAGCGGCCGGAGGTCGCACCGGCCGACCTGGGCTACTCGCTCGCGACCACGCGCGCCGCCCTGGAGCACCGCGCGGTGCTGGTGGCCGACGACCGCGAGGGCTTCCTGCGTGGTCTGGACGCTCTGGTACGCGGCGGGTCCGGCGCGGATGTGATCCAGGGATCGGCCATGGGCGGCAAGGTGGCGTTCCTGTTCACGGGGCAGGGGAGCCAGCGGCTGGGGATGGGGCGTGAGCTGTATGACGCCTATCCGGTGTTCGCGGAGGCGTTGGACGCGGTGTGCGCGGAGTTGGACCCGCACCTCGAACGGCCGCTGCGGGATGTGCTGTTCGGGGATGACGCGTCGGTGCTGGATCAGACCGGGTTTACCCAGCCCGCGCTGTTCGCTCTCGAAGTGGCGTTGTTCCGTCTCGTTGAGACGTGGGGGCTGCGGCCCGACTTCCTGTCGGGGCATTCGATCGGTGAGCTGGCCGCCGCGCATGTGGCGGGTGTGCTCTCGCTCGCGGACGCGGCGAAGCTGGTGGCGGCTCGTGGTCGTTTGATGCAGGAGCTGCCCGCCGGTGGCGCGATGATCGCCGTCCAGGCGTCGGAGGAGGAGGTGGCGCCGCTGCTGACCGACGGCGTGAGCATCGCCGCGCTCAACGGGCCCACCTCGGTCGTCATCGCGGGTGACGAGGACGCGGCTGTGGCCATCTCCGCGTCGTTCGAGGAGCAGGGGCGTAAGACCAAGCGGCTGACGGTCAGCCACGCGTTCCACTCGCCGCGTATGGACGGGATGCTGGAGGCGTTCCGCGAGGTCGCGCAGGGGCTGACGTATGAGGCCCCGAAGATCCCGATCGTGTCCAACCTGACCGGCGAGCTGGTCTCCGCCGAGGAGATCGCGACGGCCGACTTCTGGGTGCGCCACGTCCGCGAGGCCGTCCGCTTCCTCGACGGTGTCCGCACCCTGGAAGCCCAGGGCGTGACCACCTTCATCGAGCTGGGCCCGGACGGGGTGCTCTCCGCGATGGCCCAGGAGTGCGTCACCGACGCCGAGGCCGCGGGCTTCGCCGCCGTGCTGCGGGCCGGTCGGCCCGAGGCGCGGGCGGTCCACACCGCTGTGGCGCGGGCCCATGTGCGGGGTGTGGCGGTGGACTGGGAGGCCGTCTTCGCCGGTACGGGGGCGGCTCGGGTCGAGCTGACCGAGCTGCCGACGTACGCCTTCCAGCGCCGCCGGTACTGGCCCCATGCGTCGGCGTACGGCGTCGGCGGCACGGCGGGGCTCGGGCTGGCCGCCGTGGAGCATCCGCTGGTGGGCGCCGTCGTACCGCTCGCGGGTGGCGACGGGCTGCTGCTGACCGGGCGGATCTCGGCACAGACCCACCCCTGGCTGCTCGACCACGCCGTGATGGGTTCGGTGGTGCTGCCGGGTACGGCCTTTGTGGAGCTGGCGGTTCGCGCGGGTGACCAGGTCGGTTGTGATCTGGTCGAGGAGTTGACGTTGGAGGCGCCGCTGGTGCTTCCGGAGGTGGGTGGCGTTCAGCTTCAGCTGTCGGTGGGTGCGCCGGACGGCTCTGGTCGTCGTGTGGTCGAGGTGTACTCGCGGTTCGAGGACGCGGGTGCTGATGAGGCGTGGTCGCGGCATGCGTCGGGTGTGCTGGTGGCGGGTGCGCCTGCGGCGTCGTTCGACGTGAGCGTGTGGCCTCCGGCGGGCGCGGTGCCGGTTGAGGTCGGTGGCCTGTATGAGGGCATGGCGGACTTGGGGCTCGTTTACGGTCCGGTGTTCCAGGGGCTGAAGGCGGCCTGGCGGGTCGGCGAGGAGGTGTTCGCCGAGCTGGAGCTGCCGGAGGGTGGGCAGTCCGAGGCGGGGTTGTTCGGTCTGCATCCGGCGTTGCTGGACTCGGCGCTGCATGTGGTGGGGCTGGGTGGTCTGGTCGAGGGTGGGGACGGGGCGCGGTTGCCGTTCTCGTGGTCCGGTGTGTCGCTGCACGCGGTGGGTGCTTCGGTGCTGCGGGTGCGTCTGTCGGCCGTTGGTGCGGACGCGGTGTCGCTGGCGGTGGCCGATGGTGCGGGGCGTGCCGTGTTGTCGGTGGATTCGCTGGTGCTGCGGCCGGTGTCGGCCGAGCAGATCAGCGGTGCGCGCGGCGGGCGGCAGGACTCCCTCTTCCGCCTGGAGTGGACCGAGTTCCCGGCCGAGGCCGAGGTGGACGCGACGGTCGGCGAGCGCTGGGCGGTGCTCGGTTCCGAGGCGCTGGAGCGCGGCCTCTCCGGCACGGACGTTGTCGCGTATCCGGATCTGGCCGCTCTGGGCGCGGCGATCGAGTCGGGCGCGGCCGTGGCCGATGAGGTGCTCGTCGACTTCTCGTCCGACGGGGACGGCGGACCCGCCGCCGTGCACCGGGCCACTGCCAGGGCGCTCGCGCTGGTCCAGGAGTGGCTGGGCGATGAGCGGTTCGCGGATGCGCGGCTGGTCGTGCTGACCTCGGGTGCGGTGGCCACGGAGGCGG
>NZ_BBOX01000608.1 GCF_001553455.1 Streptomyces hygroscopicus subsp. hygroscopicus
GGCGGCCGAGCCGGTGGCGGACCTGGCGGGTGCGGCGGTGTGGGGTCTGCTGCGTTCGGCGCAGTCGGAGAACCCGGGCCGGTTCGTCCTGGTCGATGTCGACGGTGCGGCCGATGCGCCGGCGGCGGTGTCGGGCGCGCTGGCCTCCGGTGAACCGCAGGTGGCCGTGCGGGACGGGGTACTGCGGGCACCGCGTCTGGCGCGCGCCGCCGTGGACACCGAGCGGACGCCCGATGTCGATGCCGAGGGCACGGTCCTGGTGACCGGGGCGAGTGGCACGCTGGGTGGTCTGCTGGCGCGTCATCTGGTGGCGGAGCGTGGGGTGCGGCATCTGTTGCTGGTGAGCCGCCGTGGTGAGCGGGCGCCGGGTGCGGCCGAACTCGGCGCGGAACTAGCGGGGTTGGGTGCGGAGGTGCGTTGGGCGGCGTGTGATGTGGCGGACCGGGAGGCGCTGGCGGAGGTGCTGGCGGGTATTCCGGCCGAGCGTCCGCTGACGGCTGTGGTGCATACGGCCGGTGTGCTGGACGACGGGGTGATCGGTTCGCTGACGCCGGAGCGGCTGGAGCGGGTGCTGCGGCCGAAGGTGGACGCGGCGTGGCATCTGCACGAGCTGACCCGCGACCTGGATCTGTCGGCGTTCGTTCTCTTCTCCTCGGCCGCTGGTGTCTTCGGCAATGCGGGGCAGGGCAACTACGCCGCCGCCAATGCCTTCCTGGACGCCCTCGCGCAGCACCGCCGTGCCCAGGGCCTGGCCGGTACCTCGCTGGCCTTCGGCCTGTGGGCCGATTCCAGCGCGATGACGGGCGAGCTGGACGACGCGGACGTGTCCCGGATGAGCCGGGGCGGTGTCCTCGCGCTCTCCGCCGCCGAGGGGCTGGAGCTGTTCGACGCCGCGTACCGCACGGACGAGGCGCTGCTGGTGCCCGTGCGGCTGGACCTGGCCGTGATGCGCGCCGAGGCGGCGTCGTCCGGTGTGGTCGCCCCGCTGATGCGGGGGCTGGTGCGGACTCCGGCGCGGCGTACGGCGCAGGGCGCGGCGGTGGCGGGTGCGCTGGCGCGGCGGCTGGCCGGGCTGAGCGAGGCCGAGCAGCTGGACGTGGTGCTGGACCTGGTCCGTACCCAGGTCGCCGCCGTCCTCGGCCATGACGCGTCGGACACCGTCGAACCGCATCGCTCCTTCCGTGAGCTGGGCTTTGACTCGTTGACGGCGGTGGAGCTGCGGAACGCGCTGGGGGCGGTGAGCGAGCTGCGGCTGCCCGCGACGCTGGTCTTCGACTATCCGACGCCGGTGGTGCTGGCGGAGTTCTTGCGTGCGGAGGTCGTGGGTGCGGCTGCTGAGGTGGCCGGGCCCGTGGTGGTGGCCGCGGCCGATGACGAGCCGATCGCGATCGTGGGGTTGGGCT
>NZ_BBOX01000609.1 GCF_001553455.1 Streptomyces hygroscopicus subsp. hygroscopicus
GCCGGGGCCGGGGGCGGGAGGGTCAGCGGCGCCGGTGGGCCGTCGTCCCCGCGACCGGCTCGTCCCAGTCGATGCGGTAGCCGGTGAGCCAGTCCGGGGCGCCGCCGCCGGCCCGGTCGAGCTTGCGCGGCATGGTGACGTCGCGCAGCGCCCGCGCCACGGGCCCCGGCGCCGTACGGCGGGCCATGACGGTACTGGCCGCGGCGACCTTCTCAACCCGCTCCCGGCGCAGCGCCTCGTACGCGGCGAAGGCCGGGCGGGGCGAGCGCAGGTCGCGCAGGCACTTGGCGAGCACCACACCGTCCTCGATGGCCATCGACGCGCCCTGTGCGGCGTTGGGGGCGCAGGCGTGCGCGGCGTCGCCGACGATGACCATGCCCTCCTCGGACCAGGTGGGGGTGGAGACGATGTCGTAGGCGGCGGTGGCCACGATGGAGTCACCGGTGGCGCGGACCAGGTCCGCGGCGGGGGTGTTGTCCTCGGCGAAGAGCGTCAGCAGCCGCTCCCGCCACTGCTCGGCGGTGACGGCGGCCAGCTCGGCCCTGGACATCTCCTCGGCCGGGGCGTTGCAGAACCACCAGACCTCGCCGTCCGGGGCGGTGGTGCAGCCGAAGAACGCCTGTTTGCCGAAGATCATGGTGTAGGCGTCGGGGGCCGGGGGCGAGTCGGCGTCGCGGGTGTAGCCGCAGACGGTGTGCTGCCCGGTGTAGCGGGGCCGGGGCGCGCCCGCGTCGATGAGCCGGCGGATGAGCGAGTGGATGCCGTCGGCGCCGATCAGCACGTCGCCCACGGCGCGACCGCCGTCCGCGAAGGACCCGACGATCCGGCCGTCGGGGCTGGTATGGACGGCGAGCAGCCGCTTGCCGTGCTCGATGCGCACTCCCCGGCGCAGCGCCTCCTCGCGCAGCACCCGGGCGAGCGTGGCGCGTTTGAGTGTCACGGAGCCGAGGCCACCGTCCGCCGATCCGGACGTGGGCCGGTCGCCGAGCCGCTTGCCGGTGTTGCTGATGAAGTCGACGCGGCCGGCCGGGAAGGAGTTCTCCAGCACGGGTCCGTGGGCGTCGATGGTGCGCAGTGCCTCCAGGCCGTTGGCGGCGACGACGAGGAAGGCACCCGCGTCGGTGGCGTCCGTGGGGTATGCCTCGTAGACGACCGCGTCGATGCCGGCTTTCCGCAGGGCCATCGCGGTCACCGTTCCGGCGATGCCGCCACCGATGATCAGGGCTGTGGTCATGGTGCTCCGTGACGTGGCGTGGGGTGTGGTGTCGTGGGATTGCGACAGCACCATATGGCGGACCGGAGCTCCCGAGGTCAAGAGTGGGAGTTCAACTGGCAGCCGGTAAAGGGGGATTGGGGTGGATGTGGCTCCCGTAAGCTCCCGTGAGCTCTCGTTGGCGCTGTTGCGGCTCGCGTCACCACAGGGCCCGCGGGACCCTCGTCGCGGGTGCCCCCACCGTCGGCCCCCTCACCGCGGGCCTCATCACCGCCGGGTCCGCCCCACCGGATCCGCCGCACCGGGCCCACCGCCAGCCGGGCCCACCGCCACCGGACCCACCACCGGACCCACCACCACCGGATCCGCCACCACCGGGCCCGCCGCCACCGGATCCCGCGGTTCGGGCGGTGGTTCGAGCGAACGTGGCTACTTGAGCAGCCGGGACAGCCGCCGGTCGGCGAGCGGCTTGCCGCCGGTCTGGCAGGTGGGGCAGTACTGCAGCGAGGAGTCGCGGAAGGACACCTCGCGGACGGTGTCCCCGCACACCGGACACGGCTCTCCGGTGCGCCCGTGCACCCGCATCCCGCCGCGCTTCTCCCCCTTGAGGTCGCTGTCGGCCAGGCCGCGGGACCGCTCGACGGCGGAGCGCAGCGTGCTGCCCATCGCCTCGTGGATTCCGGCGATCTCCTCCTCACTGAGGTCCGAGGCCAGCCGGTAGGGCGACATCCGGGCGGCGTGCAGGATCTCGTCGGAGTAGGCGTTGCCGATCCCGGCGATCACGCTCTGATCGCGGAGCACGCCCTTGATCCGGTGGCGTACGCCTCGCAGCAGCCCGGCGAACGCCTCCAGGGTGAAGGAGTCGTCGAGCGGGTCCGGGCCCAGCCGGGCGATGCCGGGGACCTCCTGGGGGTCGCGGACGACGTACACCGCGAGCCCCTTGCGCGTCCCGGCCTCGGTGAGGTCGAACCCGGAGCGCTCCGGGCCGGCCAGGAGCAGCCGCAGCGCGAGCGGGCCCTTGCCGGGCCGGGGCGGGGCCTCGGGGAGCCCGTCCCGCCAGCGCAGCCAGCCCGCCCTGGCGAGGTGCACGACCAGGTGGGGGCCGTCGGTGGCCAGGTCGAGGAACTTGCCGTGGCGGGCCGCCGCCGTGACCGTGCGGCCTTCGAGTGCGCTCGGTGGCGGGTCGTAGGTCTTCAGGACGCTCACCGCGACGGGGAGGACACGGGCGATCTCCCGGCCGACGGCACGCTCGGCCAGGATCGCGGCGAGGGCCTCCACCTCGGGCAGCTCCGGCATGCCACCAGTGTGCCGCAGGCCGGGCGCGGAACACCCGGGGTGGCCCGAGGGGCGGGTTACCACCGGCGCGCCGCTCCGGGCTGCGGCACCGCGTGCCCTCCCTTACCGTCTCACTTGTCCCTTCTCGTCCCGTCTGCCCCTGTACGGAGCGTTTTCCATGACCGACACCCGACAGCAGTCCGTACGCAACGAGGCGACATGCGGCGGGGTGACCGGGCACGAGGTGACGGGCGGGGCGCGCGGCGGGACGACCGTGCACCAGGCGACGAGCGGAGCGAGCGTGCACCATGCGACGGGCGGGGCGTACGAGGGCTATGAGGCGTACATGGGCGGCAGCCCCGAGGCCGAGCGCCGCCGCTTCGAGAAGCTGGCGCGCGAGCTGTTGCGGGTACACGGGCCGGTCCCTGGCGGCCCGGACGGCTCGAACGCCCTGTGGCTGCCGCGCGCCGCACCCGCCAAGGCGGCCCTGGGCGTGGAGAACGCCCGGCTGCGGTTCCGTGACGACCTTCCGCCGGAACTGTGCGTGGGATACGCCCGGCCGGGCGCCGACTACCCGGCCGTGGTGCGGCTGTCCACCGCGAGCGGCGCCGAGCGGCACGACGCCTCGCCCTATCTGCGCCGGATGGCGGTGCGGGTCCAGGCCGCTCCCGAGGAGATCCACGACCTGCTGACCACCAGCTTCCCGGTGTCCCACGCGGCCGACGCACGCGAGTTCGTCGCCTTCGCCAAGGCCACGGCGGGCGCGGGGGGCACCGTGGAGAAGGCGTTCGGGCTCTTCGTCCGGCTGCCGCTGGCGGTGGGCTGGGCCACCGCCGACCGGATGCGCCGCAACGTGCGGATCGCCACCCGCCACACGGTGGGCTCGCTGGCCCGCGAGACCTTCTGGAGCCGGGGTGCGATCCTGTGGGGCCCGGCCGGTCCGGTGCGGTACCAGCTGCGCCCGGCCCCCGGCGGCACCCCCGCTCCCCCGCCGGACCGGGGCGACCCCGACTACCTGCACCGTGAGCTGGCGATGCGGCTGTCCATCGGCGACATCGCCTTCGAGCTGTGTGTGCAGCGCTATCTGGACGACCGCCGCACCCCGGTCGAGGACGGTTCGGTGGAGTGGCGGGAGTGCGACGCGCCGGTCGTCCCGGTGGCGGTGCTCACCGTGCCGCGCCAGGACCTGGACAGCGCCCGGGCCCGGTCCGCGGCCCGCCGGGTCGAGCGGCTGGCGTTCAACACCTGGCACACCACCGAGGAGTTCCGGCCGCTCGGCAACCTCAACCGGGCCCGCAAGGC
>NZ_BBOX01000610.1 GCF_001553455.1 Streptomyces hygroscopicus subsp. hygroscopicus
GGCGGGCACCTCCGCCGCCGCCGCGCCCGCCGCCACCGACCCCGTCGAGGCCCGTTTCTGGGAGGCCGTGGAGCGCGAGGACTGGCAGGCGCTCGCCGCCGAGCTGGACGTCGCCGGGGACGAGCGGGTCGGCGCACTGCTGCCCGCCCTGGCGTCGTGGCGCAAGCAGAGCCGTGAGCGGTCCGTGGTGGACGGCTGGCGCTACCGCGTCACCTGGAAGCCGCTCGCCGACGGGCAGCCCGCGCGGCTGACCGGCGTCTGGCTCGTCGTCGCGCCGGGCACCAAGGGCACCCTGGGCACCGAGAACACCCCAGGCGCCAAGGACACCCCGGGCCCCGAGGACACCTGGACCGACGCCGTGGCCGCAGCGCTCGCCGAACGCGGCGCCGAGGTGCGGCGGATCGCCGTGGACACCGACGCCGACGGCCGCGAGGAGCTGGCCGAGCGGCTGCGCACCGCGCTCGCGGACACCGATGGCATCCCGTTCACCGGGGTGCTGTCGCTGCTGGCCCTCGACGGCCACCCGCACCCCCGGCACCCGTCCGTCCCGGCCGGGGTGGCGGCGCAGCTCGCGCTGGTGCAGGCGCTGGGCGACGCGGAGATCGGCGCGCCGCTGTGGTCCGCCACCCGGGGCGCGGTCTCCGTGGGCCGTACGGACCCGCTGGAGTCCCCCGAACAGGCGCTGGTCTGGGGCCTGGGCCGGGTGGCCGCCCTGGAGCACGGCGAGCGCTGGGGCGGTCTGGTGGACCTGCCCCAGGCGCCCGACGAGCGGGCGCTGACCCGGCTGGTGGCCGTGCTCGCCGGGGCCGAGGAGGAGGACCAGGTGGCGATCCGGGCCACCGGGCTGCTCGTACGCCGTCTGGTGCGCGCCCCGCTGGCCGCCACGCCCGCCGTACGGTCGTGGCAGCCGTCCGGTACGACGCTGGTCACCGGCGGTACGGGCGCGCTGGGCGCCCATGTGGCACGGTGGCTGGCCGGTCAGGGCGCCGAGCACCTGGTGCTCACCAGCCGCCGTGGCCTCCAGGCCCCGGGCGCGGCGGAGCTGCGGGCCGAGCTGACCGAACTCGGTGCCCAGGTCACCATCGCGGCCTGCGACGTGGCCGACCGCGCCCAGGTCGAGGCGCTGCTCGCGGACATCCCCGCCGCACACCCGCTGACCGCCGTGGTCCACACGGCCGCCGTGCTGGACGACGGGGTGATCGAGGGCCTGACCCCGGACCAGGTGGACCGGGTGCTGAAGGTCAAGGTGGACGCCACCCGCCATCTGCACGAGCTGACCCGGGACCTGGACCTGTCCGCGTTCGTGCTGTTCTCCTCCTTCGCGGCCACCTTCGGCGCGCCCGGCCAGGGCAACTACGCCCCGGGCAACGCCTTCCTCGACGCCTTCGCCGAGTACCGGCGCGCCCAGGGCCTGCCCGCCACCTCGCTGGCCTGGGGCCCGTGGGGCGAGGGAGGCATGGCCGAGGGGGGTGTCGGCGACCGGATGCGCCGTCACGGCGTCATCGAGATGGCGCCGCGGGCGGCCGTCACCGCGCTCCAGCACGCGCTGGACCGCGACGAGTCGGTGCTGACCGTCGTCGACATGGAGTGGAAGCGCTTCGTCCTCGCCTTCACCTCCGGCCGCTCCCGTCCGCTGCTGCACGACCTGCCCGAGGCGCGGGAGGTCATCAAGGACATGGCCGGCGACGCCGAGGCGGACGGCGCCGGAGCGGTCGCGCTGGCGCAGCGGCTCGCCGGGGTGCCGGAGGCCGAGCAGGAGCGGCTGGTGCTGGAGCTGGTCCGCACCGCCGTCGCGGCCGTCCTGGGCTACGCGGGCGCCGAGGACGTCGAGGCGGGCCGGGCCTTCAAGGAGCTGGGCTTCGACTCGCTCACCGCCGTCGAGCTGCGCAACCGGCTCGGCGCCGCCAGCGGGCTGAAGCTCCCGCCGACGCTGATCTTCGACTACCCCACCCCGACGGTGCTCGCGCGCCATCTGCGCGCCGAGATCGGCGGCGGGCAGCGGGCCGCCGTGGCCGCGCTGCCGACCGCGGCGGCGCTCGCCGACGACGAGCCGATCGCCATCGTCTCCATGAGCTGCCGTTTCCCGGGCGGTGTGCGCACCCCCGAGGAGCTGTGGCAGCTGCTCACCTCCGGTGGTGACGCGCTGTCGGAGTTCCCGGGCGACCGCGGCTGGGACATCGAGTCCCTCTACAACCCGGACCCGGACGCGCAGGGCACCAGCTACACCCGCGAGGGCGGATTCCTCACCGGGGCGGCCGACTTCGACCCCGCCTTCTTCGGGATCTCGCCGCGGGAGGCCATGGCGATGGACCCGCAGCAGCGGCTGCTGCTGGAGACGTCCTGGGAGGCGTTCGAGCGGGCCGGGATCGACCCGGCCACGCTGCACGGCAGCCCGTCCGGTGTCTTCGTCGGCACCAACGGCTCCGACTACTCCATCCTCATGCGCAACACCACGGAGGGGTACGAGGGCCACCTGGCCACCGGCAGCGCCGCGAGCGTCGTCTCCGGCCGCCTGTCGTACACCTTCGGCCTGGAGGGCCCGGCGGTCACCGTGGACACCGCGTGCTCGGCGTCGCTGGTGGCGCTGCACCTGGCCGTCCAGTCGCTGCGCCAGGGCGAGTGCTCGCTCGCGCTCGCGGGCGGGGTGACCGTGATGGCCACCCCGGGCACCTTCATCGAGTTCAGCCGCCAGCGCGGACTGTCCTCCGACGGCCGCAGCAAGGCGTTTTCCTCGGACGCGGACGGCTTCAGCCCGGCCGAGGGTGTGGGCATGCTGCTGGTGGAGCGGCTGTCGGACGCGCGGCGGAACGGCCATCCGGTGCTGGCGGTCGTGCGCGGCAGCGCGATCAACCAGGACGGCGCGTCCAACGGTCTGACGGCGCCCAACGGCCCGTCCCAGCAGCGTGTCATCCGGCAGGCGCTGGCCAACGCCCGGCTGTCGGCGGCCGAGGTGGACGTGGTCGAGGCGCACGGCACCGGCACGACGCTGGGCGACCCGATCGAGGCGCAGGCCCTGCTGGCCACCTACGGCCAGGACCGGCCCGAGGGGCAGCCGCTGCTGCTGGGCTCCATCAAGTCCAACATCGGTCACGCCCAAGCCGCCGCCGGTGTCGCCGGGGTGATGAAGCTCGTGCTCGCGCTGCGCCACGGCGTCCTGCCGGAGTCGCTGCACATCGTCGAGCCCACCCCGCACGTGGACTGGTCGGCGGGCGACGTCGAGCTGCTGACCGAGGCGCGGGAGTGGCCGGAGACCGGCCGTCCGCGCCGCGCCGCGGTGTCCTCGTTCGGCTTCAGCGGCACCAACGCGCACGCCATCCTGGAGCAGGCGCCCGCCGAGGAGGAGGGCGCGAGCGAGCCGGTGACCCGGCGGCTCGGCGTGCTGCCGTGGGTGGTGTCCGGCAAGAGCGAGGCGGCGCTGCGCGCCCAGGCCGCCAAGCTGCTGGCCCACCTCGACGCCGATCCGGCCGCGCGTCCGCTGGACATCGGCCACTCGCTGGCCACCACCCGTGCCGCCTTCGACCGGCGCGCGGTGCTGGTCGGCGCCGACCGGGAGGATTTCGTCCGTGGGGTGGACGCCCTGGCTAGGGGGCAGGTCCTGCCCAACCTGGTGCAGGGGGCCTCAATCGGGGGCAAGGCCGCATTCGTGTTCCCAGGACAGGGGTCACAATGGGTAGGCATGGCCGTGGAGCTGTTGGATGCTTCACCGGTGTTCGCTGCCCGTATTGATGAGTGTGCCGCCGCGCTCGCA
>NZ_BBOX01000611.1 GCF_001553455.1 Streptomyces hygroscopicus subsp. hygroscopicus
CGGCTTGCAGCGGCCGTCGGGGGCGAGACCCCGCTGACGGGAGAACTCCACGAAGGTGGACGGCGTCGCCATGACCGTGACACCGCCCGCCAGCGCCAGATCACACTCGCCGTTCCGCAGCGCCTGCGCGGCCAGGTGCAGGGCCACCAGCGACGACGAGCACGCCGTGTCCACCGTCACCGCCGGACCCTCGAACCCGAAGGTGTACGCCACCCGCCCCGAGGCCACACTGCCCGCGCTGCCGGTCGACAGCATCCCCTCGAACCCCTCGGGCGCGCGGTGCAGCCGCACGGCGTAGTCGCCGTACATTAGCCCCGCGAACACCCCCGTACGGCTGCCCCGCAGTCCCGCGGGGTCCACCCCCGCACCCTCCAGCGCCTCCCACGCGGTCTCCAGCAGCAGCCGCTGCTGCGGATCCGTGGCGGTCGCCTCACGCGGGCTGATCCCGAAGAAGTCCGCGTCGAACTCCGCCGCGTCGTGCAGGAAACCGCCCTGCCTGCTGTACGACTTCCCCACACTCTCCGGATCCGGGTCATAGAGCCCCTCCACGTCCCAGCCACGGTCGGTCGGGAACTCGGTGATCGCGTCCCCACCCTCGGCCACCAGCCGCCACAGATCCTCCGGCGAGGCCACACCACCCGGATACCGGCACGCCATCCCCACGATCGCCACCGGCTCATGGCCGGCGGCTTCGGCCTTCCGCAGACGCTGGCGGGTCTGCTTGAGTTCCCCGAGCGCAGCCGCGAGATACTGTCGGAGCTTTTCTTCCTCGGCCATCGGTCTTTCGCCTTCCTCGGGTGATCAGGCTTGCGGGCGCTCGTCGTCGTGGAAAATGCCGAATTCCTGCTCGGCGATCGCGAACAGTTCGTCGGTGGTGGCCAGATGCAGCCGATCGTCGTTCTCGGCGTTCTCGGCGTTCTCCGCCGCGACGCCGTCCGCGGGGGCCGCGCTCGCGGCGAAGCTGTCCACGCCGAGGCTCACGAGGACCGTCTGGAGGCGGGCCGTGAGCTTCGCCCGCCAGGCGTCGTCGGCGGGCCGCGCCGCCAGGGCGGCTTCGAGCCGGTCGAGCTGCCGGAGTTCGTCCGATCCGTCGGGGGTCAGATCTTTGAGCATATCCGTCCGGACGAAGCCGGCGAGCGCGGCGGGCGTCGGGTAGTCGAAGACCGCGGTGGCCGGCAGCCGCAGCCCGGTGGCCGTGTTCAGCCGGTTCCGCAACTCCACGGCGACGAGCGAGTCGAAGCCCAGCTCGGAGAACGGCCGCTGCGGTTTGATCGCCTGTGCCGAGGCGTGTCCGAGCACCGTGGCGATATGCCCCAGAATCAGGTCCAGGACGGCCTTCTCCTGCTCCTCCGGGCCCAGTTCCGCCAGCCGGTTCCGCAGTTTCGCCGCGCCGTCGACCGTGCGCCGCGCCGGAACGGCGAACAGGCCGCGCAGCATCGACGGGAGCGTTCCCGCCGCCGCCTGGGAGCGGAGCGCCGCCGCGTTCATCCGTACGGGGACCAGCAGCGGCAGGCCCGAGGAGCGTGCGCCGTCGAAGAGGCTCAGGCCCTGGTCGGAGGCCAGTGGCAGGAGGCCGCCGCGGTTCAGGCGGGCCCGGTCCGTCCCGTCGAGGGTGCCGCTCATGGCGCTCTCCGACGCCCACAGGCCCCAGGCGAGGCTGGTGCCGGGCAGTCCCGCGGCCTGCCGGTGGTGGGCCAGGGCGTCGAGGAAGGCGTTGGCCGCGGCGTAGTTGCCCTGGCCCGCGCCGCCCAGCACACCGGAGACCGAGGAGAACAGGATGAATTCCGCGAGGTCCAGTCGTGCCGTCAGCTCGTGCAGGTGCCAGGCGGCGACGGCCTTGGGGCGGAGGACCGTGTCCAGCCGCTCCGGGGTGAGCGAGGTGAGGATGCCGTCGTCCAGCACGCCGGCCGTGTGGATGACGCCGGTGAGCGGATGGTCGGCCGGTATGTCCGCGAGGAGCCTCTCCAGGGCGTCCCGGTCGGTGAGGTCGCAGGCGGTGACGGTGACCTCGGCGCCGAGGGCGGCCAGGTCGGCTCGCAGCTGGTCGGCGCCCGCCGCGTTCGGACCCCGGCGGCTGACCAGCCGCAGGTGCCGCGCCCCGTGCCGGGTGACCAGGTGCCGGGCGACGAGCCCGCCGAGCGTACCGGTGCCGCCGGTGATGAGGACGGTGCCGTCCGGGTCGAGCGTCCGCGGCGCCGCGGACGGCTCCGTGCGCGTCAGCCGTGCGATGCGCGGGGCGTACGCGGCACCGTCGCGCACCGCCAGCTGGGGCTCCCCCGTGGCCAGCGCCTCCGCGAGCCCGAGGCCGACCGGGCTCTCGGCGCCATCGAGGTCCAGCAGGAGGAACCGGTCCGGGTTCTCCGACTGCGCGCTGCGGATGAGGCCCCACACGGCCGCGCCGACGAGGTCCCGGATCTCCTCGCCCGGACGCGTGGCCACGGCCCGGTGGGTGAGCACGGCGAGCCGCGAGGCGCGGAACCGCTCGTCGGCCAGCCACTCCTTGGCCAGGGACAGGATGTGGGACGTGACGGCGCCCAGCCGCTCGGGGCCGCCGCCTTCGACGGGGAGGAGCACCACGTCCGGCACCTGCCCATCGGCGCCGACGGAGGCGAGGTCGGCGAAGGCCTCGGCGCCCGCCGGCACGGTGCCGAGGCCGACGACCGCGGGCCACTTCTGCGGGCGGGCGCCGGAGGACGGCACCGGCTGCCAGGCCACCTGGAACAGCTCGTCGTTGCGCACCGCTCCCACCAGCGTCTCCGCCGGCACCGGGCGCGCGGTCAGGGTGTCGACCGACGCGACCGGCATCCCGGACGTGTCGGCGATGGCCACCTTCAGCGCGTCGGTGCCGGAGCTCGACAGCCGGACCCGCAGCTCCGAGGCACCGGCCGCGTACAGCCGTACGCCGGCCCAGGAGAACGGCAGAAGGATCTCCGCTCCCGGCTCGGACCGCAGGATCATCGGGTGGACGACGGCGTCGAGCAGGGCGGGGTGGATGCCGAACTCGCTCCCGCCGTCCGCCGCCTCGGCCGGCAGGGCGACTTCGGCGTACACGTCGGACCCCTGCTCCCAGGCCGCCTTGAGGCTCTGGAACACCGGCCCGTAGCCGTATCCGCGCTCGGCCAGCCGTTCATAGACCCCCTCGACGTCCACCGGACGGGCGCCCGGCGGCGGCCACTGCACCAGGTCGAAGTCGGCGCCCCCACCGCTCTCACTGGTGGTCAGCGCGCCCTCGGCGTGTCGGGTCCACTCGCCGGACGCCGTGTCGTCCTCGACCCGGGAGTAGACCTCGACCGTCCGGCGGCCGTCGGTGCCCGTCCCGGCACCGACGTGCAGTTGCAGCTGTACGGCGCCGGTCTCCGGGAGCACCAGCGGCGCTTCGATGGTCAGGTCCTCCACGATGTCGCAGCCGACCTCGTCACCGGCGCGCAGGGCCAGCTCCACGAACGCGGTGCCGGGCAGCAGCACGACGCCGCCGACGGCATGGTCGGCCAGCCACCGGTGGGTATGGCGGGACAGCCGGCCGGTCAGTACGGTCCCGCCGTCGTTGCCCGCGAGACCCACGGCGGCGGTCAGCAGCGGGTGGTCCGCCGTCCGCAGACCCGCCGACGTGACGTCGGCCGTCTCCCGGAGCGTGGCGTCCAGCCAGTACCGCTGGTGCTCGAAGGCGTACGTGGGCAACTCCACGTGACGGG
>NZ_BBOX01000612.1 GCF_001553455.1 Streptomyces hygroscopicus subsp. hygroscopicus
GCCTCCGGCGGTTCCGGCTCCGAGGTGTCCTCCGCCGGTGGTTGTTCGAGGATGACGTGCGCGTTCGTCCCGCTGACGCCGAAGGAGGAGACCCCGGCCCGGCGGGGGCGTCCGGTCTCCGGCCAGGGCCGGGGCTCGGCCAGGAGCGACACCGCGCCCGAGGTCCAGTCCACCTTGGTGGTGGGCTGATCCGCGTGCAGCGTTTTGGGCAGTACGCCGTGGCGCATGGCCTGGATCATCTTGATGACCCCCGCGACACCGGCGGCGGCCTGGGTGTGGCCGATGTTGGATTTGATGGAGCCGAGCCACAGCGGCTGGTCCCCCGGGCGGTTCTGGCCGTAGGTGGCCAGCAGGGCCTGGGCCTCGATGGGGTCGCCGAGGGCGGTGCCGGTGCCATGCGCCTCGACCGCGTCGATGTCGGCCATCGACAGTCCGGCGTTGTCCAGGGCCTGGCGGATCACCCGTTCCTGGGAGGGGCCGTTGGGGGCGGTCAGGCCGTTGCTGGCGCCGTCCTGGTTGACCGCCGTGCCACGGATGACGGCGAGCACCTCGTGGCCGTTGCGGCGGGCGTCCGACAGCCGTTCCAGCAGCACCAGCCCGACGCCCTCGGACCAGTTGGTGCCGTCCGCGCCCTCGCCGAAGGACTTGCAGCGCCCGTCCCGGGCCAGCCCCCGCTGCCGGGAGAACCCGACGAAGCCACCGGGGGTGGCCATCACCATCACCCCGCCGGCGAGCGCCATGGAGCACTCCCCGGCCCGGAGCGCGTAACTGGCCCAGTGCATTGCCACCAGCGAGGACGAGCACCCCGTGTCCAGGGTGACCGCCGGGCCCAGCAGCCCGAGCGAGTACGAGATACGGCCGGAGGCGATGCTGCCCGCGCCACCGATGCCCAGATACCCCTCGAACCCCTCCGGCACCTGGTCCACCGTCAGCGCGTAGTCGCCGTTCGCCACGCCGGTGAACACGCCGACGTCGCTGTCCCGCAGCGACGTCGGGTCGATACCGGCGTTCTCGAACGTCTCCCACGCGGTCTCCAGCAGCAGCCGCTGCTGCGGGTCGGTGGCCAGCGCCTCGCGCGGGGAGATGCCGAAGAACTCGGCGTCGAAACCGCCCGCGTCGGTGAGGAAACCGCCCTCGCGCACATAGGAGGTTCCGACCGCGTCCGGATCGGAGTCGAAGAGGCTCTCCAGATTCCAGCCGCGGTCCTCGGGGAACCCGGCGATCGCGTCCCGGCCGTCGGCCACCAGCTTCCACAGCCCGTCCGGAGTGGTCACACCGCCCGGGTAGCGGCAGCCCATGCCGACGATGGCGATCGGCTCCTCCGCCGCCGACTCGGCCTTGCGCAACCGTTCCCGCGTCTGGTGCAGGTCGGCGGTAACCCGCTTGAGGTAATTGAGGAGCTTTTCGTCATTCGCCATCTGGACCTCGCCAAGAGCCTCGTGGGTGAAATCGGGGAGCGGAGACGAGACGGGGAATCAGTCCACGCCGAACTCCTGGTCGATGAACGCGAACACGTCGTCGGCGCTCGCCGTGTCGAGCCGTTCGGTGACGGTCTCGCCGTCCGCGCCGACCGCCTCGATCTCGGCGACCTTGGTGGTCATCCGCTGCAACCGCGCCGTGATCCGGGCGCGTTCGACCGTCTCCTTCGGCAGCGCCGCCAGACTCGCCTCCAGCCGCTCCAGCTCGGCCAGCACCGAGTCCACCGACGAGGTGTCGGCCTGGCCGAGTTCGGTGCGGAGACGGCGTGCCAGCGCACTGGGCCGCGGATGGTCGAACACCATCGTCGCGGGCAGCCGCAGCCCCGTGACGGCGTTGAGGCGGTTGCGCAGTTCCACCGCCGTCAGCGAGTCGAACCCGATCTCGCTGAAGGCGCGGTCCCCGGTGGCATCGGCGCTCGCATGCCCGAGCACGGCAGCGGCTTCGGCCTGCACCAGCTCGGTGAGCAGCCGGTCCTGCTCCTCGGGGCCGAGCCCGGCCAGCCGTGCGACGAGCTCCGCCTGTCCCGAGCCGTCCGCCCGCGTGTCCTCGGCCAGGATGTCCATGACGTCGGGCAGCGCTCGCAGCAGCGGCCGCTGCCGGGCCATGGTGAAACCGGGGGCGAACCGCGCCCAGTCGATGTCGGCCACCACACCGTGGGCGGCGCCGCTGCCCACGGTGTGCGCCATCGCCAGCGCCGCCAGCCTCGGATCCATGGTCATCAGACCGGTACGGCGCCACTGCGCGCCCATGGCCTCGTCGATCACACCCAGGCCACCGCCCCAGGCGCCCCACGCCACCGAGGTGGCCGCCAGCCCGCGTGCGCGGCGCCGCTGCGCCAGCCCGTCGAGGTAGGCGTTCGCGGCGGCGTAGGCGGTCTGACCGCCGCTGCCCCAGGCCGCCGCCCCGGACGAGAACATGACGAACGCGTCCAGCTCCCGGTCCCGCAGCAGATCGTCCAGGTGCCGCGCCCCGGCGATCTTCGCCCGGCCGATGTCGGCGAACTCGGCGAGTGTCATCTTCGACAGTGGCTTCTCCGGAAGCGCCAGCCCCGCGGCGTGCACCACCGCCGACAGCGGCGCGTCCCGCGGAATCTCCGCCAGCACGGTGGCGAGCTGGTCCCGGTCGGTGACGTCACAGGCCGCGATGGTCACGCCCGCGCCCAGCGCGGTCAGCTCCGCCTCCAGCTCCGCGGCGCCCGGCGCCTGCCCGCCCCGGCGGCTGAGCAGCACCACATGCGCGGCGCCGTGCGTGGCGGCCCAGCGGCCCACGTACGAGCCGAGCCCACCGGTGCCGCCGGTGATCAGCACTGTGCCCCGGGGCCGCCACGCCGGCGCCGATGTCACCGGTTCGCGCCGCATCCGCCGGGCGAACACGGCCGATCCGCGCACCGCGACCTGGTCCTCGGCGTCCGCCCCGGTGAGTACCGAGCACAGCCGCGCGAGGGCCGCCCCGTCCGGTGTCTCCGGCAGATCGACGATCCCGCCCCAGGTGGTCGGCTGATCCAGCCCCTGCACCACGCCCATGCCCCAGGCCAGCGGCTGGAACTCGCTGGTCACCTCGGAGGGTTCCCGCACGGCGACCGCGCCACGGGTCAGGCACCACAGCGGTGCCGCGAACCCGATCTCCTCCACCGCCTGCATGAGCGCGACCGTGGCCGCCACGCCCCGCGACATGGTGCCGGTCCCGTACGGCCGGTCGTCCCACGCCAGCAGGGACACCAGCCCGGCGTACGCGTCGGCGGAACCGGACATCCGCTCCCGCAGCCGTGCGGTCACTTCCGCCTGCTCCACGGTGTCCACCTCGACCACCACGGGATCGGCGCCGTGCCCGGCCAGCGCGCCGACCACATCCGTCACCGCGGCGTCGTTCGCCTGCTCGGCGGGGACGGCCACCAGCCACGCCCCGGCCAGCGCCGCCTTGTCGCCGGTCGCCACCGGCTCCCAGGTGATGCGGTACGACCAGGTGTCCACGGTGGACTTGTCCTGGTTGCCACGGCGCCACGAGGACAGCCCCGGCAGGATCGGCTCCAGCGTCTTCTCCTCGACACCGAGGGAGTCGGCCAGGGAGGACAGGTCGCCGCGCTCCACGGCGTCCCAGAACGCACCGTCGGCCACCGCGCCCAGCGCCTCGGACGGTTCGAGCCAGTAGTGGTGGTGTTGGAAGGGGTAGGTGGGGAGGGGGGTGTGGTGGGGGTGGGTGCCGGTGTAGA
>NZ_BBOX01000613.1 GCF_001553455.1 Streptomyces hygroscopicus subsp. hygroscopicus
GCACAGCGTCCCGGTCCGGATCGGCGTAGACGGCAACGCTCGCGATCCCGGCATCCCGGCAGGCACGGGCAACACGGACAGCGATCTCGCCACGGTTGGCGATGAGCACCTTGCGCACGATGGCTCCCTCCTTGAAACAAGCCGAGTTTAGGTACAGGCGACACCTCGCGCCGAGCAGACTCCGGGCGTGAGCTTGACCACACGGAGCGTGAACCTCGCCTTGGGCGAGCGGCCGAATCCCCCGTCGCTCCACGGTACGGCCGGTTTTCAGGGCCGCGGCGCGGTCCGCTGCAGGGGCCGGGCCGCCGGTCCGCCGTGCTGCGGTGCTTCGCGTTTCTTTGTGGAAACCCTACGAACGAGCGGCCGAAACTTTGCCATGGCGTTCAGCTCGGCCGCACCTCTTGTGGCGGCGCTTACCCGTTAGTAGCGTGCTTCGGCACCGACGGAGTGGAGGGCGACGTGGTGGCGCGCAGACCAGTGGCCGCGGTGACGGCCGTGACGCTGATGCTCGAAGCGGTCGGCATAGCGCTGCTGAACTGGATCCTCGGTCTGGTCGTGGACCGTCAGCAGATGTCCATGGGCGGCCTCGACACCGACGCGATGTCCGTCGGCGCCTGGGTCGCGGGCGGCCTCTTCGGTCTCTATCTGCTGGTGTGCGGGGTGGTGGTGCTGCGCACCGCCGTGCGCGACCGCGCCCCCGGCCGCCTGGCCCGCATCCTGCTCATCACCTGCGCGGTGGTGCACGGGCTGGTGGGCGCGTTCGCGGTCGGCCTGGTGGGCTGGCCGGCGTTCGGGTATCTGATGGTGGTGCTGGGGCTGATCGTGCTGACCCTGCTGGGGTACGAGGCGGAGCGGCCCGCCGAGCCGTCGGCCGAGGCGACGGGCGGCGGCCACGACGCCCCGAGCCCGGCGTGAACCAGGGGCCGGGCCGGCCTCCCGCCGTTCCGGCCGTGCCTCGTCTCCGCCGTTCCGGCCGTTCCGGTTGTGCCCAGTCGTTCGCGTCGTCCCGGCCGTTCGCGCCGTTCCGGCCGTTCCTGCCGTAGCTAGTGCCGCGTCAGTCAGGGTTTGCCCCGCTCGCCGCCCTGGCACGCACGCTCGCTGCGTTGGCCGAAAGCCCGAGTAGGCCCGCCCCCAGACTCCGTCCGGGAGGTGCCCCCGCGAGGGCTTCCGGCCGCCTTGCGATCGCACGCACCAGGACGCCTCGCTACCGGGCACACCCTGACTGACGCGGCACTAGTCGTGCCAGAGGTCGGTGATCCGTACGTCCAGCTCGGCCAGCAGCCGGCGGAACAGCGGCAGGGACAGCCCGATCACCGTTCCGGCGTCGCCGTCGATGCCGTCGATGAACGGCGCGGAACGGCCGTCGAGGGTGAACGCGCCCGCCACGTGCAGCGGTTCGCCGCTGGCCACGTACGCCGCGATCTCGTCGTCCGTCGGCTCGCCGAAGCGGACGGTGGTGGAGGCGGTGGCCGAGGTACGGCGGCCGCTCGCCGTGTCGATCACACAGTGTCCGGTGCGCAGCACCCCGGCCCGGCCGCGCATCGACTTCCAGCGGGCGGTGGCCTCCTCGGCGTCCGCCGGTTTGCCGAGCGCCTGACCGTCGAGTTCCAGCACCGAGTCGCAGCCGATGACGAGGGATCCGGCGGCCTCCGGGAGCCCGGCCACGGCGGCGGCCTTGGCCTCCGCCAGCACCCGGGCCAGTTCGGCGGGTGTCCCGGCGCTGAGCGCCTCCTCGTCCACTCCGCTGACGATCACCTTCGGCGCGAACCCGGACTGCCGCAGCAGGCCGAGCCGGGCGGGCGAGGCGGACGCGAGGATGAGGGTGCGCTGCGCAGTCATGCGCACCAGGGTAAGCCGTGCCCGGCCGCGGGAGCTTGGCCCCGGTCCGCCCCGGGCCGGGGCCGTGCGCTGCCGCGCCGCGGCAGGGCCGCGTGCTTCAGGAGCATGTGCGTCAGGGGCGCACGCTCGGGGCCGGGGAGGTTTCAGGGCCACATGCTCAAGAGGCACATCGCGAGCAGCACGGAGACGGCCAGGACCGTGCGGGCGCGGCGGAGCATGGCCTCGGCCCGCCGCAGTTCCTCGGGCGGCTCGTCGGGCGGCTCGGACCACAACATGGAATCGATCCTGGGGCCAGCGACGCCGGGGCGCCTGAGTACGCGTACTCAGGCGCCCCGGCGGGTGCGGCACTGCGCGGGCCCGTCGCGCCGCTCAGGCGGGCCAGTAGGTGGTCCGCCACGCCTTGGGCCCCGGGTGCGGCACCCGGTGGGCGGGGACGGTGCGGGCCGGATCGGACCACTCCTCCGGAGCGTCCTCGCTCTGCGCGGCGGCCGTGGCGGCCGCCGCGCGGGCTCGCACCACCGCCAGTGCGGCGGCCAACTCCTCGGGTGTCGGGTTGCCCCGGACAATTCGGATCATGGAAACACCCTTCGCTAGAGGGGGATGTTGCCGTGCTTCTTCGGGGGCAGGGCCTCGCGCTTGTTCCTCAGGGCCCGCAGACCGCGGACGATGTGGCGGCGGGTCTCGGACGGCATGATCACAGCATCCACATACCCCCGCTCGGCCGCGATATACGGATTGAGCAGGGTGTCCTCGTAGTCCGCGATCA
>NZ_BBOX01000614.1 GCF_001553455.1 Streptomyces hygroscopicus subsp. hygroscopicus
GTTCGGCGCGGGTCGTCTCCGGATCGTCGGAGGCGGCGATGGTCCGCCGGTGGAGGATGTTGACCGCGCCCTGGGCGCCCATGACGGCGATCTGGGCGGTGGGCCAGGCGAGGTTGAGATCGGCACCCAGGTGCTTGGAGCCCATCACGTCATACGCGCCGCCGAACGCCTTGCGGGTGATGACCGTGATCAGCGGGACGGTGGCCTCGGCGTAGGCGAAGATCAGCTTGGCGCCGCGCCGGATGATGCCGTTGTACTCCTGGTCGGTGCCGGGCAGGAAGCCGGGCACGTCCACGAAGGTCAGCACGGGCACGTTGAACGCGTCGCAGGTGCGCACGAAACGCGCGGCCTTCTCCGAGGCGTCGATGTCCAGGCAGCCGGCGAACTGCATCGGCTGGTTGGCCACGACGCCCACCGGACGGCCCTCGACCCGGCCGAAGCCGGTGATGATGTTGGGGGCGAAGAGCGCCTGCGTCTCCAGGAACTCGCCGTCGTCCAGGACGTGCTCGATGGCCTTGTGCATGTCGTACGGCTGGTTCGCCGAGTCCGGGATGAGCGTGTCCATCTCCCGGTCCTCGTCCGAGACCTCCAGGTCGGCCTCGTCGGGGAAGGCCGGGGGCTCGGAGAGGTTGTTGGACGGCAGGTAGGACAGCAGCGCCTTGACGTACTCGATGCCGTCCTTCTCGTCCCCGGCCATGTAGTGCGCGACACCGGAGGTGGTGTTGTGGGTGCGGGCGCCGCCCAGCGCCTCGAAGCCGACGTCCTCACCGGTGACCGTCTTGATCACATCGGGACCGGTGATGAACATGTGCGAGGTCTGGTCGACCATCACCGTGAAGTCGGTGATCGCCGGGGAGTAGACCGCACCGCCCGCGCACGGGCCCACCACCAGGCTGATCTGCGGGATGACGCCGGAGGCGTGGGTGTTGCGGCGGAAGATCTCGCCGTACATGCCGAGCGAGACCACGCCCTCCTGGATGCGGGCGCCGCCGGAGTCGTTGATGCCGATGACCGGGCAGCCGGTCTTCAG
>NZ_BBOX01000615.1 GCF_001553455.1 Streptomyces hygroscopicus subsp. hygroscopicus
ACATCAAACGTCGACATGCTCTCCCCCACTTCACGCCATTCTCAGTTACGTCAAGTAGCTCAGTGTAGTGGTCTCTTCAGGCACCCCCATGAGTAGTCCTACTCAGTTGCCCCGCAGCGACGGCGCCTACGTTCGGTCAGGACCGCCGCCGGGCCCGCAATGCCCGCGACGGAGACGGCCGCGGCGCCCACGGCATACGTCGCGAGGCGTTCCTCTCGCTCCTAGCGATCTCCCTCAGGCGCATGGGAACAGACAGGCGTGGTGCGGACGGGGACGGGGGTTCGTTCAGGTCACCCGAGCAGTCACCGTGGCTCGGGTGGTGGCGGAGATCAGAGCTTCGCGAGGTACTCGCGCTGCGGTGGCCAGGGCGCGGCCAACCGGATAGGCGTGCGCGCCTGCTGGGAGGTAGCCGGGGCGATCGCTGAGTACCACGTCGATGGAGCCCACCACGCTGCTTGTTTCCCTGGTGCGGTTCAAGCGTCGCAGTGTTTGCTGGGCGACTGCTTCCGCGCTGTCGTACAGGATGGTTCCGGCGGGCAGGCTCTCCAGAATCTGTGGAGCCACCAGGGGATAGTGCGTGCATCCCAGCACCACGGCGTCGCAATTCCGGGGGGTTCGCTCGGTCGCATCGGCGATCGCCTCCGCTGCAGCAGCCATGTCACCGTGGTCCACCGCTTCTGCCAGTCCAGGACACGCGACCCGTGCGACCGGCATGCCGCTCGCGAAGTCCGCGATCAGACGGTCCTGGTAGTCACTTGCGGTGGTACGGACGGTCGCCCACACGGCGAGGTTTTGACTGGTCGCCGCGGCCGGCTTCACGGCGGGGACGGTTCCGATCACGGGAACGCGGGGCTCGAACCTCTCACGCAGGGCGTCGATCGCGGTGACGGTGGCGGTATTGCAGGGAACCACGATGGCCTCCGCACCACGCTGGATGGCCAGGTGGGCGGCAGTGAGCAGACGGTCCGTGACGAAGGAGTTGGTCTTCGGGCCCCAAGGGGCGCCCTCGGGATCCAGAAGCAGAAGCAGATCGAGTTCCGGGGCGAGGTGCCGAAGCCAGCCGGCGGTGGAGAGGAGGCCAAATCCCGAGTCGATCAATGCCACCGTCATAGGGGTCAACGTACCAGTGAGGTCTCGCCGCAGTCCGTACCGAGCACATGCGCGGCCCCCGGACCTGCCGGGTCGTAGCCGGCGTTCAGGCGCACGGTGATGTCGCCGGGCTGCGGCTCGAGGTTCTTCAGCAGATCCAGGGGCGGGGCGAGCAGCAAGGTGTCGCGGCGGTTTGCTCCGGGCGGAGCCCTGCCGAGCGGGATTCCGTGACCGCCTGTCATACCTGAGCGGGGCATGACCTGTTCACCGCGGTCGACCGGTGCGCGCCCGGCGACCTCGCCGACGCCGGGGGCCTTGGTGATGGAGCCGTCGACGGCGATCTGGTCGAGCACGAGCCCGACGATCCGGTCGTGGGAGCGCCGAGAATGGGTTCCACAGAGGGTTGGTCAGCCAAGGTGGAAGCACGGGCACAGATTCGCCCCAGTGATCACAGGCGCGTCGCGATCAAGGTCACGAAGCCTGTGTCTGCCTCGTAGCGGGGTGCTCCTTACCGCCAATCGAATTTCAAGTAGGCCGTGTATGCCGCGAGTCACGGGTCGCGGGGTCGCCGTGCTCAGTATTCGTCCACGGTCTGGCCGTCGGGGACCTGGAAGCAGGCCGAGGTCAGCAGTACGTAGATCAGGGACTTGGGCGCCTTGGAGCCGGTCTTGTCGCTCTCGTCGTAGAGATGGATGCTGACCGAGTACTGCTTCTTCGTGGAATCGGCGATGAGTTCGGGGCTCTTACTCGGACTCTTGTCCGGCCCATACTTGACGATCTTCCAGCCTTTTTCGGGGAGGTTCTCCTTGAGCCTTCCCATGGCCTGCTTCATGTCCTCGACCGGAACGCCCCACAGAGACCAGGCATGGTTGATCTTGTAGAACTTCTCCTCGTCCTTGCCGCCGCAGCGGGCGACGGACGGCCCCGGCTTGCTGGTCTTGCCGCGCAGGTCGATGACATCGAAGATTTCACTGGAGAGACCGGCCGCCTCTTCCTCCGCGTCAGCGACCTCTCGCGTCTTCGGCGTGTAGCCCAGTTCGTCCTTCTTTTTGTCGTTCATTCCTGAGCACCCTGCCAATGCAATTACCGCAGCCAGCGACATGATGATACCGAGAGGAGAAAGAAGACCGCTTCGGTTGCGAGCCGGGCTAGTCATTGATTTGCACCTTGTCATGTCGACCCACTACCACGTTGGCCTGGTTGAGCAGACTCTGTGAGCTGTCCTCATGTTCCAGGTCGTAGTCCCAATAACCACTGTGCCCCTCGGTGTCGGTGGTCATCTGATGCGCCCCGAAGTCGGCATCAGCCGGAATGATGGGCATATCCGCGTCATGCCAGAACCGGCTGCTCCTGTCGCCGCCGTGGAAGGCACGCCCCAATTC
Organism: Streptomyces hygroscopicus subsp. hygroscopicus; assembly: GCF_001553455.1. Classification (GTDB taxonomy): domain Bacteria; phylum Actinomycetota; class Actinomycetes; order Streptomycetales; family Streptomycetaceae; genus Streptomyces; species Streptomyces hygroscopicus. Next base: position 2,472 of record NZ_BBOX01000615.1, read on the forward strand.
GGGAACAGGGTCGCCGTCAGCGTACTCGTTCCAGACGTGCCCCTTGGGTACGTCCAGTTCCTCGGCGCTGCCCACCTGGACACCGGGACTTCCGGCGAAGATGACATCGTCCGCGTTCAGATCGCCCTGACGGGCCGCGGAGCCGATGAGGGTGGAGCCATAGGAGTGGCCTATCGCGGTGACATGGCTGTCGGTCCCCGACTCGTTCGACGCGTTCAGGCCGTCGACGAACTGGTTGAACGCGGGGGCGCCAGTGTTCGCGTAGCCCGGGCGGGTGGCGTCCGTGACGATGTTCTGCGGCGCGTCGTAGCCGAGCCAGGTGATGGTCGACACCTTTTGCCCCGGCGCCAGTGGCTCGGAGGCGTGCCACAGGTTGGTCATGCGGTTGATGTCGCCTTGGATCTTGCTCAGGTTCGAGGTGGTACCAGGCACATAGACGGCGGTGTGGTCGGCGGTGTCCGGGTTGCCGTTGGCGACGATCGCACGTCCTCGGCCCTCGGCGTCGAAACCGAGCAGGTACGCTTCCGGCAAGCCTTTCCGGCCGGTCTGGTCGAAGCGATTCTGTATGGCGTCCATGCCCTTCAGGGCGCCTTCCAGGCGCTTCTTCTCGCCTTCGTACTTATGGTGCCAGTCGAGCCATTCCTGGGTGTAGGCGGTGACGTCGGGGCCGAGGTTCCTGAACTTGGTCGGTTCCTTCGGTATCGCGTCGAGCCGGATCTGGTAGTCGGCCCGCCTTTCCGCCAGTTCGACGCGGTTGGCCTCATCGCGGACATCCGCGGGAATGCCGTCCAGTTTGCCAAGACTGGCCGGGTACATGGCGGCATAGTCCGCCTTCTCCTGATCGGAGAGGCTCTTCCACCATTTCGCGTTGTCCTGGGGACTGCCGTCCTTGGGCGGGTGCTTGATGTCGTCGAGGTAGTCCTTCGCTCCGCTGCGGACGCCGCTCGCGTCGCTCTGGGCGTCGGTCCAGTCGTAGCGGGAAACGTCCAGGTCGTCGTCGGCCTTGAGGG
>NZ_BBOX01000616.1 GCF_001553455.1 Streptomyces hygroscopicus subsp. hygroscopicus
GCGCTACGCGCCCACGCGCCGTTGCCCGCCCGCGCAGCGCCGGGCGCCCGCCAGCGCCGCCGCGCCCCGTCGCCGGGTTCAGACCAACTCCGGCGCCTCGGAAGCGGGCTTCGCGGGCCCGCCCAGCGCGTTCCGCCGCTCGGGCATCCGCAGCGACACCATGCGCCGCCAGCCGCCCAGCCGCTCATAGCCGTACAGGGCGTGGATCCCGGCCGCGAGCAGCGCGGACTTCGCCTTGGACCAGCCGAGAACGCGCCCCATACGGGCCATCACGGCGAGGCTGACGTCCCGGTAGACCCGCATCTCGACCAGCGCGCTCTCCCGAAGGGCCCGCTGGATGGCCCGGCCGTGCCCGGCGGCGGCCAGGCGCAGCAGTTCCTCGTGGCAGTAGGCGAGGTGGTTCTCCTCGTCCTCGGCGATCAGGCGCACCGCGCGGCCGAGGTCGGGATGGTCGCCGAGGCACCTGCGCAACATCGTCATCTGGGCGGCGGCGCGCTGTTCGGTGACCCGGCTGTGGGCGAGGTAGAGCACGAGGTCGTGCTCGGTGAGCGGCTCGTCGCGGCGCAGCTTGTCATGGGCGAGACCGATGCCACGCGCCTCCAGCAGCATCGTGTAGTCGGTCTCGCGCGGCACCTCCAGGGGCTCCAGACCGCGCTTGCGGAGCAGGGCGTTGAAGATCCGGCCGTGCTTGTCCTCGTCGGCGCCATGGCGGGCGATCTTGGGCGCGAGGTCGCGCCGGCTCTCGGGCACGAGCGCGGCGATCCGGCCGTTCTCCCAGCCGCCCTGAGCCTCCCCGCTCGCGGCGACGGAGCAGAAGAGCCGGAACGTCTCGTCGTTGTCGAGGATCTCCTGGAACAGGCTTTTCGCCGAGAGCATCGCCGCCACCTCCGTGCGCTTGTCGTGCGCCGCCCGCGCTTCCGCGCCGACATCCGCGCCGGGCGGCGCAGCAAAAGTCAACGGCCCGGTGGGAGCGGCGGCAACAGCTCGGGCGCGCGGTTCGGCCGAACGGAGGACCCCGCGGGCGCCGGGTCCGCGTAACCGCCGGGCGCCGGCGGCGTTGTGCTGGACGACGGCCGTGGCGGGGAAGACCCCCGAGCCCCCACCACGGCCGCGGAACGTTCCCGGCGCGGTGCCGGGCCGCCGCTCCGAGGGCCTCCCGGCGGCGTTGTACGGCGTGTCGCGGTGCTACGCGAGCCCGGCGCCTACGCGAGCCCGGCGCGCTCCAGGGCCTCGACGCCCGCCCGCAGCGCGGCCAGCCGCTCCTCCAGCGTGAAGCCCGCGGGATTCAGCGACAGCGTGGTGACCCCGGCCTCCGCGTACGCCTGCATGCGGTCGGCGATGCGCTCGACGGGGCCGAGCAGCGCGGTGGAGTCGATCAGCTCGTGCGGGACGGCCGCGGCGGCGCCCTCCTTGTCGCCGGACAGGTACTTCTCCTGGATCTCGGCGGCCTCCTTCTCGTACCCCATGCGCTGCGCGAGCTTGTTGTAGAAGTTCTGCTTGGCGCTGCCCATGCCGCCCACGTAGAGCGCGGTGTACGGGCGGAACTGGTCGGCGAGGGCGCGGACGTCGTCGCCGAGGGCCATCGGGACGGTGGGCACCACGTCGAAGCCCTCGAGGTCCTTGCCCACCTTCGCCCGGCCCGCGCGCAGCGAGCCGAGCGTGGTCGCCTCGGCGTGCTCGGGCGCGTAGAACAGCACCAGGGCGCCGTCAGCGATCTCGCCGGTCTGCTCCAGGTTCTTCGGGCCGATGGCCGCGATGTACAGCGGGATGTACTCCCGCACCGGGTGCACGGTGAGCTTCAGGGGCTTGCCGGGGCCGTCGGGCAGCGGCAGGGTCCAGCTCCGGCCCTGGTGCGTCAGCCGCTCGCGCGACATCGCCTTGCGGATGATCTCCACGTACTCGCGGGTGCGGGCCAGCGGCTTGTCGAACCGCACGCCGTACCAGCCCTCGGACACCTGGGGCCCGGAGACGCCGAGTCCGAGGCGGAAGCGGCCCCCGGAGAGGGTGTCGAGGGTGGCGGCGGTCATGGCGGTCATGGCCGGGGTGCGGGCCGGGATCTGGAAGATGGCGGAGCCGACGTCGATGCGTTCGGTCTGCGCGGCGACCCACGCGAGCACGGTGGCGGCGTCCGAACCGTAGGCTTCGGCGGCCCAGCAGACGGCGTAGCCGAGCCGGTCGGCCTCGCGGGCGACCGCGAGGTTGTCCGCGTCCATTCCGGCGCCCCAGTAGCCGAGGTTGATGCCAAGCCTCATACCGCACCCCTTACTGATCAGTAACGTCGCTGTTCCGGGGACTCTAGCGCGCACGGCCGGGATACGTCAGGGGCGGGTTATCCACAGGCTGTCACGAGGCGCTTTCCGGCCAGTAATCTCGATGTTCATGGAGCTAAGGCACCTCGGCCGCACGGGCCTGCGCGTTTCCCGGCTCGGGCTCGGCACGCTCACCTGGGGGCGGGACACCGACGAACACGACGCCGCGGATCAGCTCAAGGCGTTCTGGGAGGCGGGCGGCACGCTTGTCGACACCGCGGATGTGTACGCGGACGGCGGCGCCGAATACATCCTGGGGCAGCTGCTGGAAGGGCTGTTGCCGCGGCGCGATCTGCAGATCGCCACGAAGGCCGGCAGCGTGCCCGACCCCGACCGCCGCTTCGACGGTTCGCGCGGCCATCTGCTGGCCGCGCTGGACGCCTCCCTGGAGCGGCTGGGCACGGACTACGTCGATCTGTGGCAGGTGCACGCCTTCGACCCGTTCACCCCGCTCGAGGAGACCCTGCAGGCGCTCGACCTGGCGGTCAGCAGCGGACGGGCCCGCTATGTGGGGGTGTCCAACTTCAGCGGCTGGCAGCTCGCGAAGGCCGCCACCTGGCAGCTGGCCTCCTCCGGGGCGCACGCCCGGCTGGCCAGCACGCAGATGGAGTACTCACTGCTCCAGCGCGGTGTGGAGCGCGAGGTGCTGCCCGCCGCCCTCGACCTCGGCGTCGGTCTGCTGCCCTCCTCGCCCCTCGGCCGCGGGGTGCTGACCGGCAAGTACCGCCACACGACCCCCGCCGACTCGCGCGGCGCCTCCGAGCTCGCGGCCTTCGTCGCGCCGTATCTGGACGAGGAGGCCGGCCGGATCGTCGACGCGGTCGCCATAGCCGCCGACGGCCTGGCGACCACCCCGCTCAATGTGGCGCTGGCCTGGGTCCGCGACCGCCCGGGGGTGACCGCGCCGATCGTCGGCGCGCGGAACGCGCAGCAGCTCAGGGCGGCGTTGTCGGCGGAGAGCCTTAGTCTTCCGGACGAGATCTGCCAGGCGCTGGACGATGTGTCGGCGCCCGTGCACCGCTATCCCGATCAGGACTGGAGCACGCTGTGAGTACCGACCGCCTCGCCGGCGAGGCCGCATCCGCGCCCGAGGAGGCCGACCCC
>NZ_BBOX01000617.1 GCF_001553455.1 Streptomyces hygroscopicus subsp. hygroscopicus
GAAGAAAACTCGGAGCCGCCCCCCACCCACTCCGCCAACGCCGCAGCCTGACCCCGCAACGCTTCCGCGCTCCGCCCCGACAGCACCCACGGCACCACCCCACCCACCTCAGACGACACCAACCCCACCCCCGGCCCCTCCACCCCCGGAGCCTGCTCCAGGATCAGATGAGCGTTCGTTCCGGAGATGCCGAAGGAGGACACCGCCGCGCGGCGGGGCCGCTCCAGCCGGGGCCAGTCCACCGGCTCGGTCAGCAGCCGCAGCCCGCTGTCCTCCCAGTCCACATGCGGGGTGGGGGTGTGAAGGTGCAGGTTCGCGGGCAGTTGCGGGTGCCGGAGGGCCATCACCATCTTGATCACGCCCGCCACACCGGCCGCCGCATGCGTATGGCCGATGTTGGACTTCAGCGAACCCAACAGCAGTGGCCGGTCGGCGGGGCGGTTCCGGCCGTAGGTGGCGATCAGGGCCTCGGCCTCGATGGGGTCGCCGAGCTGGGTGCCGGTGCCGTGTGCCTCGACCGCGTCCACGTCACCGGGACCGAGCCCCGCGTCGGCCAGCGCCTGGCCGATGACGCGCTCCTGGGCCATGTCGTTGGGCGCGGTGAGGCCGTTGCTGGCGCCGTCCTGGTTGACCGCCGAGCCGCGGATCACCGCCAGCACGCGATGGCCGTTGCGCCGCGCCTCCGACAGCCGCTCCAGCACCACCAGGCCGACGCCTTCGGAGAAGCCGGTGCCGTCCGCGTCGGCGGCGAAGGACTTGCACCGGCCGTCCGGGGCCAGGGCGCGCTGCCGGGAGAACTCGGTGAACATGACGGGGGTGGCGAGTGAGGTGACGCCGCCCGCCAGGGCCAGGGTGCACTCGTCCTGCCGCAGCGCCCGCACCGCCAGGTGCAGGGCCACCAGCGAGGCCGAGCACGCGGTGTCCACCGTCACCGCCGGTCCCTCCAGGCCGAAGGTGTAGGCCACCCGGCCCGAGATCACGCTGGTGAGCCCGCCGGTGGTGGCATAGCCCTCCAAGCCCTCGGGGATGCGTGGTGCCCGGGACAGGTAGTCCTGGCTGGACACACCGGCGTAGACACCGGTGCGGGTCCCCTTCAGCGTCACCGGGTCGATACCGGCCCGTTCCAGGGATTCCCAGGCCGTCTCCAGCACCAGCCGCTGCTGCGGGTCCATGGCCAGCGCTTCCCTGGGGCTGATGCCGAAGAACGCCGCGTCGAACCGGTCCGCCGCGACGAAACCGCCCTGGCGGACACAGCTGGTGCCGTAGTGCTCCGGATCGGGGTGGTAGAGGCTGTCCAGGTCCCAGCCGCGGTCCGTCGGGAAGTCCCCGATCGCGTCGACGCCGGAGACGAGCAGTTCCCACAGCCCCTCCGGTGAGGTGATCCCGCCGGGAAAACGGCAGGCCATGCCGACCACGGCCACCGGCTCCCGGGCGCGCTCCTCCACCTCGCGCAAGCGCAGCCGCGTATCGTGCAGATCGGCGGACACGCGCTTGAGATACTCGACCAGTTTCTCTTCGTTCGCCATGAGGGGTCACCCGGCCTTCAGCGATCGTCGCGCCCGGCACATTCAGGACACACCAAGCTCGTTGTCAATAAACTCAAGGACCTGATCCGCGGACGCGGACTCCAGCCGTTGGGCCGCGCTCATCTCATGCGTCGGCTGCCGTGGCACCTGTGTGTCCGGAGGCACGATCGCGGTGGGGGCGGCGGTGGTCTCGGAGGACAGCCGTCGCACGAGGTGGTGGGCGACGCCTTCCGGCGTCGGGTACCGGAAGACGAGGGCCGCGGGGAGCCGCAGTCCGGTGGCGGCCGCGAGCCGATCGCGCAGTTCGACCGCGGTCAGCGACTCGAAGCCCAGTTCCTTGAAGCTCACGTCGGCGTGCACCGCCTCGGCGTCGGTATGTCCCAGCACGGTGGCGGCGTGGTCGCGTATCAGGCCGAGGAGCGTGCGGTACCGGTCGACGGCCGACAGCCGCGCCAGCCGGGCGGCCCAGTCGGCGGACGACGCCCCGACGTCGGCGGCCGCGGCGCGCCGCCGTACGGTTACGCCGCCACCGCTGCCGGCGGTCGCCGCACCGGTGTCCACGGACCGCAGTTGGCCGGGTTCGGCGGGCCGCAGCACCAGCGCGTCGATGGTCAGCACCGGGGTGCCCACGGCGTCGGCGACGACGACCCGCAGGGTGCGCTCGTCCTCGGCGGCCTGTGGGCGAGGGGTGAGCCGGACCCGTACGGCGGTGGCCTCGGATGCCCACAGGGACAGGCCGTTCACGGTGAACGGCAGCCACATCCGCTGCTCGGCCGGCTCGGGTCCGGGCCCCGCGCCGGGAGGCTCGGTCAGCACTGCCGGATGCAGGACCGCGTCCAGCAGGGCGGGGTGGACCCCGAATCCACCGGGCCCTCCGGCGGCCTCGGGCAGGTGTACCTCGGCCAGCAGATCCGAGCCGTCCCGCCACACCGCGCGCAGCCCCTGGAACGCCGGGCCGTACGCGTAACCGGAGGCGGCGGCGCGTGGGTAGAACCCCTCGGTGTCCACCGGCCGCGCTCCGGGCGGAGGCCAGGTCCCGGTCAGCTCCTCCGCCCGGCCCTCCGGTACGGCGGGGCCGAGGACGCCCACGGCGTGGCACGTCCAGTCGGCGTCCCCACCCGTGCGCGGGCCGTCGCCGGGGCCGGAGTAGACGGCGATGTCGCGGCGTCCGTCGTCGGCGGGAGGGCCCACCACCACCTGGACGCACCGGCCGCCCGTCGCGGGCATCACCAGCGGCAGCCGCAGTGCGAGTTCCTCCACCGCACCGCCGTCTGCCTCGTCGGCGGCCCGCAGCGCCCACTCCATCAGGGCGGCCCCGGGCACCAGGGCCACGCCCGCCACCACATGGTCGGCGAGCCAGCCATGTGTCTGCGGGGAGATGCGTCCGGTCAGCACATGGCCGCTGCCGTCGGCGAGCCGCACCGCGGCGCCAAGCAGCGGATGGTCCGCGGCGGCCAGCCCGAGGGCGGCCGGGTCCCCGCCGCGTCCGCCGGGGGTGTCCAGCCAGTAGCGCTCGCGCTGGAAGGCGTAGGTGGGCAGGTCGACCGTGCGGGGCGGGGGGTCGGCCGGGAACGCGGCCGACCAGTCCACCTCGGCCCCGGCGAGGAACGCCTGCGCGACCGACTTCGTCAGCTGGGCCAGGTCCCCGTGGCCGCGCCGCAGCGTGGGCACGGTGGTGGCGGGGACGCCCGCCTCCTCGAAGCACTCCCGCATGCCCATGGTGAGGACGGGGTGGGTGCTGGCCTCGATGAACACCCGGTGACCATCGGCCAGCAACGCCTGGACCGCGTCGGCGAACCGCACCCGCTCCCGCAGATTACGCACCCAGTAACGGGCATCCAGACCCGCGGT
>NZ_BBOX01000618.1 GCF_001553455.1 Streptomyces hygroscopicus subsp. hygroscopicus
GTCCGGGGCCGGGCCCGCGGCCGGGCCGGGAGCCGCCCCGGGGTTGGGAGCCGCCCCGGGGTTGGGAGCCGCCCCGGGGCCGGGTGTCGCCGCCGGACCCGGCGGGCGCGCGTCCCGGTCCGGCGGGGTACGCACCGGACCCGGCGCCCCCCGGTCCGGCGAAGTGCGAGCCGAACCCGGCGCGTCCCGGCATGCCTGACCTGACGCCCCCCGATCCGACGGGGTACGGACCGGACCCGACGCCCCTCGATCCGGCGGCGTACAGGCTTGACCCGACGACCCCCGATCCGGCGAGGTACAGGAGGCCGGACCCGACGCTCCCTGATCCGGCGAAGTGCGAGCCGAACCCGGCGCGTCCCCGCAGGCCGGACCCGACGACTCCCGGTGCAAAGCACGGGCCTGACCCGACGCCCCCCGATCCGGCGGGGTACGGGCCGGACCCCGCGCGTCCCGGCAGGCCGGACCCCGCGCGTTCCCGCAGGCCGGACCCGGCGCCCCCCGGTCCGGCGAAGCGCAGGCCGAACCCGGGGCGATGGCGCCCGCCAGCAGATACGTCGCCCCGGCCGCGCCCGCCGCGACCAGCGCGTAGGAGCGGCCCTCCTGGGCGTAATGGGTGACCACGGGCGTGACCGCGTAGAGCAGTCCGGCCCACAGGCCCACCCGGGGCCGGGCGAGGCGGCAGCCGAGGGCGGCGACGAGGCCGGTGGCGGCCACGGCGGCCAGCACCGACGGCAGACGCATGGTCACCTCGGAGGGCCGGAGCGCCAGCACCAGGTGCATCAGCAGGTAGTAGAGCCCGTGGACGGCGTCCACCGTGCCGAGCGTCTCGCGGATCTGAGGGAGGGTCCGCCGCGCCATCTGGTACGTCGCGGCCTCGTCGCGCCACATCGTGCCCCGGTCCAGGCCCCACAGCCCCAGGCAGAGCATGACGGCCATCGGTACCGCGACCGCCGTCGACACGGAGATCGCACGCTTGTGCCCGTTCACGTCCACCTCACCTGCCCCGGTCACCAACGGAGACAACAAAAGGCATAAATACGACTATTCGCCTACAGTGTGCAGTCAGGACGTCTCATCCGCTCCGCCGCGAAGGGCACGCGTCATGAACCGCCTCGGTATCGGAAGTCCCCGCGGTCTGGCGGCCTTCGCCGCGCTGACCGGGTGTCTGGTGACCATGGCGGTGGCCGCGCTCACCGGGACCGGGGGGGTCTTCGCCGCGGCCGGACTGGCCGGCTGCGGCTGTGAGCTGCTGCTGCACCGCACCGAACCGGGGCTGATGGCCCGTCTGGGGCGGCTGCACATGGGCGCGACCCCGCGCTTCGAGTTCCGCTGCGTCCTGCTGCTCCTGCTGCTCGGCCGGCTCCACGTCACCGGCCCCATCGGGCTGGCCGCGGCCATGACGCTGGTGCTGTGCCTGCTGGCCGGCCAGGCCCTGCACGCCGCGCTCACCACGCTGATCCGGCGGCGCCGCGCCCTCGCGGTCGCGGCCCGCAACATCGATCTGCGCCGGCTGGACATCAGCGACCGGCCGCCCCGCAGACTCACCGAATGGCCCGGTCCGCGGATGCTGGCCTACGAGCTGTCCGCCCTGCTCGGGCTGACCGCGTCGCTGGCCACCGGCGACGCCCGCTGGGTGGTGGCGGCGCTCACCCTCGCCGCCGGAGCCTGCCTGATCACGGTGGTGGCGCTGGTTCCGTACCTGGTCCGGGCCGTCCGCCGGCTGCCCGGCGCCGCACAGGTGCTGGCCGAGGTCGACGCCTGGCTGATCCGTCACCGCCCCCGCACGGTGCTGTACTTCTCCGGCCCGCGCGACCGCGTCCACCAGGTCACCGGATGGCTGGGGGCGGTGGCCGCGCTGCCCACCCCGTCCCTGGTCGTCCTGCGCGACCGGGAGCTGCTGGAGGCGCTGGACCCGACCCCGCTGCCGGTGCTGTGCGTCCCGGACGCCGCGCATCTGGCGCGGCTCGACCTGAGCGGGGTGCGGGTCGCGCTCTACCCCGCCAACACCGGCCGGAACATCCACCTGCTGCGGATCCCCACCATGCAGCACGTCTTCCTGGCCCCCGGCGACGGCGACCGGGCCGTCGATCCGTACAGCAAGGTCTACGACCAGGTGTGGGTCGCGGGCGAGGCCGGGCGCCGCCGCCACGTCCAGGCGGCGGTCGGGGTCGAGGACGCCGACATCGTGGAGATCGGCCGCCCCCAGCTGGACGGCCTCCGCGCCGCCGGGACCGGCCACGTCCCCGCACCGGTCCCCACCGTGCTGTACGCACCCGCCTCGGACGAGCCCGGCACGGCGGACGAGCCGATCGTACGAGCGCTGCTGGAGAGCGAACGCCCGGTCCGCTTGCTCTACCGGCCGCATCCGCCCACCGGCCGCCGCTCCCCCGAGGCCCGCGCCGCCCACCGCCGGATCGCCGCCCTGATCCAGGCGGCCAACGAGCGGCGCGCCGCCGACCCGGTCGGCGAGGCGTCCGGGGACGCCGGGGCGCTGCGCGCCGAGGCCGCCCGCCACCGCGCCGAACTGGCCAGACGCATCGCCGCGCTGGAGGCCCGGCTGCGCCGGGCGGACGCCGACGAGGCCATGCTCACCCGGGACCACGCCGCCCCCGACCCGGCCCTGCTGACCGAGGCCGAGGACCTGCGCCGGCAGTGGCACCAGGCCCACTGGGCCGCCTCACCGCCCTGGCTCCACCAGGTGATCGAGGGCGACACCCCCACCCTGCACTCCTGCTTCGGCCAGGCCGATCTGCTGATCACCGGCCTCTCCGGCGCGGACGGCCGCACCGGCGCGGACGGCCTCTCCGGCGCGGACGGCCTCTCCGGCGTGGGGGACAGCCGCTCCGGCGCGGACGGCGACCTCTCCGGCGTGGTCGGCGACTTCCTCGCCACCCTCAAGCCGTACGCGCTCACCATCCCGGCCGGGCTGACCGAGGAGGAATTCCGGCGGCAGCACACCCTGGCCAGGGCGGCCTATCTGCTCGGTCCCGGGGCATCCGGTATGGACACCGTCCTGCGCCCGCTCTTCGACCCCTCCCTCGACGAACTGCGCACCACCCGCCAGGAGGTGACGGAGTTCCTGCTCGGCCCCGCCGTCCCACCGTCCGTCCAGCGCTTCACCGACGCGGTCGAGAAGCTCGCCCGTAAGGGGGAGGCGCTGCTGAGGATGCGCGACCTCCACACGGCACCGCCGCCCGACACCGGACGCTGGTCCGTCACCCGGTAGCAGCACGTCCCACACCCGGGCCTCACCCCGGGCCCGCACCATGAGCCCCCCTCGGC
>NZ_BBOX01000619.1 GCF_001553455.1 Streptomyces hygroscopicus subsp. hygroscopicus
GGGCGGGCCCCGGCGGACCGCCCCTGCTCGCCTCCGAGGCGCGCTACCAGATCCAGCACATCATGACCCACGGCGCCGGAGTCCTCCGGTCCGCCGAGAGCCTGGCCCGCGCCGCCGACCGGCTGGACCAGGTCCAGGACGAAGCCGTGGCGGAGCTGCGGCGGGACGGCAAGACGGCCGAGCCCGGGGCGGCACCTGGGAGGCCACCAACCTCCACCTCGTCGCCCGCGTCCTGGTCGCCGCCGCGCTCCGCCGCGAGGAGACCCGCGGCTGCCACTGGCGCGAGGACCGCCCCGAGCGGGACGACGCCGCCTGGCGCCGTCATCTTCTGGTCACCCTCCGCCCGGACGGCGCCCTCGATGTCCGTTCCACGGGCTCCGAAGCGTTCCCCCCACCGACGACCACCCCCCGACCCGAGACGGAGTCCCGCCCGTGAGCAGCAGCACCTCCGAAGACCGTCAGCCACCAGTGGCCCTGCCGCTGCTGCAGATCGGCCGCCCCGGCGAGGGCGCGGGCTGCGGTGACGCCTGCGGCTGCGGTGGCGACGACGACGCCGAAGGCTACGGGCTCGACCCGATGGAATGCGGGCTGGACCCCGACCTCGCCGCGTTGCTGACCCTCGCCGGACTCGACCCCGTCCAGGTCGAGGACATCGCGCACATGGCCATCGAGGAGGACCTCGACCAGGGCGTGGACGTCACGACCGTGGCCACCGTCCCCGAGGACGCCTTCGCCACCGGCGACTTCACGGCCCGTGAGGCGGGCACCGTCGCCGGGCTGCGGATCGCCGAGGCGGTCCTGTCCGTCGTCTGCACGGACGCGTTCGAGGTCGAGCGGCACGTCGAGGACGGCGACCGGGTGACGGCCGGCCAGAAGCTGCTGAGCGTCCGCACCCGCACCCGCGACCTGCTCACCGGTGAGCGCAGCGCGCTCAACCTGCTGTGCCGTCTGTCCGGCATCGCGACCGCGACCCGTGCCTGGGCCGACGCCCTCGAGGGGACGAAGACCAAGGTCCGTGACACCCGTAAGACCACTCCGGGGCTGCGCGCGCTGGAGAAGTACGCGGTGCGCTGCGGCGGCGGGGTCAACCACCGGATGTCGCTCTCGGACGCCGCGCTGGTCAAGGACAACCACGTGATCGCGGCGGGCGGCGTCGCGGAGGCGTTCGGCGCGGTGCGGGCCGAGTTCCCGGACGTACCGATCGAGGTGGAGGTCGACACCCTGGAGCAGATCCCGCCGGTCCTCCGGGCGGGCGCGGACCTGATCCTGCTGGACAACTTCACCCCGGCGCGGACCCGCGAGGCCGTCGAGCTGGTCGCCGGGCGCGCCGCCCTGGAGTCCTCGGGCCGCCTGACGCTCGCGAACGCCCGTGCGTACGCCGAGACGGGCGTGGACTACCTGGCGGTCGGCGCGCTCACCCACTCCTCCCCGATCCTGGACATCGGCCTGGACCTGCGCGAGGCCGAGGCGGGCTGACCCATGCTGCTGACCATCGACGCCGGAAACCCCTGCCCGCCCGTCGCCCCGTCCACCACCCCGGGGCCCGACCTGGGCCGTGAGCCCGCCCGGAAGCGGTGTCGCCCATGCTGCTGACCATCGACGTCGGAAACACCCATACCGTCCTGGGCCTCTTCGACGGCGACGAGATCGTCGAGCACTGGCGGATCTCCACCGACGCCCGCCGCACCGCCGATGAACTCGCCGTCCTGCTCCAGGGCCTGATGGGCATGCACCCGCTGCTCGGCGAGGAGCTGGGCGACGGCATCGCGGGCATCTCGATCTGCTCCACCGTCCCCTCGGTGCTCCACGAGCTGCGCGAGGTGACCCGCCGCTACTACGGCGATGTGCCGTCCGTCCTGGTCGAGCCGGGGGTGAAGACCGGTGTGCCGATCCTGGTGGACAACCCCAAGGAGGTCGGCGCCGACCGGATCATCAACGCGCTGGCCGCCGTCGAGCTGTACGAGGGTCCGTGCGTGGTCGTCGACTTCGGCACCGCGACGACCTTCGACGCGGTCAGCGCACGCGGTGAGTACCTGGGCGGGGTCATCGCGCCGGGCATCGAGATCTCGGTCGAGGCGCTGGGCGTACGCGGGGCGCAATTGCGCAAGATCGAGCTGGCCCGGCCGCGCAGCGTGATCGGGAAGAACACGGTGGAGGCCATGCAGTCCGGCATCCTCTACGGCTTCGCGGGCCAGGTCGACGGGATCGTCCGCCGTATGGCGCGGGAGCTGGCCGAGGATCCGGAAGACGTCACCGTGATCGCGACCGGTGGGCTGGCGCCCATGGTCCTAGGAGAATCCTCAGTGATCGACGAACATGAGCCCTGGCTGACTCTCATCGGCCTCAGACTGGTCTACGAGCGGAACGTCTCGCGCGGCTGAGCACCGGCGATCAGTACGTCACCTGCGTGCTCGACCGCATTGACGGCATTCCGAAACGAATTCCCGCGCGCCGGATTCGTCATGCGCGCCGATCGCTCTTCGCCATTGGGTCAAGGAGCGATCGAGGGAAAGACGGCACTTCGAATTCCGTATTGACGGGCGGAAGAGGCCGTCGACCACGTACACCGGCACCCGGATGCGACGGTCCGCCCCCGGGTGCCGGGTCCGGACGGGGCCGACTCGACGCGGTCCCGTCCGGCGCTTCCCCCGTTTGGCGGCCCGGTGCCCGCAACGCGCCGCACCGTCCGGCGCTCAGCGAAATTTGTCCGCTTAGCACTTAAAGTCGCCCCATGCCCACGCCATATGGATCCCGCGGCGGAATGGCGTTCAGTGCGGATGAGCTGCGTGTGCTCCGACGCGCCCTCGCCATCGCCCTCCAACCCGACCCCGTCACTCCCTCTGCCGGCCCCCTCGGCCCGGACCGGGCGGAGGAGGTCCAGGACTGTCTCCGGCTCGCCGAGGCCGTGGACGAAGCGGCCCGCGAGGGCGGGCGGCTGCGAGCGTTCCTGCTCGACGAGCTCGCCCGCTACCGCGCCGCCCTGCCCGGCGCCGCCGTCGGCTACCTCGAGCAGCTCCAGGGCGCCCTGGCGGCCGGTTACGAGCCGCTCGCGGAGGATCTGGCCGCGCTCCGCACGCTGTGCGGGGCGGCCGCCGGGGGCGGTGAGGAGACGCGCCGCCGCGCGCTGCTGCGCCACTGCGAGCGCCTCGCCGAGCGGGGCGTACGCGCCCGCCTCGCGGAGCGCGCCGACGCCGCCGTACAGCCCGCCGCCGTACAGCCCCGTACGCGCCCCGCGGCGCCT
>NZ_BBOX01000620.1 GCF_001553455.1 Streptomyces hygroscopicus subsp. hygroscopicus
GTCGCCGCGCCCGCCGTACCGGGGCCCGCCCGGACCGCCGCCCCGCTGGTCGCCGCGGCCGCCGTGCTCCGGGGCGCCGTTCTGCCTGCTGCGGGCCAGCCCGCGCACCCGGCGGATGATCGACTGCTCCTCCGCCTGACTGGCGATGCCGACCATCCCGATCAAGCGGATCGCATAGCGGTCCCGCAGCCCCGGGTTCTTGATCGCCGCGACGACCGGTACCGCCTCGTCGACCGCGGCGATACGGCCCTCCTCGGTGTCCAGGTTGTAGCGGGAGACGATCGACGTCAGCGCGAAGGCGAACAGCGGGGTCCGGCTGTCGACCAGGGAGACCACGGCCTCGTCGCCGCGGGCCAGGCGCAGCTCGCACGGGTCCATCCCGTCGGGCGTGATCGCGATGGAGGTCTCGGCGGCGAACCGCTGGTCGTCCTCGAAGGCGCGCAGCGCCGCCTTCTGACCGGCCGCGTCGCCGTCGAAGGTGAAGACGACCTCCGCGCCCGCGTTGTCCATCAGCAGCCGCCGGAGGATCTTGATGTGGTCGCCGCCGAAGGAGGTGCCGCAGGTGGCGATGGCGGTGGTGACGCCCGCGAGATGGCAGGCCATGACGTCCGTGTAGCCCTCGACCACCACCGCCCGGCTGGTCTTGGCGATCTCCTTCTTGGCGAGGTCGATGCCGTAGAGGACCTGGGACTTCTTGTAGATCGGGGTCTCGGGGGTGTTGAGGTACTTGGGGCCGTTGTCGTCGTCGCGCAGCTTCCGGGCGCCGAAGCCGACGACCTCACCGGCGATGTCCCGGATCGGCCACATCAGCCGGCCCCGGAAGCGGTCGATGGGGCCGCGCCGGCCCTCCTGGGCGAGCCCGGAGAGGATCAGCTCCTTGTCGGTGAAGCCACGGCCGCGCAGGAAGCGGACGAGGTGGTCCCAGCCCGCCGGGCTGTAGCCGACGCCGAAGTGCTGCGCCGCGGCCTGGTCGAAGCCGCGCCCGGCCAGGAAGGCGCGGCCGATCTCCGCCTCGGGGCGCTCCAGCTGCTCGATGTAGAACTGCGCGGCCACCTTGTGGGCCTCGACCAGGCGGGTGCGCTCGCCCTGCTGGCGGCCGGGGGTGTAACCGCCCTCCTCGTAGCGCAGGGTGATCCCGGCCTGGGAGGCCAGCCGCTCGATGGTCTCGGCGAAGGAGAGGTGGTCGATCTTCATGATGAAGTCGACGGTGTCGCCGCCCTCCTGGCAGCCGAAGCAGTAGTAGAGCCCCTTGCTGGGGCTGACCTGGAAGGACGGGGACTTCTCGTCATGGAAGGGGCACAGGCCCTTGAGATTGCCACCCCCCGCGTTGCGCAGCTGGAGGTATTCGGATACGACGGCGTCGATCGGGACCGCTGCCCGCACCGCCTTCACGTCGTCATCGTTGATCCTGCCTGCCACGCCCGAATTCTACGGCCGGGGTCCGACACCGCCGTCCGTCGCCTGCCGGACCCTGCCGGACCCCGGTGGGGGCGTGCCCGGGGCGTGCCCGGGGCGTGCCCCGGCGCCTACGGCAGCAGTGAGGTCAGCGGGACGGACGGGTCGGCCAGGGCCGCCGGGTCCAGCTGGTCGCCGCCGCGGATGAGCCGCTGGATCTGCTCGGTGACGTCCCATACGTTGACGTTCATCCCCGCGAGCAGGCGGCCGTCGTTCAGCCAGAAGGCGATGAACTGCCGCTTGCCGACGTCGCCGCGCACCAGCACCTGGTCGTAACTGCCGGGCGGGGCGTAGCCGGAGTACTCCAGGCCGACGTCGTACTGGTCGGAGAAGAAGTACGGCACCCGGTCGTAGGCGACGTCCTGGCCGAGCATGGCGCGGGCCGCCGCCGGGCCGCCGTTCAGGGCGTTGGCCCAGTGCTCGACGCGCAGCCGGGCGCTCGGCGGCAGGGCGGCCCGTACCGGGGTGCCCTCGAGGAAGGCGAGCGGGGCGGAGGCGACGTCGCCCGCCGCGAAGATGTCCGGGTCGCTGGTGCGCAGCGAGGCGTCGACCGCGATGCCGCCGCCCGCCGCGCGGTCCACCACCTCCAGGCCCGCGGCCTCGGCGAGGGCGGTACGCGGGGCGGCGCCGATGGCGGCCAGCACGCTGTGGGCGGGGTGCTCCTCGCCGTCGTCGGTGAGGGCGGCCAGCACCATGCCGTCCTGGCCGGTGATCTCGGTGAGGCGGGCGCCGAAGTGGAAACGGACGCCGTGCTCGGCGTGGAGATCGGCGAAGAGGGCGCCCAGCTCGGGGCCGAGGACGGGATGGAGCGGGGTGGGCTCGGACTCGACGATGGTCACCTCGGCGCCATAGCCCCGGGCGGCGGCCGCGACCTCCAGACCGATCCAGCCGGCGCCCGCGATGACCAGCTGGCCGTTGTCCCGGCCGAGGGCGGCCAGGACGCCCTTGAGCCGCTCGGCGTGGGCCAGCCGGCGCAGATGGTGGACCCCGGCCAGGCCGGTGCCGGGGATGTCGAGGCGGCGCGGCTCGGCGCCGGTGGCCAGCAGCAGCCGGTCGTAGTGGACGCGGGTGCCGTCGCCCAGGGTCACGGCCTTGGCGGCCCGGTCCAGGTGGACGGCGGGCTGGCCGAGGTGGAGCTCGATATCGGCCTGGGCGTACCAGGCGGGCTCGTGGACGAAGACGCTGTCGCGCTCCTGGCTGCCGGTGAGGAAGCCCTTGGAGAGCGGGGGCCGCTCATAGGGGTGGTCGCGCTCGTCACAGATGAGGATCACCCGCCCGGTGAAGCCCTCCGCTCGAAGGGTTTCCGCGGCTTTCGCCCCGGCCAGGCCCCCTCCGACGATGACGAACGTCTGGTGTGCGTCGACCACTTGTGTCCTCCTCGCTGCCGAGCAGTGCCGAGCAGTGCCTCTGTGAGTGCCTTACCCCGGTCGCGTCAGGTCGTGCTGTGTGGGCTGTGCGTGGTGTGTGTGGTGTGTGTGGTGTGTGCTGTACGGGCTGTACGGCTGTGTGTGGTGTGCGTGGGGTACCAAGGCGAGCCTCCCGCACCGAAGCGTGCGTCCGGAAGGGCCGGTAGGCCGGATGTGTGCGCCGGGCCGGATCCGGCGGGCGGCGGGCGGCGGCTGGCGACGGACCCGGCGAGCGGTGGCGGGCGACGGACCCGGCCGGGCGGTGGCTGGCGACGGACCCGGCGCGTGGCGGCGGGCGACGGACCCGGCGGGCGGTAGCGGCGACGGACCCGGCGGGCGGTAGCGGGCGACGGTC
>NZ_BBOX01000621.1 GCF_001553455.1 Streptomyces hygroscopicus subsp. hygroscopicus
CCCCGTCGCCCGGCCGCTCCCCGTCGCCCGGCCGCTCGCCCCCGCCCCGCCGCTGAACTCCGCCCCCGCCGCTCAGTCCCGTTTGACCGCGCAGAGCAGACCGTCGCCGACCGGCAGCAGGGACGACTGCAGCACGGTGGACTCCCGTACGGTCCGCAGCAGCTCCCGCACGCGCAGCACCTCGGTGGGCTGGGCGGCGGAGTCCACGGTCCGCCCGTTGGCGAAGACCCCCTCGAAGCAGACCAGCCCCCCGGGCCGCAGCAGGCGCAACGATTCACCGAGGTAGTCCAGGCACTCCGAGCGGTCGCCGTCGCAGAAGACCAGGTCATACCCGCCGTCGGCCAGCCGGGGCAGTACGTCGAGGGCGCGGCCGGGGATGAAGCGAGCCCGGTTCCCGGTGAACCCGGCCGCGCGGAACGCCTGCTTGGCGAACTGCTGCATCTCCGGTTCGGTGTCCACGGTGGTGAGCACCCCGTCCCGGCGCATGCCCCGCAGCAGATGGATGCCCGAGACGCCCGTCCCGGTGCCGATCTCGGCGACGGCCTTGGCGTCGGCCGCGGCAGCGAGCAGCCGCAGCGCGGCGCCGGTGCCGGCCGACACCGAGCGCAGCCCTGACTCCCGGGCCCGGTCCCGGGCCCAGTGAAGGGCTTCGTCCTCGGCGACGAACGCGTCGGCGAACGCCCAGCTCGTCTGCCGGTTGGCGGTAATGACCCTCTCCTGTCCCCGTAGTTGGCGCAACGGTGACTGTATCCGCTGCGCACGGGAACCCGCAGATGGGACCAGGCGTTGTAGAGCCCGGGGGGACCGTATGGATCACGACCAAATGCAGGTCAAAAATGCTTATCCGGAGCTAACGGGCGAGGTGGATATGGTAGGGGCTCTACTGGACACCACCAGAGCCGACAGGGGAGGTGCGGCTGCGGCCGGTGACCGGAGAGTGCTGAAGCGCTTTCGCAGGTCAGCGGGCGAGCCGAAATCCGTGACCAACAATGCTGACCGTTCCCGCCCCCGTAGCCCTAAGGGCACGGGAGGTGCCACCGTCGCCGACTCCGCCACCACAGCGACCTTCGCCACGGGCGCGGACGCACCGGCGTGGACGCCTCCCACCTGGGAGGAGATCGTCAGCACCCACAGCGCACGGGTCTACCGCCTCGCCTATCGGCTCACCGGTAACCAGCACGACGCCGAGGATCTCACCCAGGAGGTCTTCGTCCGCGTCTTCCGCTCGCTGTCGACGTACACCCCGGGCACGTTCGAGGGCTGGCTGCACCGCATCACCACCAATCTCTTCCTCGACATGGTCCGCCGCCGGCAGCGCATCCGCTTCGACGCTCTCGGCGAGGACGCGGCGGAGCGGCTCCCCAGCCGCGAGCCCTCTCCCCAGCAGCACTTCAACGACACCCACTTCGACGCCGATGTGCAGCAGGCGCTGGACACCCTCGCCCCGGAGTTCCGCGCTGCCGTGGTGCTCTGCGACATCGAGGGGCTGTCCTACGAGGAGATCGCGGCCACCCTGGGGGTCAAGCTGGGCACCGTGCGCAGCCGCATCCACCGCGGTCGCTCGCATCTGCGCAAGGCGCTGCAGCACCGCGCCCCCGCGGCGCGGACCGGACACCAGCGAGAGGTCGCCGCGGTGGCGCCGCGTGTCGCGGGCCCCCGGCTGAGCGGGGAGGTCGGAATCGCGTGACCCGATCAGGCGGTCCGTCCCCCGCCGAGCAGCATCTCGGCGACCGCCTTGCGGCTCTGGTCGACGGTGAGCTCGGGCATGATGCGCGCGAGCGCGTCCTCGCCCATCTCGCCACCTGCTGCAAGTGCAAGGCGGAGGCCGATGCTCAGCGTCGGCTGAAGAGTGTGTTCGCCCAGACGGCGCCCCCGGCCCCGTCCGAGGGCTTTTTGGCGCGTCTGCAGGGCCTGGCCGCGGGCGGCGAGGACGGTATGGGAGGCGGCTCCGCCTTCGGCGGCTCGGGCGTCTTCGGCCCGCGCGATCTGCACGGCGGCCCACGGGACGTCCGCGGCCCGCGCGATGTCCGCGAGGCGGAGGAGAGACGGGAGCGGACGTTCGCCTTCGTGCCCGCGGTGCCTCCGGGTACCGCGATCGCACCGGCGGCGTCGGCCAGGGCCTCGCGTCAGCGCGGCTTCAGGATCCATGAGGTCGAGCGCCCGGCCCCGCGCCGCAGGTTCGCCTTCGCGGCGGCCGGAGCGGTCTCCCTGGCGGCCTTCGCGCTCGGCGCGGCGCTTCCGCTGGACGCGGCGGTCGACCCCCCGGGGAACTCGGCCGACGGCGCCGACACCGCGGTCGCCCCGTTCGGCGCCGACGCCGTGAACACGGGCGTCCGGGAGCGGACCCGCCAGGAGGTGGGGCTGATGGCCACCACGGACACCCGCACGGCCACCCCGTCCCCGACGTCCACCCCGCACCCACCGGCGCTGCGCCAGCCCGCCGGGGCGGCGCTGAACCCGCTGATACAGCCGATTCTCTCGGTCACCGAGCTGTTGCGGACGTCGAACTCCACACCCCCGGCCCCCGCGCCGACCCAGCTGGAGGTCCCGTCCCAGCCCTCGTCGGGCGGCTCGCCGTATCTCGGGACCACCGCGCCCCCGAAATAGCGGGCCGACGACGAGGTCCTCGGAGGCCCGGGAGATGGGCCCGGCCCTTGGAGGCCCTGGCGCGTCCGCGCCTGCCGTGACCGCGGGTCTTCGCCGATCATGACGAGGTCTTTCCGGCCGGCCTGCGCGAGCGGGGGCGGACCTGGTTGAATCGCCTCCGGACAGTGCGGCCCCGGGGCGTGGGCACGCCCCGGCGGCAGCCGGGGACGAGCCGAAGGGCCGCGCGCTGTCGTGAGGGAGAGCGCGCGGGGGTGCCCGGGGGCTGCGATCGGTACGCGGCTGCCGCCGCGCGAGGGCCCGAGCACGGTCGACCGTCGACAGGGGTACCTCCCAGCGGTGGCTGGGGGACCACGGTGCCCCGGAGGCGAACCGAGCCCTCAGAAAAAGGGAGATCATGGACGAGCCGAACGGGCCCAAGCCGAAGTGGTGGAGCCGTCCGGCCGCATGGTCC
>NZ_BBOX01000622.1 GCF_001553455.1 Streptomyces hygroscopicus subsp. hygroscopicus
GTTGGTGGGTGTGGGTGTGGGTGCTTGGTCGGGTCGGCTGGGTTGGTGGGGCTGGGTTGTTTGGTGGGGTCGGTGGGATGGGGTGTGCGGCTGGGCTGGTGGGCGGGGGTGCTCGGTCGGGTCGGTGCACTGTGCCGCTCGGCCGGGCCAGGGCCCTGCGACGCACCGGCCAGTGATCGCCCGGCGGCCCTGGCCACGCTGCCACCGGGGCTCGGCCGGACCCGGGCTGTGGGACTTGTCACACTCATCGACGGCCTCATCGGCACTCCGCCGGGCGACGCCTGGCCCCGTACTCGGTGGGCGCGGTGCGGCTGTTCGCGCTGAGTTCGTTGGTGGCGTTGGTGGCGTTGGTGGCGAGGAGGGCGGTGCAGCGGTGCGGGCGGTGGCGGTCGCGGCGGGTGCCGGTGCCGGAGCCGGCGGTCGGGGTGTGGCCGCAGCGGAGGGTTCCCGTATCCTGGTCGGCAGCAGAAGGGGAGTAGCTCCTCGCCGGACCGTCGACATACTGCCCGCCCCATGGGGTGCGGGCCGGCGCCCGGAGCGTACGGAAACCACCGCGGAAGGCGGCGGCCGTGCGCCAGCGAGACCTTCGGCCGCAGTGTCCGACGCTGCCGTGCCGAAGCGATCCCTCCCCGGGGCCGTTGGCGCGGCCTGACCCATGAGGTATCCGTTTCCGTGTTCAGCATCACCGTCGCCGCCGTTGTCTTCGGCGTCGTCTTCCTCGCCGAACTTCCCGACAAGACCGCTCTGGCCGGACTGATGCTCGGCACCCGCTATCGCGCGTCGTACGTCTTCGTCGGCGTGGCGGCGGCCTTCCTCCTCCACGTCGGGCTCGCGATCGCGGCGGGTAGCGTGCTCACCCTGCTGCCGCACCGGCTGTTGCAGGCGATCGTGGGGGCGCTCTTCCTCGGGGGAGCGGCGATGCTGCTCTTCAAGAAGGACGACGAGGAGGAAGAGGTCCGCAAGCCCGCCGACCAGAGCTTCTGGAAGGTGTCCGGGGCGGGCTTCATGCTGATCCTGGTCGCCGAGTTCGGCGATCTCACCCAGATCATGACCGCGAACCTCGCCGCCCGCTACGACGACCCGCTGTCGGTCGGTGTGGGCGCGGTGCTGGCGCTGTGGGCCGTCGCGGGGCTGGGCATCATGGGCGGGCGCACCCTCATGCGGTTCGTGCCGCTGCGGCTGATCACCAAGATCGCGGCGCTGGTGATGCTGGCGCTGGGTGGATTCAGCCTGTACGAGGCCATCGCGGCCTGAGCAGCGGCGGTTCGGGGGCTGGACCGAGGTTTCGGGCTTGGGGTTCGCCCGCGGTTCGGGGCTGCGGTCTCGCGGGCGCTGTCGTTTGCGGGGCTGCGGTCTGGGGGTTTCGTCAGCGGGGCTGTGGTCTGAGGTGCGGCCTGCACGGTTGCCGTCCGGGGTCGCGGCCTACGCGATCGCTGTCCGGGGCCGCCGTGACTAGCCGTTGCTGTCCGGGGCCGTGGCTTGAGCCGTCGCTGTCCGGGGTCGCCGCCTGGCCGCTTGAGCGGGCACCATCTGGTGGGCTGCGGTCCGCCGGGCTGCGGTCTGGGGCCTGGCGGCTTGAGTGCCCCCGGTCAGATGGGCCGCGGCCGGAGCGCCCCGGGTGTCTCGTGCGCCGGGGAGGGGGCGGCGGCGCTCAGTCCGTGAAGCGCAGCTGCAGGGTGCCGTCGGACAGCGGCTCGACCCTCACCTGCTCCAGATCCCGTACGTGCACGTCCGGGGCGTGTGCCGCGGCCCGCGGTCCGACTCCGATCACCCGCATTCCGGCCGCCCGGCCCGCCGCGATACCGGCCTCCGAGTCCTCGAAGACCACGCAGTCGGCGGGGGCGAAACCCAGCTCGGCGGCGCCCTTGAGGAAGCCCTCCGGGTCCGGCTTGCTCGCGCCGACGCACTCCGCGGTGACCCGCACCTGCGGCATCGGCAGCTCGGCGGCGCCCATCCGGGCGCGGGCGAGTGCCTTGTCGGCGGAGGTCACCAGGGCGTGCGGAAGACCGGCCAGCGAGGCCATGAAGGCGGGGGCGCCGGGCACCGGCACGACGCCGTCGAGATCCGTGGTCTCCCACTCCAGCAGCCGCTGGTTGTCGGCCAGGTTCTGCTCGACCGGGCGGTCGGGGAGGAGGTCCGCCATGGTCGCGTGGGCCTGCCGTCCGTGGGCGATCCCGATCACTTCCTCCGCGTCCAGTCCGTGCTCGGCCGCCCACCGCCGCCAGCAGCGCTCGACCACGGCGTCGGAGTTGACGAGGGTGCCGTCCATGTCGAGGAGGAGTGCGCGAGCGGTGAGGGACATCGGGGCTCCTGGGCGCGTGCGCGGAAAGAGACAAGCGGTCCCGCCCGCCGGTCAGGGAGAGCGGGCGGAACCACTTTGTTCCTCCACGATACAAAGCGTTGCCCGTCTACGCCAGGGGAGGGCTCGTCCGGGGCCTTGTCCCGGGCCCCTGCGGGACCCTGTCCGGGGCTCGTACGGGAACTCGTCTCCGGCCCGTTCGGGGGCTTCTCCCGGCTCGTTCGGGAACTTCTCCCGGCCTGTTCGGGAACTCGCCCCGGGCTCGTTCGGGGACTTCTCCCGGCTCGTCCGGGGGCTTCCCCCGGCCTGTTCGGGAACTCGCCCCCGGCCCGCTCGGGGGCTTCCCCCGGCCCGTTCGCGGGCTTCCCCTGGCCCCTCCGAGGACTTTCCCCGGCTCGTCCGGGGGCTCGGCTTCCCCGGCTCGTCCAGGAACTCGGCCCGGCGTCCTGCTAGGGCTCGTCCGTTCTGGATTCCAGGTCGTTGCGGGTGTTCTCGCCGTAGACACCGTCCGGGTCGTCCGTGATGTCGTGCTGGCTCTGGTAGTTGGAGACCGCGTTCCGCACCCCGTCGTCGTACTTCCCGTCCGACACCCCTATATAGAGCAGCAGCTGCCCCAGCCGCTTCTGCAGCTCGACCACCTCGGGCCCGCTGTCGCCCTTGCGGAGCACCGGCGGACCGGGGGGCTCGGGCGGGGCGGAGGTGGGGTCCCTGGGGT
>NZ_BBOX01000623.1 GCF_001553455.1 Streptomyces hygroscopicus subsp. hygroscopicus
CCGTCGCGGGCGATCCCGTCCACGGGCCCGTACGACCGAACCGGCCGCCGGGCGGCCGGGACTGCCGAGGGCCGGGGCCACCAGCGCGTCGAAGTCGTCGACGAGGACGACGAGACGGGGCAGGGGGCGGGGGCGGGCGGCGGCTGACGCGCTCGGGGTGCGTTGGGCGCGCTGGGCGCGCAGGTTGAGCGTGCGGAGGGTGTCGCTCGGCGGGGGGTCGATGTCGCCGGGCGGCCGGGGCGCGACCACACGGGCCGCACCGGTGCCGGTGGCGCCTGGGCTGGCGGTGCCTGGGCCGGTGGTGCCGGTGCCGGTCACGCCGGTGCCGGTGGTGCCTGGGCCGGTGGTGCCTGGGCCGGTGGTGCCGGTGCCGGTCGCGCCCGTGCGGGGCGAGCCCGTGCGGGTCGCGCTCGGGCCCCCGCCCGCGTCGGCGGCGCCGTCACCGCCGCCGTCGCCCTGGAGGGACCGGGCGTGCCAGGCGGTGAAGTCCAGCGGACCCAGCAGTTCGGCGCGGCGCTTGAGCTCCGAGCTGAGCGCCTGCGCGAACTCCCGCATCCGTACCGGGTCGGTGGCCGCCAGATGCGTCGAGACATGCGGCAGGTCCGTACACACCCGCAGCCCCTCGCCCGCGCCGGTGCCGCTCCCGGCCCCCGCTCCGGCCCCGTCGAGGAGTACCAGCTCGAGCCGGTCCGGCCGTTCGGCGGCCGCCAGCGAGGCGGCGAACGAGCGCAACAGCTCCGTCTTACCGGTGCCCGCCGCGCCCTCGATCAGCGCGTGCGGGCCGTCGGCGGCCAGATCGACCGAGAGCGGGCCGCGCGGCCCGGCGCCGAGCACCGCC
>NZ_BBOX01000624.1 GCF_001553455.1 Streptomyces hygroscopicus subsp. hygroscopicus
CCCGGCCGCCCGCCGGAACCTCGTCCGCCGCGGCCGCCCAACGGGCCATCAGCGACGCGGGCGTGGCCCGCGCGAGCCCCAACTCGTCCAGCAGCCGTGCCGAGTCCGGCAGTGGGGCGGTCGGCGGACCGCCGGGGCCGCCGAACGCGCCGCCCTGCCCGGCGGCGGCCGGGCGCAGGGGCGCGAGCGCCCGCGCGAACCGCTCGGCCCACGCCGCCGACACCGCGTCCACGGTCACGGTCGTGGTGGCGCCGGTCGCGCCGGTGACTCCGGTGGTGCCGGTGACCCCGGTGACCCCGGTGGCACCCGGCATGGGCCCGCCCCCGGGGACGATCTGCAGCCCCGTGGCCACATCGCCGCTCAGCACGGCCGCCACCCCGCACGCCGCGAAGGCCGGAGACGCCGCGCACGCGGCCTCGTAGCTCCTCGGCAGCGGGGACGTGGGCGAGGCGGCAGGCGCCTCGGCCGGACACAGCAGGTGGATCCCGGCCGCCCGGCCGGTCACCGCCAGCCGGGCGAGCGTGTCGCGCAACGCGGCGGGACCGGGGACGCCGTCCACGACCACCACGGTGTACGGCCCGGAGTGGCGCGCGGCCACGGCGGCCACGGCGGCCGGGGAGGCGTCCGCCCAGCCGGGGCCAAGCGGCCCGTCCTCCAGCCGCCGGGTCAGCTCGGCCGTACGGGCCGTGGCCTGCTCCACGTCGTACGCGAGCAGTAGTCGGCAGTCCTGCCCGCGCGACGGCTGGAGCTGCGGCAGCCAGCCGAGCCACGACCACTCCGCCATCCGCTCCTCGCCGCTGATCAGCACGATCTCCAGGACGGCCGGTGAGTGCAGGGCCGCCAGTTGCGCGACGACGGACCGGACGAGCCCGGCCACCCGCGTCCGGGGCCCGGCCAGCCCCAGCGACCCGCTCTGCCGCAGGTCCACGGTCACGGGCGCGGCGGGCAACAGCCCGCCGTCGGCCGCCAGCCGGTCGGCCGAGCCGAGCCGCACGGTGAGCGTGTCCGGATGCCCCTGGGCGCGCTCCCACAACCGGGGTCCCGGCCCCAGCGCCGTCATCAGCACGGCGGCCGGGTCCGGCCACCGCCGCTGCGACTCCTCCACCTCCGCGGCGGCGCGTGCCGCTATGGCCTGCGCGCTTCCGTCTTCCCGCGCCTGGCCTCGCTCGGCCGCCTTTCCGGTCAGCTGCCGCACCCAGGCCCCTATGCCCCGCCGCCGCGCCTGCGCCCCCGGCGCGTCCAGCGCGTAGGCGCCCGCATGCGTGCGATCGCCCCCGCGCCGCCCGCCGCCCCGGCCCTGCCGCGCGCCGTCGCCACGCTGTGCGGCGCCTCCGCCCTGCTGGGTGCCGTCGCCACGTTGTGCGGCGCCCCCGCTCTGCCAGGCGTCGTCACCACGCCGGGCGCTGCCGCCACGCTGTGCGGCGCCGCCGTACCCGCCGTCCCGGGCTTGCGGCTGTCCGGTGTACGCCTCGCCGTCGTACGTCCCGGCGTCGCCGGAAGCGCCGCCGTACCCTGTGCCGCCGTCTCGTTGTCCGCCGCGTGGAGCGGCGCCCGGTTGGCCGGGGTTTGCGGGTCCGGCTGGTTCGTTGTGCCGGTGGCCATACGGCTGTCCGCCGCGCCCTTGGTCGTACGGCTGTCCGCCGCGCCCTTGGTCGTACGGCTGTCCGCCGCGTCCGGCGTCGCCATGGCTGGCGTCGCCCTCGCCGTGTCGGCCGTGGGCGGCGGTCGTGTCGCCGTACGGCGAGTCGCCGTGCCCCGTGCGTCCGTCTCGTTGTCCGCCGCGTGGAGCGGCGCCCGGTTGGCCGGGGTTTGCGTGTCCGGTCGGTTCGCCGGGCCCGTGGCCGTATGCCTGTCCGCCGCGTCCGGCGTCGCCATGGCTGGCGTCGCCCTCGCCGTGTCGGCCGTGGGCGGCGGTCGTGTCGCCGTACGGCGAGTCGCCGTGCCCCGCGCCGCCGGTCCGCTGCCCGCCGCGCTGCCCGGGGTCGGGAGCCCCGCCGTGGCCTGGGCGGCCGGGACCCGCCGAGCCCCACCCGCCGCGCGCCCCGGCTCCAGGCTGGTCGCCGGGGTGGGGAGCGCGCTGCCCGGGGGCGGCGTAGGTGCCGTCGACGGCGAGCGCC
>NZ_BBOX01000625.1 GCF_001553455.1 Streptomyces hygroscopicus subsp. hygroscopicus
CTCTAGCTCTCCAGCGCGCAGCGCTTTGCGCTGTTGGTGCACCCAGCGCCCCAGCGGGAAGTCCTTCGTCAGGCCGACTTCGGTCTCCACGTCGTAGGGCACGGCGTGCAGGCCGGTGATCTCGTTCTCGGCCCGCCAGCGGATGAGGGCCTGGTAGCCCTCCAACCACACCAGCGACTCGGGCCGGTATACCCGCGTACGGAGGAACGCGGAGATCGTCGCCGCGTCCCTTGGAGAGGAGAAGTAGAGAAGAGCCGATTCGGCGGCGGCCTGGGTGTCGTCGTGCTCCTGGTCCTCGCCGGCGCCGATGATCCGACCCTCTTCGTCCCGCTTCACGTGCACCTTGCGCGCGTGCTTGCCGCGGGTGAAGGCACGGGAGGCGAGCTGCTCAACGAGTCGTTCATCATGACTGCGGAGGCCCTGGAGCACAGCGACCAACCCGGCATACGAGGCGGAGGCGACCATGTCGGCGGGGTCCTCGCCGGCCTGGAGGAACACCGGCACGATGATCCGGGCGACCTTGGTGGAGCCGTCGCGGTTGAGGCGCAGCGCGCGGCCGATGTTCTGCACGATCTCTACCTGCGAGCCGCGGGTGTCGGCGAAGCAGATCGCCTCCACCCCGCGCTCGCCGGTGATGTCGACGCCTTCCCCGAGGACCCGCACGGAAGCGAGGAACGCCCGGTGTACGCGCCGGTTGTTCGCGTCGATCCCGCCTGCGAACTGCCGCAGCACCTCCCGGCGTTCGGCGACGAGGTGGTCGCCGCACAGCCACGCCGACCACACCCGGTCCGGCGGGACGTGGCGACCGGCCTCCAGCTCGTAGAACTCCGCCTCGATGGACGACCTCGGCAGCCGGTCGGCCTGGGCCAGGTCGTCGTCGGAGGCGTCGTTGACGTACAGCTCGGCAGCGGTCTCCGGCAGCTTCTCCGCGAACGCCGCTGCCTCCTCCACCCGCTGGTGGAACGTCATCACGGTGCGCAGGTTCCACTTCGCGGCGTGCTCCAGGAGCGCCGTCTGCAGGAGCGCCATGCGTCGGCCCCGCAGCGCCTCGTCCGACTCCCCGAAGACGGGGGAGGGATCGCGGATCTCCAGCACGTCGATCTCGAACCCGGCGAGGATGCCCCGCTCGATTGCCTCCGAAAGCCCCAGCTCGGCCAGCCACGGCCCGTACGTCTCGGAGTCCTGGCCCATCGACGCGATCTCCAGCTCCTGGCCGCCCGCAGCCCTTCGCGGCTGGGGAGGAGCCGCCAGAATGCGCGGAGTCGCCGTGAGGTAGAGCCGGAAGTCGGCGGGGATCCGCTGGTTGTCGTGGATCGCGGCCCACGGCCGCCCGAGATCACCGGCGGTGCCGTGGGCCTCATCCACGATCGCGAGGTCGAAGCCTGTCATCTGCTGCCCGTACAGCCGCTCTCCGCCCGCCAGAGCGGCCTCCAGCGGCCCGCGAACCTTCCGCTGCCCCTCGGGTGCGTCAATGTCCTCGCGGTCCACCAGCGAGGCGTACGTGGCGAACACGACCACCGGCCCCGACCCGGCCCACAGCGCGAGCTGGATGGGGTGGGTGGTGGTGCGCACGCCCAGCTCGTTCAGCACCGGGTCGTTCTCCAGCGAGCACACTGCCACCATCGGGGCCCGGTGGCCCACCAGGCGCCACGCCTGGGCGGTCTGCACGAGCAGGTCCAGGGTCGGCACGGTCACGAGGATCCGGCCGTCCCGGAAGCACTCCAGCGCGCACGCGGCGGCTGTGATCGTCTTGCCCGACCCGGTGGCTGACACGATCGTGCCCCGCGCCCCTTCCGGGGGCACAGATGACCTTGCAGGGAATCCCACCCACTTGCGGAAAGCCGCCTTCTGGTCGACCTGGTGTTCCTTGAGCTGAATACCCGGCATTTTGCAATCCTCCTCTAACTCGTTTTCTGACCGCTTTGGGAAATCACCGGGACGGCGTGAAAGGCGGGACTGACACCGTACCGTCGTCGCCCACGACGACCCGTTCCGCGAGCTGCGCCAGGACCTGGGCAGGCATAAGCCCGGCCCGATCGGCCACCGCCCGGATCAGCCGACTGGGCGCGGCAGACAGCCACAGCTCCGCCCGCAGCTCATCCGCCTCCTCCCGACGCCGCGCCTCGAAGGCGGCCCGGGCCGCGAGAGCACCGTCACGCCGTTCTTCGCGCTCCCGAGCCCACGTGGAGCCCTCGGTGTCCCGCACCGGCTCGTACGCGTCCCAACCGGCCTGAGCCATCAAGGCCCTGACGCGCCGCCACTCCGCGTGCGTTGCCCCCCAGATGGCAGCCAGCCGCTCCGGGTCCATCTGGATCTCGGAGAAGGAACCGCCTCGCCTCAGCTGCTCTGCTGTCTCACGCTCGCGGGCAGCAGCCTCCGCGACCTTCTCCGCAACGGCGGCCATATCGAGGCCCTTTGACTGACACCTAACTTGATCCCGCGTCACATCCTGAGCACTCCACATGCGGTTTCCCTTTTCCTATTGCCGAGTATCGGCCCGGCCCTGGGTGGTTGGGGGGTGTCTTGTGTTTTCGCCAACGGTACATGCTGCATCATCCTGATGCAGCCACTACACTGGAACCCACCCGAACGAGCGACCCCCACTCCTCGTAGTCAGCCCGGCCCGCGGTAGCGGGCCCCGGCGGTTCTGGAGGCGCAGCCGGAAGGACCGTCAGGCGGGGAGCGCAGCGGCTCCGCCCGAGGAGTGCGGAGCAACTCCTCAACTCCCGTACTGGAGGCCCCGCTAGCCGCACCTGACATCCCGTCAGTCACGGCCGCGCGATGCGCGGCAGCCGGACGCGCAGCGGCCGGCTCCACCGGTCCCTGGAGCGCAGCGGAGGGGACCGCCCTCGCATCGCGAGGGCCAGCGGGAGCGCAGCTCCCGCAACTGCCCCGCGCAGCGGGGCAGTTCGCTTGCACATCGCGCAGCGATGTGGTACCC
>NZ_BBOX01000626.1 GCF_001553455.1 Streptomyces hygroscopicus subsp. hygroscopicus
GCTGATCCTCCGTCAGCAGACTCACCGCGCCCGCCGACCAGTCCACATGGTGCGACGGTTCTCCCACGTGCAGCGTGCGCGGCAGCACACCCTGCCGCATCGCCATCACCATCTTGATCACACCGGTCACGCCCGCCGCCGCCTGCGTGTGCCCGATGTTCGACTTCACCGACCCGAGCCACAGCGGTGCGTCCTGGGTCCGGCCCTGGCCGTAGGTGGCGAGCAGCGCCTGCGCCTCGATCGGGTCACCCAGCGTCGTGCCCGTACCGTGCGCCTCCACCACATCCACATCACCGGGACCCAGCCGCCCGCTGGCCAGCGCCTGCCGGATCACCCGCTGCTGCGACGGACCATTCGGCGCCGTCAGACCGTTGGACGCGCCGTCCTGGTTGACCGCGCTGCCGCGCACCACCGCGAGCACCTGGTGACCGTTGCGCCGCGCGTCCGACAGCCGCTCCACCACCAGCAGACCCACACCCTCGGCCCACCCCGTACCGTCCGCGTCGTCCGAGAACGGCTTGCAGCGGCCGTCCGCCGCCAGACCCCGCTGACGCGAGAACTCCACGAACATGCCCGGCGTGGACATCACCGTGACACCGCCCGCCAGCGCCAGATCGCACTCACCGTTCCGCAGCGCCTGCGCCGCCAGGTGCAGGGCCACCAGCGACGACGAGCACGCCGTGTCCACCGTCACCGCCGGACCCTCGAACCCGAAGGTGTACGCCACCCGTCCGGAGGCGACGCTTGAGGTGCTGCCGGTCAGCCGGAGGCCGTCGGTGCCCTCGACCGGTTCGTGCAGCCGGGGCCCGTACTCCATCGAGGTGGCGCCGACGAACACGCCGACGCGGCCGCCGCGCAGGGAGTCGGGGCGGATACCGGCCCGCTCGACCGCCTCCCAGGAGGTCTCCAGCAGCAACCGCTGCTGCGGGTCCATGGCGATGGCCTCGCGCGGGCTGATGCCGAAGAACTCGGCGTCGAACTCGCCCGCGGTGTCCAGGAAGCCGCCCCGGCGGACGTAGCTCGTGCCGACACGGTCCTGGTCGGGGTCGTAGAGCGCGGCGAGGTTCCAGCCCCGGTCGGTCGGGAACTCGGCGGTGGCGTCCACGCCGTCGGCCACGGCCTGCCAGAGCTGCTGCGGCGAGGCGATGCCGCCCGGCAGCCGGCAGGCCATACCGACGATGGCGATGGGGTCGCCGTCGACGGCCGGCCGGCGGGTGACGGTCTCCTCGGCGGGGAGCACGCCGAGGATCCGATCGCGCAGATAGTCGACGAGTGCGTCCGGAGTGGGGTAGTCGAAGAGCAGGCTGCTGGGAAGCCGCAGGCCGGTGGCGGAGGCGAGCCGGTTGCGCAGCTGGACGGAGCGGGCGGAGTCGAAGCCGAGATCGCGGAAGGTCGTACGGCCCTCGGCGTGCTCGGGGCCGTCCAGTGCGGTCAGGTGCGCGGCCAGCCACTGCGCGAGGAAGCCCTCCGGCTGGTCGAGCAGGCGCTCGCGGAGGGCGAGGGTGGCGGAGCTGACGTGGTCGTCCGCCACGACCGGGACGGCGGCCCCGGTGGGCTCCTCGCCCACCCAGTAGCGCTCCCGCTGGAAGGCGTAGGTGGGGAGGTCGACGAGGTGGGCGCCGGTGTCCGCGAACGCGGCCGTCCAGTCGACGCCGACGCCGGCGACGAACGCCTCGGCGAGCCCGCGCAGCAGCGTCCTGGGCTCCGGCTGGTCCCGGTGGAGCAGCGATACGGCCAGTTCGGCCTCGGCGGGTTCGATGAGGGGGGTGAGCACGGCGTCGGGGCCGAGTTCGAGGAACCGGGTGGCGCCCTGGGCGCGGAGGGCGGCCACGCCGTCGTGGAAGCGGACGGTGGCACGGACGTGGTCGACCCAGTAGTCCGGCGAGCACAGCTGGTCCGCGGTGGCGACCCGGCCGGTGACGTTGGAGATGACGGGCAGGGTGGGCGGCGCGTACGACAGGCCGCGGGCGACGTCGGTGAAGTCCGCCAGTACGGGGTCCATCAGCGGGGAGTGGGCGGCGACCGAGACGCGCAGCCTGGTGGTCCTGCGGCCCCGCGCGTGAAAGTCCTCGGCGATACGGGCCACGGTCTCGCCGTTGCCGGAGAGCACGAGTTGCGTCGGCCCGTTGATCACGGCGATCGAGACGTCGTCGATGCCGGTGAGTGCCTCGGCGGCCTCCTCCTCGGTCGCCTCGACCACGTACATCGCGCCGCCGTCGGGCAGCGCCTGCATCAGCTCGCCGCGGGCGGCGACGAGGGTGGCCGCGTCGGCGAGGGAGAGCACACCGGAGACGTGGGCGGCGGCGATCTCCCCGAAGGAGTGGCCGATGACGAGGTCGGGGGTGACGCCCCAGGAGGTGAGGAGCCGGTACAGCGCGACCTCGACGGCAAAGATCGCCGGCTGGGTGTACCGCGTCTGGTGGAGCAGCGCCGCGTCGTCGCTGTCCGGGTCGGCGAACAGCACGTCCCGCAGGCGCGGTTCGAACTGGGCGCACACCTGGTCCAGAGCCTCGGCGAAGACGGAGTGGGTCCGGTACAGCTCGCGGCACATGCCGATGTGCTGCGCGCCCTGGCCGGGGAAGAGGAAGGCGGTGCGGCCGGGCTTGGCGGTGCCACTGACCGCGTCGGCGGCGGGTCCGCCGTCGAGGGCGGCGGTGAGTTCGGCCCGGTCCGCGCCGAGCAGGACGGTGCGGTGGTCGAAGACGGACCGGGTGGCTGCCAGGGAGCGGCCGATGTCGGCGGCGTCGAGGTCGGGGTGCTCGTCCAGGTGGGCGCGCAGTCGCCGCGTCTGGGCGCCCAGCGCGCGTGCACTGCGCGCCGAGAGGATCCAGGGGAGGTCCCGGCCCGGGGTGGCGGGGGTC
>NZ_BBOX01000627.1 GCF_001553455.1 Streptomyces hygroscopicus subsp. hygroscopicus
GGCCGGGCGCGGCGAACGCCTCCCGGGCCGGTACGCCCTCCGGAGCCGGCGGAGGGGCGTCCTCCGCCGCCCGCGGGACGTGCCGGGCGGCCCGGGCCGTGCTGCGCGCCTGGAGTTCGTCCAGCACCTCCCGTTCCGCGCGTCCGCGCATCAGCAGGAGCAGGAAAGGATCCTCGTCCAGGAGCCGGGCGAGCTGGTAGCACAGCGCGGCGGTGTGCGGACAGTGGTCCCACGCCTCGCAGCCGCACTCCGGCTCCAGGTCGCCTGTCCCCGGCAGCAGTTCGACGCCCACCGCCGCCGCGTCCTCGGCCAGCTGCGGGGGCATGTCGCGGTCCAGCAGGGCGGCGATATGGCCGGAGCGGTCCGCGACCACCTCCAGCAGCCGGTCCCATTCCGCCCCGGTGAACTCCCGCAGCAGGACGTCGGACCGGTAGGGCGTGCGGTCCCGGTCCCGCACCACGGCGGTGATCCGGCCCGGACGCACGCACACCGCGCCCACCGCCCCCTGGCGCGCGTGCCCCCGGCCGCGCCTGAGCTGCCCGCCGTCCAGCGCCGTGTCCTCCAGGGCCTTCAGCCACGCCTGGCCCCACCAGGTGCGCGCGAAGCCACGGCCGCGGGCGGGTGGCAGCGCGGTCAGGGTGCGCTCGGGGCGTGCGCCGCCGCCATCGGCGCCGCCCCGACGGGAGCCGGAGTCCCCGGGACGGCGCACGCGCGGACGCCGTCCGCGCGTGCGCCGTCCCGGCCCGGTCCGTCGTGGACGTACTCGGCACCGCTCATCGCCCGGTCCCCCTCAGCTCCACGAGCTCCGCCAGCTCGGCGTCGGTCAGTTCGGTCAGCGCGCCCTCGCCGGAGCCGAGCACGGCATCCGCCAGCTGCCGTTTGCGCGTCAGCATCGCGGCGATGCGGTCCTCCACGGTGCCCTCCGCGATGATGCGGTGGACCTGCACCGGCTGGGTCTGGCCGATGCGGTACGCGCGGTCGGTGGCCTGTGCCTCGACGGCCGGGTTCCACCAGCGGTCGTAGTGCACGACATGCCCGGCCCGGGTGAGGTTGAGCCCGGTGCCCGCCGCCTTCAGCGACAGCAGGAACACCGGCACCTCGCCGTCCTGGAAGCGCCGCACCATCTCCTCGCGCCGCGCCACCGGCGTCCCGCCGTGCAGCAGCTGGGCCGGTACCCCGCGGGCGGCCAGATGGTCCTGAAGGATGCGCGCCATCCGGACGTACTGGGTGAAGACCAGGACGCTCGCGCCCTCGGCCAGGAGGGTGTCCAGCAACTCGTCGAGCAGCTCCAGTTTGCCCGAGCGCCCGGGGATCACGGGCCGGTCCTCCTTCAGGTACTGCGCCGGGTGATTGCAGATCTGCTTCAGACCGGTGAGGAGCTTGACGATGAGTCCGCGCCGGACGAGACCTCCGGTGCCGGAGATCTCGGCGAGGATCTCGCGCACCACCGCCTCGTAGAGACCGGCCTGCTCCTTGGTGAGCGCGACGGCCCGGTCCGTCTCGGTCTTCGGCGGCAGCTCGGGGGCGATGCCGGGGTCGGACTTGCGGCGCCGGAGCAGAAAGGGGCGGACCAGTTCCGCCAGCCGCGCGGCGGCCTCGGGGTCGCTTCCGCCCTCCACGGCCTGGGCGTAGCGGCGGCGGAACGCCTCATGGGTGCCCAGCACGCCCGGTGTGGTCCAGTCGAGGATCGCCCACAGCTCGGAGAGGTTGTTCTCGATGGGGGTCCCGGAGAGCGCCACGCGGGCCTTCGCGCCGATGGTGCGCAGCTGCCGCGCCGTCGCCGAGAACGGGTTCTTCACGTGCTGCGCCTCGTCCGCGACCACCATGCCCCACGGCCCGGCCTCGGCCAGCCGCCGCGCGTCGAGCCGCATCGTGCCGTAGGTGGTGAGCACGAACTCGCCGTCCATGAGGCCGTCCAGGCTGCGCGCGGCCCCGTGGTAGCGGCGCACGGGGGTGCCCGGCGCGAACCTCTCGATCTCGCGCCGCCAGTTGCCCATCAGGGAGGTGGGGCAGACCACCAGGGTGGGCCCGGAGGCTTCGGGGTCGCACCGGCGGTGCAGATGCAGGGCGATCAGGGTGATGGTCTTGCCGAGCCCCATGTCGTCGGCGAGACAGCCGCCGAGACCGAGCGAGGTCATACGGACCAGCCAGTCCAGGCCGCGCAGCTGGTAGTCGCGCAGTGTGGCGGCCAGAGCGGCGGGCTGGGGCACGGGCGTCCGCCGGCCGCCGCGGGTCCCCTCGGGGTCGGCGAGGCGGTCCCGCAGGGCCGCCAGCCAGCCGGTGGGCCGTACCTCGACATCGGCGCCGTCGGCCCGGGCGCGACCGGTGAGGGCGGCGCCGAGGGCGTCGGCGGGGGGAGTTTGCGGTCCTGCCGGTCCCGGAGGCGGCGCGCCGCCTCCGGGTCGAGGAGGATCCATTGGTCGCGCAGCCGCACCACCGGACGGCTGGCCTCGGCGAGCCGGTCCAGCTCGGCGCGGGTGAGCTCCTGGTCGCCCACGGCGAACCGCCAGCTGAAGCGGAGCAGCGCGTCGGCGGAGAGGAAGGCGGGGAACCGGGGCTCGGCCTCGTCCTGGGCGTCGTCGTCCGGGCCGATGACGGCGCGGGCGGTCAGCCCGCGCGCCAGCTCCCTGGGCCAGTGCACCTGCACTCCGGCGGCGTCCAGCGCCCCGGCCGCCGGTCCGAGCAGCTCGGTGACCTCCTCGTCGGTGAGGTCGATGGCGTCGGGGACGGCGGCCGACAGCAGCGGGGCGAGCGACGCCCAGGCGCGGGCCGCGCGCCGCAGGGTCAGCAGCGCGTCCATACGGGCGCGCGGACCGAGGGCCGGGG
>NZ_BBOX01000628.1 GCF_001553455.1 Streptomyces hygroscopicus subsp. hygroscopicus
GGTCAGCCGCCGGGGTCCGGACGCGCCGGGCGCCCAGGACCTCGCCACCCGGCTGACCGCCCGGGGCGCGCGGGTACGGATCGTCGCCGCCGATGTCACCGACGCGGCAGCCGTCGCCGATCTGGTGGCCGGCGTCGATCCGCGGCATCCGCTGACCGGCGTGATCCACGCCGCGGGTGTGGTGGACGACGCGGTCGTCACCGCCCAGACCCCCGAGCGGCTGGCGCGGGTCTGGGCGGCGAAGGCCACCGCCGCGGCGCATCTGCACACCGCGACCGCCCATCTGAGGCTGGGCGCGTTCGTGCTGTTCTCGTCGGCCGCCGGGGTCATGGGCAGCCCCGGACAGGCCAACTACGCGGCGGCCAACGCCTTCTGCGACGCCCTCGCCGCCCACCGCCGGGCCCTGGGCCTGCCGGCGGTGTCGGTGGCGTGGGGCCTGTGGGCCGAGTCCAGCGAGATGACGGGCAACCTCGCCGAAGCGGACCTGGCCCGGATGTCCCGCTCCGGCGTCACCGCGATGGCCGGCGACCACGCGCTGCGACTGCTCGACGCGGCCACCGAACACGGTGGCCACCAACTGGTCGCGGCGGACATGAACACACGCCTCCTGGCCGCCCAGCCCACCGAAAGCCTCCCCTCGGTCCTCCGCGCCCTCGCCGCCACGGCCACCGGCACCGGTGGCACGGCGGCGCGGCGCACCGCGGCGGCAGCCGGGGCACGGCCGGACGACTGGGCCGATCGGCTGGCGGGGCTGTCCGCCGCGGAACAGCACCGCGCAGTGCTGCGGCTGGTCCGTGACCAGGTGGCCGCCGTGCTCGGGCACGCCGACACCGAAGCGGTACAGGCCGACACCAGCTTCAAGGAGCTGGGCTTCGACTCGCTGACCGCCGTCGAACTGCGCAACCGGCTCGCCGCCGCCACCGGACTGCGGCTGCCCGCCGCCCTCGTCTTCGACCATCCGGAGGCGGCCGTGCTCGCCGACTACCTGCTGGAGCGCATCGCCCCGGCGGTCGGCGCCGCACCGGGCCGGGACGGCGCCGATCCGGTCCTCAACGAACTGGCCAGGCTCGAAGCCACCTTGACCGGCCTCGAGCTGGAAGCCGGTGATTCGGGCGCGGTCACGGCACGGCTCGAAAGCCTGCTGGCGAAGTGGAAGGCGACACGCAAACCGGCGGAGGAACAGATGACCGCCGCGGAGAGGCTGGAGTCCGCGTCCGCGGCCCAGGTTCTCGACTTCATCGACAACGAACTGGGTGTGTCCTGAATGTGCCGGGTGCGACGACCGCTGAGGGCCGGGTGAAACCTCATGGTGAACGTGAACGAAGAGAAGCTGGTCGAGTATCTCAAGCGCGTTTCCGCGGATCTGCACGATACGCGCCTGCGTCTGCGCGAGGTGGAGGAGCGATACCAGGAGCCGATCGCGGTCGTGAGCATCGCCTGCCGCTTCCCGGGCGGGGCGGACACCCCCGAGGCCCTGTGGCGACTGGTCGCCGAGGGCGTGGACGCGATCGGGGACTTCCCCACCGACCGGGGCTGGGACCTCGACGGCCTCTATCACCCGGACCCGGACCACCCCGGCACCACCTACGTCCGCCGGGGCGGCTTCCTCTACGACGCCGACCGATTCGACCCCCAATTCTTCGGCATCAGCCCGCGCGAGGCGCTCGCCACCAGCCCGCAGCAGCGACTGCTGCTGGAAACCGCCTGGGAGGCGTGCGAACGAGCGGGTATCGACCCGGTGTCCCTGAAAGGCTCCCGGACGGGTGTCTACGCCGGTACGGCGACCACCGGCGGGACCACGACGGGCGACCTGCCGCAGAAGGGATCCGAGGGATACGCGGGCAACGCCCCGAGCCTGCTGTCCGGCCGGGTGTCCTACACCCTCGGCCTGGAGGGACCGGCCGTCACCGTGGAGACCGCGTGCTCGTCGTCCCTGGTCGCGATCCACCTGGCCTGCCAGGCACTGCGGCAGGAGGAGTGCACGCTGGCCCTGGCCGGCGGGGTGACGGTGATGACCACCCCCGAGGTGTTCACCGGTTTCTCCCGGCAGCGGGGGCTGTCCCCGGACGGGCGGTGCAAGGCGTTCTCGGCGAGCGCCGACGGAACGGGATGGGGCGAAGGCGTCGGGCTCCTGCTGCTGGAGCGGCTGTCCGATGCCCGGCGCAACGGCCACCAGGTGCTCGCCCTGATCCGGGGCTCGGCGGTCAACCAGGACGGCGCCAGCAACGGATTCACCGCGCCCAACGGCCCCTCGCAACAGCGGGTGATCCGCCAGGCGCTCGCCAGCGCCCGGCTCGCCCCGTCCGAGGTGGACGCGGTGGAGGCACATGGCACCGGCACCACGCTCGGCGACCCCATTGAGGCCGATGCGCTGATCGCCACCTACGGCCGGGACCGGCCGGAGGACCGGCCGCTGTGGCTCGGTTCGCTGAAGTCCAACATCGGCCACACCCAGGGTGCGGCGGGTGTGGCCGGTGTGATCAAGATGGTGATGGCCCTGCGCCACGAACTGCTCCCGGCCACCCTTCACGCCGAGGAGCTGACACCCCATGTGGAGTGGGACGGCGCAGGGGTGCGGCTGCTGACCGAGGCGGTGGAGTGGCCGGACGGTGAGCGTCCGCGCCGGGCCGGTGTGTCGTCC
>NZ_BBOX01000629.1 GCF_001553455.1 Streptomyces hygroscopicus subsp. hygroscopicus
CGGAGGGGTGGGGCGGCGCGCTCGGCGCGGGGGCGCCGGACGCGCCGGCCTCCTCGGCCGGCGTCTCCGCGTCGGCCGGGGCGCTGGTGCTGGTGTCGGCCAGCGTGCGCTCGCTCGCGCCGCCGCCACCACCGTCGTCCTTGGTCTCACCACCGACCAAACCGGTGCCGATCGCCAGCGAACCCGCCACGGCCACGGCGGCCGCTCCCGCGAGTACGGCGATCACGGCCTTGCGCCTGCTCTTGCGGTGCCGGGTGGCGCCGGGGGCGTTCTCGTCGGCGTCGCCGTCCGTCTGCTCCCCGCCGGGTCTGCCCCCGACGCGGTCGATCACCCGCGTCTCCTCGGCGTCCCCCGTCTCAGGCATCCCCGGGCTCCCCGGCCTCTCCGGGCTCCCCGGCTTCCCCGGCTTCCCCGGCCTCTCCGGCCTCTCCGGCCTCTCCGGTTCCTCGAACAGCCGCAGATCGCGTGGATCGGGCCCACCCGTACTCTCCTCCGAGAGCGTCACATACGGACGCGGGCGGATCTGGTCATCGGTCTCGCCTGCCGTCGCGGCGGACGCGGCGGCGCGTGCGGCACATGTGCAGCCGGGGCGGCCGTTGGCGCGCGCCGGTGCGAAGCAGTGCGGGCAGGACTCTGCCGTCACGGAACTTCCCTTCCTGGAGTCGCAGCGATTATGCGCACCCGATCCCCTCTCGCGCAGGCGTTCGCCCGCTGCCCGGACGGGCTCGGCGGACCGTAACAGGGCATAAAGGTGAGGATGGGGCGAGGATGAAGGGGGACAGGATCGAGCGGTCGAGGAGTCGCCATGACGTGGGACGCCGACAGCCCGGCTCCGGCCCCGGGGGCCTCCGACGCCGTCGCCCCCGGCCCGGGAGCGGACCGGTCGCGGCGCACGGTCCTGGTGACCATCGGCGCGCTGCTGCTCGGCATGTTGCTCGCCGCGCTCGACCAGACGATCGTCTCCACCGCGCTGCCCACGATCGTCAGCGACCTCGGCGGTCTGGAGCACCTGTCCTGGGTCGTCACCGCGTATCTCCTCGCCTCGACCGCCGCCACCCCGCTGTGGGGCAAGCTCGGCGACCAGTACGGGCGCAAGTTGCTCTTCCAGACCGCGATCGTCATCTTCCTGATCGGCTCCGCGCTGTGCGGCATCGCCCGGAGCATGGCCGAACTGATCGCCTTCCGGGGGGTGCAGGGGCTGGGCGGCGGCGGTCTGATGGTGCTGTCGATGGCCATCGTCGGGGATATCGTCCCGCCCCGTGAGCGGGGCCGTTACCAGGGGCTCTTCGGCGCCGTCTTCAGCGCCACCAGTGTGCTGGGACCGCTGCTGGGCGGGGTGTTCGTCGACCACCTCAGCTGGCGCTGGGTCTTCTACGTCAACCTGCCCATCGGCATCGTCGCCCTCCTCGTCGTCGCCTCCGTGCTGCACATCCCGGTGGCCCGCACCCCGCACACCATCGACTACCTCGGCACCTTCCTGATCGCCGTGGTCGCCGCCGCCCTGGTGCTGATGACCTCCCTCGGCGGGGTCAGCTACGGCTGGGGGTCCTGGCAGATCGTCGGGCTCGCGTTGATCGGCCTAGTGCTGCTGGCGGCCTTCGTACGGGTGGAGGCCC
Source organism: Streptomyces hygroscopicus subsp. hygroscopicus (assembly GCF_001553455.1). Lineage (GTDB taxonomy): Bacteria > Actinomycetota > Actinomycetes > Streptomycetales > Streptomycetaceae > Streptomyces > Streptomyces hygroscopicus. The sequence goes on from NZ_BBOX01000629.1 coordinate 1,617, forward strand.
GCGCCGCCGAGCCGGTGCTGCCGCTGACGCTGTTCCGCAGCCGCACCTTCGCGCTCTGCGCGGTCATCGGCTTCGTCGTCGGCTTCGCGATGTTCGGCAGCATGACGTACCTGCCGACCTTCCTCCAGATCGTGCACGGTGTCTCGCCGACCGCGTCCGGCCTCCATCTGCTGCCGCTGGTCTTCGGCACCCTGGTCTCCTCCACCGTCTCCGGCCACCTGGTCAGCCGCACCGGCCGCTACAAGGTCTTCCCGGTCCTGGGCACCGCGATCACCGCCGTCGGCCTGCTGCTCCTGCACCGGCTGGGGGAGTACAGCGGGGTGGTGGAGATGAGCGGGTACTTCTTCGTCTTCGGCTGCGGGCTGGGCCTGGTCATCCAGGTGCTGGTGCTGATCGTGCAGAACTCCGTCGGCTACCGGGACCTGGGCGTCGCCACCTCCGGCGCGACCTTCTTCCGCTCGATCGGCGCCTCGTTCGGCGTCTCCGTCTTCGGCACCATCTTCGCCAACAACCTCGGCCCCCACCTCGCCGACGCCCTCGCCGGACGGCGCCTGCCACCGGGCGTCACCCCCGGCCTGCTCAGCTCCGACCCCCGGGCCATCGGCCGGTTGCCCCCGGTGGACCGGACGGCCGTGCGGCACGCCTTCTCCGTCTCCATCACCGACGTCTTCCTGTACGCGGTGCCGGTCGTGCTGGTCGCCTTCCTCCTCGCCTGGTACCTCCGGGAGGAGCCGCTGCGCGGCAGCGTCACCGCGCCGGACGGCAGCGAGATACTCGCCAGCAACCCCGTCGAACGTTCCTCGCGCGACGAATGCGCCCGTGCGCTGTCCCTGCTCGGCAGCCGGGAGGGCCGCCGGACGGTCTACGCGGACATCACCCGGCGCGCCGGCCTCGACCTCGGACCGGCCGCCAGCTGGATGCTGCTGCGCATCCACCACTACGGCTTTGTCGAACCCGCCCTGCTCGCCGAGCGCACGCCGCTCCC
>NZ_BBOX01000630.1 GCF_001553455.1 Streptomyces hygroscopicus subsp. hygroscopicus
TGGCCCCGGCCAGGGCAACTACGCGGCCGCCAACGCCTATCTGGACGGTCTGGCACAGTGGCGGCGGGCACGCGGGCTCCCCGCCACCGCGCTGGCGTGGGGCATGTGGGCGCAGACCAGCGGGATGACCGGCGGACTCGGCTCCGGCGACCTGGAGCGGATGCGGCGCGGCGGCATCGTCGGGCTGTCCACTGATGAGGCGCTGGAGTTGTTCGACCGGTCGGTGGGCTCGGGGCTGTCCCTGCTGGTGCCGATGCGGTTCGACTTCGCCGCCCTCGGCGCGGAGGCCACGGAACCGCCGCCCCCGCTGCGGGGTCTGGTCCGGCCGGCCCGCCGTACGGCCCGGCCGGGGCCGAAGGCCGGTGCGGGCGGCCTCGTCGAGCGGCTGGCCGGGCTCACCGCGGCCGAGCGGGATCGCCTGCTCGTCCAGCTGATCCGCGAACAGGCCGCTGCGGTGCTCGGGTTCCCCACGGTCGACCCGATCGGGCCGGAACAGGCGTTCCGGGACATGGGTTTCGACTCGCTGACCGCGGTCGAACTGCGCAACCGGCTGAACGCGGCCACCGGGCTGCGGCTGCCGGCGACGCTGGTCTTCGACCACCCGACCCCGCTGGCCACCGCCGCATTCCTGCGCGACCGGCTGGGCGGGCGCACCGCCGACGCCGCGCCCCGGCCGGCCGGGCGTGACCGGTCCGCCCCGGACGGGGCCGAGGACCCGGTCGTGGTGGTCGGCATGGGCTGCCGCCTGCCCGGCGACGTCCGCACCCCCGAGGACCTGTGGCGGCTGGTCGCCGCCGGGGGCGACGCGATCGGGCCGTTCCCGCGGGACCGGGGCTGGGACCTGGCCGGGCTGTTCGACTCCGATCCGGACGCCGTGGGCAAGTCCTACGTGCGCGAGGGCGGGTTCCTCACCGACGCGGGCGGGTTCGACGCCGCCTTCTTCGGCATCTCCCCGCGCGAGGCCCTGTCGATGGACCCGCAGCAGCGCGTACTGCTGGAGACCGCGTGGGAGACCATGGAACGCTCCGGGATCGTGCCCACGTCGCTGCGTGGACAGGAGGTCGGGGTATTCGTCGGGGCCAGCGGCCAGGGGTACGGCACCGGGCCGGGAGCGGTACCGGAGGGCCTGGAGGGCTACCTCGGGGTCGGCGGCGCGACGAGCGTGGCGTCGGGCCGGGTGTCGTACACGTTCGGCCTGACCGGTCCGGCGGTGACGGTGGACACGGCGTGCTCCTCCTCGCTGGTGGCCATCCACCTCGCCGTACAGGCCCTGCGCTCCGGCGAGTGCACCATGGCGCTCGCCGGCGGTGTCGCCGTCATGGGCCAGCCGGGCGCGTTCGTGGAGTTCTCCCGGCAGCGCGGCCTCGCCTCCGACGGGCGCTGCAAGTCCTTCGGGGAAGGCGCGGACGGCACCAACTGGTCCGAGGGCGTGGGATTGGTGCTGCTGGAGCGGCTGTCCGAGGCGCGCCGCAACGGCCACGAGGTGCTGGCCGTCATCCGGGGCACGGCGGTCAACCAGGACGGGGCGAGCAACGGCCTGACCGCCCCCAACGGACCGTCCCAGCAGCGGGTGATCCGGCAGGCCCTGGCGAACGCCGGACTCTCACCCTCCGATGTGGACGCGGTCGAGGCGCACGGCACCGGCACCGCCCTCGGCGACCCCATCGAGGCCCAGGCCCTGCTGGCCACCTACGGCCAGGACCGCCCGGCGGACCAGCCGGTGTGGCTCGGCTCGCTGAAGTCCAACATCGGGCACGCCCAGGCCGCCGCCGGGGTGGCCAGCCTGATCAAGATGGTGCTGGCACTGCGGCACGGCACACTGCCGCGGTCCCTGCACATCAACGAACCCACCACCAAGGTGGACTGGTCGCAGGGTGCGGTGTCGTTGCTCACCGAGGCACGGCCCTGGCCGGAGACCGGCCACCCCCGCCGCGCAGGGATCTCCTCCTTCGGCGTCAGCGGCACCAACGCCCATCTGGTCCTGGAACAGGCACCCGACCCCGAACCCGCGCCGGAACCCGCCCCGGCGGCGGACGACGGTACGGACACCCCCGGCCTCGTCGCCACCGGCGGCGTCGCCCCCTGGGTGCTGTCCGCCAAGAGCGCCACGGCGCTGCGGGCCCAGGCCCAATCCCTCCTGGACCTCCTGGCGTCCGGTGTGGAGGCGCGCCCGGTGGACATCGGCTGGTCACTGGCCACCACCCGCGCCGTCCACGACCACCGCGCCGTCATCCTCACCGACACCGGCGCTGACAGTGGCGGTGGTGAGGCCACGGCCGCTCTCACCGCGCTCGCGGCCGGACAGCCCCACCCCCGCCTGATCACCGGCCACGCCACCACCCCCGGCAAAACCGTCTTCGTCTTCCCCGGCCAGGGCTCCCAGTGGACCGGCATGGGAGCACAACTCCTTGCCACCTCACCCGTCTTCGCCGCCCGGATGCACGAATGCGCCCAGGCCCTGGCACCGTTCACCGACTGGAACCTCATCGACGTCATCACCGGCACCCCCGGCGCG
>NZ_BBOX01000631.1 GCF_001553455.1 Streptomyces hygroscopicus subsp. hygroscopicus
CCCCCACGGTCAGCGCCGTGGCGGTCACCGTGTCGAAGGTCCGCCGGTCCAGCGTCACCCGGATCGCGTACAGCAGCGGGAAGTGCACCATGTACAGCGCGAACGACGCCTCGCCCAGCAGCACCAGGCCCCGGCGCCCCAGCAGGCTCCCCCGCCCCTGCACATCGCGGGTGGCGAGGGCCGGGATCAGGACGGCCACCGGCAGACAGGTCGCGGCTCCCCAGAGGAACTCCTCCGGCAACACCGGCCGTGCCGCGAAGACCCCCGCCAGGGCGAGCAGCGGCCAGTGCGGACGTACCGGCGGCCAGCGGTCCAGCTGCACCGCGCGGGCCAGTACCAGCCCCAGCACGAACTCCAGCAGCCGCACCGGAGGGAAGAAGTAGATCAGCCACCAGCGCTCCGTCGACAGCGTCGGCCAACTCCCCGGGGCCGCCTCGTCGGTGACGGCCATCGCCACCATCGGCATCGCCAGCACCAGCGCCGCCATCAGGGCGATCGCGGGTCGGATCAGCCGTGCCGGGATGGCGCGCACCGGGCGGATCAGCAGGGGGAAGAGCGCGTAGAAGAACGCCTCACAGGAGATGGACCAGGTCACCGGATTCACGCTGCTGAAATCGGCCATGTCCGGGACCCAGGCGTGCACCAGCAGCAGATTCCGCACCGCCTGTCCCAGCCCCGGATCCGGCACCGGAAGCGACGCGGCGGTGCCCGTCGCCATGAGCAGGCCCATCATCAAGGACCAGGTCACCACGTGATTGGGGAAGATCTTCACCAGTCGGCGGCGCCAGAACCGGAGGGCGGTGTCGGCCGGGGACGCGTTCCACGCCAGCACGAAACCGCTGAGCAGGAAGAACGAGGAAACCGCTGCCGCGCTCGCCATGGCCGAGACATCGGCGGCCTCATAAACCGCCTGATCCTCATAAAATCTGCCGAGCGTCAGGACATGGCCCGCCAGCACCACAGCGGCCAGCAGAAAACGCAATCCCGTCAACGACGGGAGCCGATCGCCACGCGACAGAGCACCGGCCACGAAAAACCCTCCCCACACGAAGCAGGCACAGCACCCACGAGCCTGCCCGCCGCGCCGTCCGCACCCCAATACCGCCCGCACGGGAACATGTACGCGAACACCACCACCCGTACGAAGACCCGTCAGGCGGAACCGGGGCGGACGGACGGTCAGCCGTGGCCGGCCGGCGTGCGCAGGAAGTCCGAGAGCGCCTCCAGCAGCCGGTCCACGTCCTCGGTGCTGGTGTAGGGGGCCAGGCCGACGCGCAGCCCGCCGGTGTCCCCCAGGCCCAGCCGGCGGGACGCCTCCACCGCGTAGAAGGAGCCGGAGGGCGCGTCGACACCGCGGGCGGCGAGGTGGCGGCAGGCGTCGGTGGTGTCGCGGCCGTCGATGGTCAGCAGCAGGGTCGGGGTGCGGTCCGCCGCCCGGGAGTGGACGGTGACCGGGCCGAGGGCGGCCAGTTCCTCGTCCATGCGCCGGCGCAGGGTGTCCTCGTGCCGTTCGAGGGCCGCGTACGCCGACGCCAGCCGCTCCCGGCGGCTGCCTTCGGCGTCGGGGTCCAGGGTGGCGAGGAAGTCGACGGCGGCGCGGGTGCCGGCGAGGAACTCATAGGGCAGGGTGCCGAATTCGAAGCGCTCGGGCACCGCGTTCGTGGAGGGGAGCAGCTTGTCCGGGGTCAGGGTCTCCAGCAGCTCGGGCCGGCTCGCCAGAACGCCGAGGTGGGGCCCGAGGAACTTGTACGGGGAGCAGACGAGGAAGTCCGCCCCGAGCTGCCGGATGTCGACGTGGGCGTGGGCGGCGTAGTGCACACCGTCGACGTAGAGCAGCGCCCCGGCCGCGTGCACCCGGCGGGAGATCTCCGGGATGGCGGGGCGGGTGCCGATCAGGTTGGAGGCGGCGGTGACCGCGACCAGCCGGGTGCGGTCGCCGAGCCGGGCGCTGATGTCGTCGGGGGTCAGTTCGCCCGTCGCCGGGTCGAAGTCGGCCCAGCGCACGGTGGCGCCGACGGCCTCGGCGGCCTGGATCCAGGGACGGATGTTGGAGTCGTGGTCCAGCCGGGACACCACCACCTCGTCGCCCGGTGACCAGGTCTTGGCGAGGGTGCGGGAGAAGTCGTAGGTGAGGGCGGTGGCGCTGCGTCCGAAGACGATCGCGGCCGGGTCGGCGCCCAGCAGATCGGCCATGGCCTGCCGGGCCGACCGGACGAGGGCCTCGGCGTTGCGCTCCCCCGCGGTGATGTGGCCGCGGTTGGCCAGGGGGTTGGCCAGCGCCTCGGAGACGGCCTCGATGACGGGGAGGGGGGTCTGGGTGCCTCCTGGGCCGTCGAAGTGGGCCGACCCGGCCTTCAGGGCGGGGAACTGTGCGCGCACGGCGGTGATGTCGTATGTCACGGGCGACTCCTTGCAGAGGGGTGACCGGGGCGATCCTATGCGGGCGCCGGAGCGCGGCGGCAGGGGCGGGGAG
>NZ_BBOX01000632.1 GCF_001553455.1 Streptomyces hygroscopicus subsp. hygroscopicus
ACGGGTGATGTCCCACGGGCGCACCGGCAGCGGCGCGATCCGTCCCTGCTCGAACAGCTCCACCAGCTCGACCAGCAGCTCCTGGATGCGGTCCGGGCCCGCGTCCGCGCCCAGGTCGAACGCGCGGTACGTCCGGCCCGGACGGGCGGCGCTCACCTCCGCCGCGTCACGGATGTCGGTGCGCCCCATCTCGATGAACCGGCCACCGGGGGCGAGCAGGTCCAAGGAGGCGTCGATGTGTTCGCCGGTGAGGGAGTTGAGCACGATGTCGGGGGCGGCGAAGGCGTTCGCGTAGCCGAGGTCGCGGCTGGAGGCGCGTCGTGTGGCGGAGACGCCGAGTTCCTCCAGGACGTGGTGTTTGGCGGGGTGGGCGGTGGCGAGGACGGTGGCGCCGAAATGGTGGGCGAGGTGGACGGCGGCCATGCCGACACCACCGGCGGCGGCGTGGACCAGCACCGTCTCGCCCGGCTGGACGCCGGCCAGGTCCCGCAGCGCGTACAGCGCGGTCAGGTAGGCCACCGGCACCCCGGCCGCCGTGGTGAACGACCAGCCGCGCGGCATCCGTACCACCGTCCGCCGGTCCGCCACCACCAGCGGCCCGAACGAACCCGGCAGCATGCCCATGACGCGGTCGCCCACGGCCAGGTCCGTCACACCCGGGCCGACCTCGGTCACCACACCGGCGCCCTCGGTGCCGATCTCCGCCTCGTACATGCCCAGGGCGATGAGCACATCGCGGAAGTTCTGGCCGGCGGCGCGCACCGCGATCCGCACCTGGCCCGCCTCCAGCGGTGCTTGCGCCGGAGGGTGGGGCACCAGAGCGAGGTTCTCCAGCGTGCCGTGTTCGGTGACGTCCAGGTGCCACGCCCCGCAGTCCGGTATCGCCAGCCCCGGGCGCACGCGCACCAGGCGTGGCACCCACGCGCCTCCGGCGCGCAGCGCGAGCTGCGGTTCGTCCGCGGCGAGCGCGGCGGGCAGGGCCTCGGCCGACCGGTCGTCGGTGTCGATCACGCACACCCGGCCCGGGTGCTCGGCCTGCGCGGCGCGCACCAGGCCCCACACCGCGGCGGCGGCCGGGTCGGTGACCTCGGCGTCGTCACGCACCGCCATCGCACCCCGGGTGAGCAGCACCAGGCGGCTGTCGGCGAGGGCGTCCTCGCTGATCAGGCGCTGTATCGCGGCCAGCGCCCGGCCGGTCAGCTCACGGGCGCGGGCCGGCGCTCCGCTGTCCTCCGCGGCCCACGCGCGGGTGTCGGCGACGACGACCTCCGGCCACGAGCCGTCGTCGTTCCCGGTGTCCAGCTCCGCCCACGCCGCCTCGTGCGGCGCCAGGGGGTGTTCGGTCCACTCCACGGTGAACCGGGAGTCCGCGAGGGACGGGTCGGACGTGGCACGCAGCTGCTCGGCGGTGGTCTCCCGCAGCACCAGCGACCCGACGGTGATCACGGGCACCCCGTGCGGATCGGTCGCGTGCAGCGACAGGTTGTCCGGCCCGGTGGAGGTGACCCGCACCCGCAGGGCGGTGGCGCCGTCGGCGTGCAGCCGCACGCCGTTCCACGAGAACGGCAGGTACGTCCTGCCGCCGGGCTCGTTCCCGGGGCAGAAATTGCTCGCGTGCAGCGCCGCGTCCAGCAGCGCCGGGTGGATGCCGAAGCGGTCGGCGAGTTCGTGCTGGTCCTCCCCGAGCGTGACCTCGGCGAACACCTCGTCGTCACGGATCCATACGGCGGTGAGCCCGCGGAACACCGGCCCGTACGCGTAGCCCGCCTGGGCCAGCCGGTCGTAGAAGCCCTCCAGGGCGACGGGTTCCGCCCCGGCGGGCGGCCACTGCCGCTCCGCCCCGGCCTCCGGTATCGCCTGCGCCGCCTGCGGGGAGAGGGTGCCGGAGGCGTGTTCGACCCAGGGCTCGGACTCGTCGGTACGGGAGTAGACGCGCACCGCACGGCGCTCGTCGTCCTCGGCCGCGCCGACCAGGACCTGCACCTGGAGCGAGCCGTCCTCGGGCAGGAGCATCGGCTGGCCGAGGACCAGCTCCTCCAGCACCGGGGTGCCGGTCTCGTCCCCGGCGCGGACCGCCAGGTCCACGATCGCCGTGCCCGGCACCAGGGCGACACCGGACAGCGTGTGGTCGGCCAGCCAGGGCTGCGCCGACGGCGCCAGCCGCCCGGTCAGCAGCACGCCTCCGGTGTCCGGCACGCTGACCACGGCCCCCAGCAGCGGATGCGCCGCTTCGCGCAGCCCCACGGAGCCGACGTCCCCGCCGTGGCCGGTGGCGGTCAGCCAGTAGTGCCGGTGCTGGAAGGGATAGGTGGGCAGGGCGATCCTGGCGGGGTGGGTACCGGCGAACGTGGCGGGCCAGTGGACCGGTGTCCCGGCGGTGAACAGCTCGCCCAGCCCTGCCAGGAGGCGGTCGGCGCCGCCGTCCTCGCGGCGGAGCGTCCCGGTGATGGCGGTGGGCGTGTCCGGGAGGG
>NZ_BBOX01000633.1 GCF_001553455.1 Streptomyces hygroscopicus subsp. hygroscopicus
GCAACACCGCCGGAACATCCCCACCCGCTGCCCCGGCGGGATCGAGGTCCACGGCCACCACCAGCGGGCGGGCGTGCCGGGACGCGGCGTCCAGGAGGGCCAGCCCGCGCTCGGACGACAACGGCCTCATTCCGCGCAGTCGCGTCAGGTCCACCCGGCCCATATGCCCGGTCATCTCGCTGGTCTGCGCCCACAGCCCCCAGGCCACCGAAAGACCGGGCAGGCCCAGCGCCCGCCGATGGGCGGCCAACGCGTCGACAAACGCGTTGGCCGCCGCGTATCCGGCCTGCCCCGCGTTGCCCACGACCCCGGCGGCCGACGAGAACATCACGAACAGACGGAGCGGAAGATCCGCCGTGGCGCTGTGCAGATGGGCGGCAGCCGCGGCCTTCGCCGCCCACACCCGCGCCACCTGCTCCTGGGTCTGCGAGGTGACCACCGCGTCATCCAGCAGCCCCGCCGCATGAATGACACCGGTCAGCGGATGCGCCGGGTCGATCCCGGACACCGCGTCGGCGACCGCGTCGGCGTCCGTGACATCCACCGCGGCGATCCGCACCCGTGCGCCCAGGCCGTTCAGCCGCTCGGCCAGCTCCGGTGCGCCGGGCGCCTCCGCGCCACGTCGGCTGACCAGAAGCAGATGCGTGACCTGCCAGGCGCGCACCAGATGCTCGGCCACCAGGCCGCCCAGCAGCCCGGTGCCCCCGGTGATCAGCACCGTACCGTCGGGGTCGAGACCGCCAGGAGCCGGGCCCGCGGCATCCGCATCGTCGGCACGGCCGGTATCACGTACGCGCATCAGCCGGGGCACCACCAGGTGTCCGGCGCGCAGCGCCGCCTGCGGCTCGTCCGCCCGTACGGCGCGGACCACGGCATCCGCCACGTCACTCGCGGCCGGATCGGCGGTCCGGTCAAGGTCGAGGAGGACGAACCGGTCGGGGTGCTCCGCCTGGGCGCTCCGCAGCAGGCCCCACAGCCCCGCCGCGGCCACGTTCACCTCCCCGTCACGGCGATCGTCGGCGTCAGGGCCGCCGATCGGCACCGCACCGCGTGTCATCACCACCAACCGGGCATCCGCCAGCCGCGGTTCGGCCAGCCAGCCCCGCACCAGCTCCAGTGCTCGGAGGACAGAGGTCAAGCCCTCGGCCGCCGCCGTCGCCACGCCGCCCTCCTCCGAGCTGCCGGCTCCGGGCAGGCAGGTCAGGGCGAACGCGGGTGGTGGCGCACCGTCGTCGAGCGCGGCGGTCAACGCTTCGAGATCCGGATGGCAGACCACACCCCCGTCGCCGAGCCCGGGTTCCTCGGCCAGGCGCAGGGTGTCCTGGCCCAGCACGGCCCAGCCCTCGCCGGCGGAGGCGCCCGCGTCGTCCGGTACGGCGGGCATCGGGATCCACTCCAGCGTCAACAGCCCGTCGTTGCCACGTCCTCCCCCGGCCCGGAGCCGACCGGGGTCGGCGGGGCGCATCGTCAGGGAGTCAACCGTGAGCACCGGGGCGCCCATGGCATCGGCCACGACCACGCTCAGCTGGCGCTCCCCGTCGGTGCCGTGCTGACGGGGAGAGAGCCGGACCCGGACCGTGGTCGCCTCCGTGGCCCACAACGACACGCCGTTCCAGGAGAACGGCAGTGCCATCCCCCCGTCGTCGGCCGACTCGGCGTCGGCGGCGAGCAGCATGGGATGCAGGGCGGCATCGAGCAGGGCCGGGTGGATGCCGAACCCGTCCGTGTCCCCGGCTGCTTCGGGCAGCGTCACCTCGGCCAGGAGGTCCGCGCGGTCCCGCCACACCGCACGCAGCCCCTGGAACGACGCACCGTACGCATAGCCCGCCGCGGCGGCACGCTCGTAGAAGCCCTCCGTGTCCACCGGCTCCGCGCCCTCGGGGGGCCAGCCCCCCGCCACCTCCCCGACCGCGCTCGGCGTGGCCGGCGGGCTCAGGACGCCCTCCGCATGGGTCACCCAGTCCGGCTCCGCGCCGGGCTCGATGTCGCGGTCGGGCCGGGAGTACACCCGCACCTCGCGCCGTCCGTCCTCGGCGGGCTCACCCACCACGATCTGCACCCGCAGTCCACCGGACGACGGCAGCGCCAACGGCACCCGTAGCGCCAGTTCCTCGATGCCCCCACAGCCCGCCTCATCGGCCGCGCGTAAGGCCCACTCCACCACTGCCGCACCCGGCACCAGCGAGACACCGGCGATCACATGGTCACCCAGCCAGCCGTCGCCGCCGACCGCCGACACCCGTCCGGTGAGCACGAGCCCGCCGTCGGCGAGGCCCACGGCCGCCCGCAAGAACGGGTGCTCCACACGCTGCAACCCCGCTGCGGCCACATCGCCGACCCTGCCGGTAGTGGCGGCCCAGTAGCGCTCACGTTGGAAGGCGTAGGTGGGCAGGTCGACAGTACGGGGAGTGGGATCGGCCGGGAACGCCG
>NZ_BBOX01000634.1 GCF_001553455.1 Streptomyces hygroscopicus subsp. hygroscopicus
ACCAGCGGCCCCGAAACCCCCGCCCGGCGGCGCGCGCCCCGGTGGCCCGGGTGTCGGGTGGGGTGGGAGCGAGCCCGCGCCCGTTCATCACTCGCCCTGGCCGCCGTGGTCAGGGAGCCGCCTGCCTCTGCTCTCGGCCACTCGCAGTACGTCGCGCAGCGCCTCACAGAGCCGGTTGGCGAGGAAGCGGAGCTCTCTCGCGTCCGCCTTACGGTCGCCCAGCAGCGCTCGGGCGTGACCGAGAAGCTCCGTCCCCATGGACAGCTGCAGTGCCTCGATCTGGTCCGCCCGGCGGTTCAGCGGACTGTCGTCGCTGTCCGATGCCAGGTAGCACGGCCTGCCGTCGGGATCGGACCAGGGGAGTAGGCGCAGATCGGTCATCGCGTCCTTCGCTCAGCAGGTGGGCGGGGTCTGGTACAAGTGCACCGCTTCGGCGCGAGCCCGGGGCTGCGCGTGACCGGACGTTGGGGCGGACGTTTCCCTCTGTGCAGGGCTGTCGAGCGCTGGGGGGTCGGATGGCGAACAGAACGTTGGCATCGCTACGCAGGAAGGCGGGTTACACGCAGGCGTCCTTCGTCGCCGCGTTCGCCCGTGAGGCCGCCAGGCTGGGGATCGACGCCTCGGTGAGCGTCCGCCAGCTCCGGCGGTGGGAGAGCGAGTCGCCTCCGCCGTTACCGCATCCGAGCCAACAGGCCGTATTGGAGGTGGTGTTCGGCCTTCCGCTTGCCGACATGGGATTCGACGTTCCCGCGCACCGGTGTTCGGATGTCGAGTGGATCGGCCACGATGGAGACGTGAAGCGTCGAGCGTTTGTCACGGGGTCGGGTGCGATCGCGGCGGCGGCGGTCCTTCCGAACCAGCACGGCCCGCGTATCGGTGCGAGTGAGGTGGCGGCGTTCCGCGCCCGGCTGGCCGACCTCTACGCCGTCGATCACCAGTCGGGCGGTATCCCCGCGAAGGCGCGTGCCGAGCGCTTGGAGCGGGAGCTCACGCATGTGCTGAGCAGCAGCGTATATACGAGCGGGGTGGGCCGTGATTTACAGGCCGCGCTTTCCGAGCTGCACAGCAATCAAGCGTGGTACGGCTACGACAGTGGGCCGCTCGGGCAGGCTCGCACCGCCGCCATGGAGGCGTTGACCACGGCTCAACTCATCGGCGACGGTCTCTTGCAGCTTTCCGCGCTGGAGACCCTCGTCCTGATCGATATCAAGACGGACCGGCTGTGGGAGGCCGCGTCAGCGGTCGAGTCCGCTTATGGCCTGGCCAGCAGGAGTGGGGCCGGGCCGACGGTGCATCTTGTGATCGCTCTGCGGGAGGCCAACGTAGCCACGCGGGCCGGGGACACGGCCGCTGCCCGGAGAGCACTCAGCCGTGCTCTTTCGTACCAGAGCCGCACCGACACGGATATTGATGTGCCGAGTTGGGCACGGTTCGCAGGCCCCATCGAAATCGACTACGCCACAGCGGATATGTACGTGGCGGCTGGCGAACCACGACGCGCTGTGCCGTTCTTGCGTGCCGCTGTCGATGGTCTGGCTGGTGGCTATGCCCGCAACGCGGCCTGGTACCGGTCGAAACTCGCCTGCACGCTCCTTGACGCGGGGGAGGCTGAAGAGGCGTGCGCTGAGATGGGAAGTGTGCTCGATGCCTATGAGGAAATCGATTCCGATCGGCTGACGCAACGCATGCACGCCTTCCGCAAGACCGCCATTGCCATGGACACCGTGGTGACGCGCGATATATCCGCCCGCATCTGTGAGGCCACACGAGGAGGCAGATCATGACCGGGACGGTCACTGTCGAGAGCATGGACGGCGCGGCTGCCGCGCGGGCCGAGCCGGAGTTCAAGCTGGTCTACGCCGAGGTCTTCGCCGAGGAGCCTTACGAGGAGACTCCGGAATCGGTCGACGCGAACTTCCGCCGATTCCGTTCGCAGGTCCGCAAGGCCACCTTCCGCGCCGCCCTCGCCCGCACGGGCGAGGGCGTGCCGGTCGGCATCGCCTACGGCTACCCGCTCAGCCCCCACACCGGCTGGTGGGACCGGCTCATCACGCCCGTGGACGACGAACTGCGTCGCGAGGACGGGCATCGGACGTTCGGGCTGATGGAACTCGCCGTACGCGCCCCGTGGCGCCGTCTGGGGGTGGCACGCCGGATGCACGAAGCGGTGCTCACCGGCACCACCACGGAGCGGGTGCTGCTCAACGCACGACCGGACGTCGAGGCCGCGCAGGCCGCGTACCGGTCGTGGGGCTACCACAAGGTGGGGGCGGCCCACCCGTGGGAGGGCGCGGTCCTCCACGACGTCATGGTCCTGGACCTGCGAGGTCGCCCCCACCGCTGAGCGATCCGGAACCGGGCCGGGCAGCCGCGCGCCGCCGGGCGGGGGTTCTGGGGCCGCTGGT
>NZ_BBOX01000635.1 GCF_001553455.1 Streptomyces hygroscopicus subsp. hygroscopicus
ACGGCCGGTGATCAGACGGGGGTCGGGGCGTCCTTCGGCGAGGGCGCGGGTGGTGGCGAGGGCGTCTTCGGTGGTGGTGGTCAGGATGATGGCGCGGTGGTCGAGGGCGGCGCGGGTGGTGGCCAGTGACCAGCCGATGTCCACCGCCCGTGGGGTGTCCCCGGATTCCAGGTGGCTGAGCAGGCGTTGGGCCTGGGCGCGCAGGGCCTCGGCGCTCTTGGCGGACAGCAGCCACGGGACCACCCCACCGGTGGCCACCAGCCCCGGAGTCTCCGGCTCCGACCCGTCCGCCTCCGACCCGTCCGCTTCCGGCGTGGTCGCCGTCTCCGGCGCCTGCTCCAGGATCACATGCGCGTTCGTCCCACTGATACCGAAGGAGGAGATCCCGGCGCGGCGGGGGCGTCCGGTCTCGGGCCAGGGCTGGGCCTCGGTGAGCAGGGACACCGCGCCCGAGGTCCAGTCCACCTTGGTGGTGGGTTCGTCGATGTGCAGGGACCGCGGCAGCGTGCCGTGCCGCAGTGCCAGCACCATCTTGATCAGGCCGGCGATGCCCGCGGCGGCCTGGGTGTGGCCGATGTTGGACTTCAGCGAGCCGAGCCACAGGGGCTGGTCCGCCGGGCGGTCCTGGCCGTAGGTGGCCAGCAGGGCCTGGGCCTCGATGGGGTCGCCGAGCGAGGTGCCGGTGCCGTGGGCCTCGACCGCGTCCACATCGGAGGGTGAGAGTCCGGCGTTCGCCAGGGCCTGGCGGATCACCCGCTGCTGCGACGGCCCGTTGGGGGCGGTCAGGCCGTTGCTGGCCCCGTCCTGGTTCACCGCCGTGCCCCGGATCACGGCCAGCACCTCGTGGCCGTTGCGGCGCGCCTCGGACAGCCGCTCCAGCAGCACCAGCCCGACGCCCTCGCTGAAGGTCGTGCCGTCCGCGCCCTCGCTGAAGGACTTGCTGCGGCCGTCGGGGGCGAGACCGCGCTGGCGGGAGAAGCTGATGAAACCGCTGGGCTTGGCGATCACCGTCACACCGCCCGCGAGGGCCATCGAGCACTCGCCCGCCCGCACCGCCTGTACCGCCAGGTGCAGCGCCACCAGCGACGACGAGCAGGCCGTGTCCACCGTCACCGCGGGGCCTTCCAGACCCAGCAGGTAGGCCACCCGACCGGAGGCCACACTCGTGGTGCTGCCGGTCATCAGGTACCCCTCCAACTCCGGCGGGGGCGCCTCGGACGAGGAGATGTATCCCTGGTCGATGACCCCGGCGAACACCCCGATGGCCTGTCCGCGCACGGACGTCGGGTCGATGCCCGCGCGTTCGAACAGCTCCCAGGAGGTTTCGGCGAGCAGCCGCTGCTGCGGGTCCATCGCCAGCGCCTCGCGCGGCGAGATGCCGAAGAACTCGGCGTCGAAGTCACCGGCGCCGGTGAGGAAACCGCCGTCGCGCACGTAGGACTTGCCCACGGCGTCCGGGTCGAGGTCGAACAGCGTCTCCAGGTCCCAGCCGCGGTCCGCGGGGAACGGCCCGATCGCGTCCCGGCCCTGGGACACCAGATCCCACAGCGTCTCCGGGTCGGTGACCTGGCCGGGCAGCCGGCAGTTCATCGCCACGATGGCCACCGGGTCCTCCGCCGGGTCCGCCCCGGACGGGGGTGCCACCGCCGGTGCCGGCAGCGAGGCCGGGTCCCCGGCCACCAGGGACCGCAGACGCGCGGCCATCGCCTCGGGTGTCGCGTAGTCGAACACGACCGTCGCGGGAAGGCGCAGCCCGGTCGCGCCGGAGAGCCGGTTGCGCAGCTCCACGGCGATGAGCGAGTCCACTCCCACCTCGCTGAACGCGCGCCCGGGGGCCACGGCCTCCTTCCCGGTGTGCCCGAGCACGGTCGCCGTGTGGTCCCGCACCAGGTCCAGCAGCAGCCGGTGCTGTTCGGCCTCGGACAGCGCCGCCAGCCGGGCCGCGAGACCTCCCTCGGCCGCCGGGCCCGCGGTGGCCCGCAGGGTGCGCCGGGCCGGGCGGACCAGACCGGTCAGCAGTGGCGGTACGTCCCCCGGGGCGGCCTCGTCGCGCAGCGCGCCGGGGTCGAGCTTCGCCGGTACCACCAGGGGCAGCCCCAGCTCCAGGGCGCTGTCGAAGAGGTGCAGGGCGTGCTCGGTGCTCATCGGACGCATCACACCGCGTGTGCCGCGCTCCCGGTTCGCCGCCACCATGGCGGCCGACAGCTCGCTGGTCTCCGCCCACAGGCCCCAGGCCAGGGACAGCCCCGCCAGTCCGGCCGCGCGCCGCCACTGTACGAAGGCGTCGAGGAAGGTGTTGGCGGCGGCGTAGTTGGCCTGGCCCGCGTTG
>NZ_BBOX01000636.1 GCF_001553455.1 Streptomyces hygroscopicus subsp. hygroscopicus
GGGCGGTGCGCGGCGGGCGGTGCGCGGGGAGACGCCCCGGCGCACACCACACGCGACGCCCGGGAACACGCCCGGCTCACACCACACGCGGTGCCCGGGAACACGCCCGGCTCACACCACACGCGGTGCGCAGTAAGACGCCCGGCTCACGCCGCCCGCGTGCCCGCACGGCGGCGGCCCGTACTCCGGATGTCCGGAGTACGGGCCGTGCCGCGCCGCTCAGCGCCCGGCCGTGGAGGCCAGCATGGCGTGCTCGACCACCGAGATCAGTACATGCTTGACCGATTCGCGCTCCCGGGCGTCGCACAGGACCACCGGGATGCCCGGGTCGAGGTCCAGCGCGTCACGCACCGAGTCCTCCGGGTAGCGGTCGGCCCCCTCGAAGCAGTTGACGGCCACGGTGAAGGCGATGTCCCGCCGCTCGAAGTAGTCGATGGCGGCGAAGCAGTCCTCCAGACGGCGGGTGTCGGCCAGCACCACCGCGCCCAGCGCGCCGGTGGCCAGCTCGTCCCACAGGAACCAGAAGCGGTCCTGGCCCGGGGTGCCGAAGAGATAGAGCACCAGGTCCTCGCGGAGCGTGATGCGCCCGAAGTCCATGGCCACGGTGGTGGTCGTCTTGGACTCCACCCCCGCGATGTCGTCGACCGGCCGGCCCGCTTCGGTGAGCAGCTCCTCGGTGCGCAGCGGTTTGATCTCGCTGACCGAGCCCACCAGGGTCGTCTTGCCCGCCCCGAACCCGCCCGCCACCAATATCTTCAGCGTGACCGGTTCGACGATATGCGGACGGCCCGGGTCAGAGTGCCCGTAGACCATTGATCACCTCGCGCAGAATCCTCTCGTCCGGCAGTTCCGCCGGAGGTACGGGCCGGGACACTCGGACGAGTGCGGCGTGGAGCAGATCGCCGATGAGCACACGGATCACGCCGATCGGAAGGTCGAGTTCGGCCGCCAGTTCGGCGACGGACTGCGGGCTGTCCCGGCTCAGCTCGACGATGTCGATGTGCTCCGGGGACAGCGTCTGGTCGGTGACGGTCCGGTGGTCCGGGCTGTCGGCGACGACGACCGCGATCAGGTCCAGCCGGCCGTCCGCGGCGCCGCGGGTGCGTCCCCGGGTCATCGCGTAGGGCCTGACCACCGGTCCCGCCGCGTCGTCGAACCACCGGGCGGCCCCCTCCCCGTCTCCGCTCATCTCCCCGGGCCTCCGTCACCCGCTGGAGCGCGGAGCGGAGCCCAGGTGCACGCCCACCCGCTTGACCAGCAGCGTCATCTCGTATGCTATCTGGCCCACATCGGCGTCGGCGTCGGCCAGGACGGCCAGAGCGCTGCCGTCTCCGGCCGCGGTGACGAACAGGAAGGCGTCGTCGAGTTCGACGACGGTCTGACGGACCCGGCCGACGTCGAAGTGGCGGCCGACGCCCTTGGCGAGGCTGTGGAATCCGGAGGCCACGGCGGCAAGGTGCTCGCCGTCCTCCCGGGACAGGTCGCGTGAGCCGCCGGTGGCGAGGCCGTCCCCGGAGAGCACCAGCGCCTTGAGGATGCTGCCCACTCTTCCGACCAGTTCGTCGAGCAGCCAGTTGAGTTCGCCCGACGCGTTCGGCGAGCCATCGTGTGCTGCGGCGTTCGAAGCGGTCATCGACCGTCCCCCTCATCTGTCGTTCCCGGGCTTGCGTCCGCACCGCCGGATCCGGTGGCCGACTGCCGCCGGCCGCGCTGCCAGCCCCGTTGCAGCGACGCCATGGTGGCCCTCGCCTGTTCGGCGTCGCGCTCGGGGTCGGTCTCGGCGGAGGGTCGGTCCGCCTCGGTCGGGGGTGCGGGGTCGTTCTTCAACTGCGGGGCCAGGCTGGCCTGCCGTACCCGCTTGGGGAGGCCGGAGGCCGCCCGCTGGGTGGGCGCCGGACGCTGCTCCGGACCCCCGCGCCGGGCCTGGCCGTGACCCTGGTTCTGACTTCGGTCCTGGCCCTGGCCTCGGTCCTCGCCCTGGTTCTGGTCATGGCCCCGGCCGTCGGAGTGTCCGGCCCAGGACGGCTGTCCCGGGCTCTGCGGGCGGGCGAGCCGTCCCCCGGACGTGCCCTCGACCGGCCGGCCGTGGTCGGCGACCAGGACCGGCGGGACACGGCGGGGCAGCGGCGCGGGGCCGCTGCCCACTGCGGGGGCCGGGCCGTCCGGAGCCTGCTGGTGCTGCTCCACGGTGGACGGGGCGGGTCCGGTGCGGCCGGACCGGCGCCCCTTCGGGCCACGGGCCCGGAAG
>NZ_BBOX01000637.1 GCF_001553455.1 Streptomyces hygroscopicus subsp. hygroscopicus
CGTCTCGGCGGCCTGCCAGGCGGAGTGCAGGGTGCGGGCGTCGCTCAGCTCACGGCGCTGCGCCGCGGCGCCCTTCTCGGCGGCGGCGAGCGCCAAGGAGGCGTGGCGGTAGGCGAGTTCGGCGGCGACGAGCTCGCTGCGGCGGCGTGCGCCCTCGGCGTCGGTGACGGCCTGCTCGGCGGAGGCGACCCGCTCGGCGAGTTCGGCGGCGCGCGCCCGCTCCTCCGCGCCGCGTGCGGACAGCCGCCGGGCGAGCGTACGGGTGCGGCGCTCGGCGCCCGCGTGCACTCCGCGGGCCTGTTCGCGCCGCTCCGCGGCGTCCGCGATGCGCTGGAGCAGATCGAGCGATCCGGCGGTGAAGTCGCGCTCGGCGGTCAGCTCGGCGCGGCGGCCGAGCTTGTGGGCGAAGCCGTGGACGAGGTCGGCGAGCCCGTCGGTGTCGCGGGTGTCGGTGACGGCACGCAACAGGAGGTCGGTGAAGTCGGAGTCGTTCTTGACCGCGAAGAGACCGGCGGCCTCGCCCTCGTCGGCGTTCATCTCCCGCTGGTAGCGGAAGAGTTCGGGGTCGAGGCCGAGTTCGCCGAGGTGTTCGTTCCAGCGTTCGTGGATCTCCACCCAGACCACGTCGAGGTGGGGGTACGCCTTCCCGGCCTCCGTAAGGGCGTCACGGAAGCCCTTCATGGTGCGGCGGCGGCCCCGCGCGGTGGAGGCGCCCTCGGCGGCGGGCCGCACCGCGGCGGACTCGGCGACCGGCAGCGAGTCCAGGCTCAGCCCGGGGCCGGGCCGGAAGGAGTACCACGCCTCGGCGAACTTCCGCGGGTCGTTGGAGACCTGACGGCCGCGCCATTCGCTGACCTTGCCGACGACGACGGTCTCGCCGGTGACGGTGTGCTGCCACTCCAGCGCGACATGCCCGCAGTCGTCGGCGAGCAGGAACTTGCGCAGCACACCGGAGCTGGCGCCGCCCAGGGTGTTGCGATGGCCCGGCAGCATCACCGAGAAGATCAGCTTGAGCAGGACGGACTTGCCGCCTCCGTTCTCCAGGAAGAGCACACCGGCGGGGGCCGGGCGGCGCGGCGGGCCGACCGGCTCCTCCTCGAAGAACTCCGCCTGGGTGGGTGCGGGGCTGGGCACCGGCTCGCCGACTCCGCGCAGGTCCAGCACGGTGTCGGCATACCGCGCACCGGCCGGCCCGATGGAGTAGAGGCGGACCCGGGACAGCTCGTACATGGCGGCGGACTCTCGTTGTCGAAAAGGGACGGGGTGTCGGGCGGGGCGGGGTGTCAGGAGTGGAAGGGCAGACCTGCGTCGGCCACCAGGTCGAGGTCGTCGCTCTCGTCCGGCGGCAGCAGGGTCGCGCTGCCGTCGCTGACGGGGACGATGCCGAGCTCCAGCAGCTCGGCCATGGCGGCGGAGGCCGCCATGTCGCGCACTTGGAGCTGATAGCGGGCAGTGGTGCGGTAGGTGCCGCCGGAGTCGTCACCGGTGCGCTGCAGAAACCCGGAGTCGACCAGGAAGGCGACGGCCTTGCCGATGATGCCGGTGGTGGATCCGGCGAGCCGGCGCGCGTCCTTGGTCGCGCCGGTGGCACTGCGCCGGGCGTACACCCGCCAGGCGGACTCCAGCCCCGGGGCCCCGGTGGCCGGGTCGCTGTTCTCCCCCTGTTCCTCGGCGCGCTCCTCCAGCCGCCGGCACGCCTGGCGGACGAAGGCGTCGACACCGTTGACGGTGACCCGGCCGATGTAGCCGTCGTCGGCGAGGTCCTCGGGGCGGGGGAACGCGAGGGCGGCGACGGCGAGATGGGCCAGACCGTGCAGGAAGCGGTCGGCGGAGTCGGTGGCGGCCCGGCGGGCGTAGTCGCCCATGCGGACGGCGAAGACGGAGTCCTCGGCGGCCGTCACCGCCATTCCGGCACGGGGCGACACCTCCAGCACGATGAGCCCGAGTCCGGCGGCGACGGCGTCGGCCAGGCGCGCGAACGCCGGTTCGTCGCGGTGCCGGCGCAGCAGCTCGGCGTACTCGGCGTCCCGCGCGGGCAGCAGCTTGGGCTGGAGTCCGAAGGCCACCAGCCGTGCGGCGTCGGCCGCGTCGGCGGGCGTCACCCCGGGGGCCTCCGGGGCGGGTGCCGGATCCGGCGGTGTCATCTCGTCGATGTCGTACTCGGTCACGGCTGAACCTCCTCGCGCGGGGCGGTCACACGGCTGGCTGGGGCCGACGCGGCAGCACCGGCCGGC
>NZ_BBOX01000638.1 GCF_001553455.1 Streptomyces hygroscopicus subsp. hygroscopicus
GCCTCGGTGGCGGCCTCGTCGGCCTCCGCCCGTGCGGTACGCGCCTCCACCAGAGCGCGCTGCGCGGTGTCGGCGGCCTCCCGGGCGGTCTCCGCCGCCGCCGCGAGCTCCGCGAGCCTCCCGGGCGGACAGCCGGTGCGCCATGAGGCGAGCCGCGCGGACAGCGCCCGGTCCCCGGCCAGCCGGGCGGCGAGCGCCCTGATCTCCTCGTCCCGCTCGGTGGCACGGGCCCGCAGCTCACGCCGCTCGTCGTCGGCGGCCCGCTCGTCGTGCATCGCCGGGTTCGGCGGTACGAGGAAGACCCCGCTGTCCTCGGTGCCGGACGCGGGCGTCGGCGCGAGCAGCGCGGCGGACGTCCCGACGGCCACGGCGGACCGCGGCAGCAGCGACGCCTGGCCGAGCACCTCACGGGCGCAGGCGTGGGAGTCGGGGTCGGTGATGACGACGCCGTCCACCAGCTCGGGACGGGCCGCGAGCACGGCCGCGTGGTCGGCCGGGTCCACGGCCTGTGCGAGGTAACGCCAGCCGGGGAGCGCGGGGATGCCGTGCTCGCCGAGGTACTCGACGGCCGCCAGCACATCGGGGCTGGGCGGCAGGAGCCCGCCGTCGCCGAGCGCGCCCAGGATCCGCGAGTCCTCGGCGGCGGCGGTGCGCAGCTCGAAGAGCTGCCGCTCGGCGGCGGCGACGCTCTCCTCGAGGAGCTCACGCAACGCGTCGGCGTTGCGGTCGAGTTCCTCGGCGGTCAGCGGCCCGTCAGCGAGGGGGCGCCGGGCGGGGCGGGAGCGGCCGCTTCGTTCGCGACCGGGCTCACCGCCGGGGTCGGGGCTCCAGCAATCGGATTCGTCGATGGAGTCGGAGTCGGTGACGCCGGTACGGGCACCCCCGGCACGGGCGGCGCCTGCGCGGACCGCGTCGGCACGGACGGTGTCGGCACGAACGGCGTCGGCACGGGCACCTTCCGCGCGGACGGCGCCACCACCGGCACCCTCCGCACGGGCACCCCTGGCACGGTCGGTGTCGGCACCAGCATCTTCCGCGCGGACAGCGTCGGCACGGGCACCCTCCGCACCGGCGGCGTCGGCACGGGCACCCTCGGCACAGGCGGCGTCGGCACGGGCGGCGCCTGCACCGGCACCCTCCGTACGGACGGCACCAGCACCCTCCGCACGGCTGGCGCCAGCACCGGCCCCCTCCGCACGCGCGGTGTCGGCGGCGGTCTCCGACCTGGCCTCGTCACCGTCACCACTGCCGTCCTCGATCCGGGCCGACACCTCACCGGACGGCCGGGATTCGGCCGCCACGGCCCGGGTGCCCTCGCGCGGTCCGTCCGGGCGGGGGCCGCCGCCCGAAGGGGCGCCCCCGGCCTCGTCGATCCGCATCGTCACCCGCCCGGCGGGCCGCGCCTCTGCCGCCAGGGGCCGACGCCGCAGGGCCTGCCCCGCCTCCGCGTCCCCGGCACGGGCCGCCTCCCGCCCAACGGCACGCGACGCCTCCGCCTCGCCCACCGGACCGGCATCCGGTCGGCCACCGTCAACGGAGGCGGCCCCCGTCTCCACAACGCGTCCGGTCACCTGATCCGCCGGACCGGCGCCGGGCCGTCCGTCGCCCGCGGCGGCACCATCGCCCTCCGTCGGCCCCGCAGGGCCTGCCCCGGCCACCGGACAGGGGCCCATCTGACCGTCCGCCGCGTCGACACCGGACCACCCGGCGTCCACGCGGGCGGTGCCGTCGACACGGCCCGTCATCCGGTCCGCCGGACGCGACTCGCCCACACCGGGGGCGTCCACGGCAGACGGGCCCTCTCCGCACGCCGGGTAGCGGCCCTCGGCCGGGTGGCGTCCGCGGGCGTCGGTCAGTGGCTCGTCGGAGGCGTAGGCGTGGTCGCGGGATGCGCGGTCACAGGAGCCGGGATCGCAGGCGCCGCGGTCGCAGGCGGCGCGGCCACAGGAGCCGGGATCGCAAGAGGCATGGCCACAGGAGCCGGGGTCACAAGAGGCATGGCCACAGGCGCCCGGGTCACAAGAGACGCGGCCACAGGAGACACGGTCACAGGAGCCGGGGTCGCGGAGGGCGGGGTCTTCGGTCGGCGGGGGCGCGTGGGGGGCGGGGCCGGCGCGGAAGGCGGCGGGGAGTTGGGAGAGGCCGACGTCGTCCACGTCCTCCTCGTCCACGCGAACCGTGATCCACCC
>NZ_BBOX01000639.1 GCF_001553455.1 Streptomyces hygroscopicus subsp. hygroscopicus
CTAGTGCCGCATCAGGCAATGTTCGCCCTGTTCACGACCTTGCGGAGGCGTTCGTCGGTTGCGTGCTTGTTCCGCCAGATGATGTAGCGGCGGATCATGCTGCCTTGCTCCTTGTGGCTGGCATGATCGGTGGCGTCCAGCGTGAAGTAGCGCAGGGCGGTGAACTGTGCCTCGATGCGGTTCAGCCAGGAGCTGTTGGTCGGTGTGTAGGCGAGCTCGACGTTGTTGGCTGCGGCCCAGTCGCCGACCCGGGTGTCCTTCTTCGTGGTGAGGTGCGGGGAGAAGTTGTCGAGCACGATCGCGATGCGGAGCTTGGGCGGGTAGAGGCTGCGCAGGTAACGGCAGAACTCCAGGAACCTCGTGCGGTTCTTCCTCGGCTTGATGTGGCCGTAGAGCTTGTCCCGGGCAAGGTCGTAGGCGGCGAACAGGTGCCGGACCCCATGAGGCCGGGTGTAGGTCGCGCGGCGGCGGGGCCTGGGCTCGCGGGCTGGGTCCTTGTGCTTCCCGCCGCGCTCGGCCCATTGCCGCCCCGGGTGGGGCTGGAGATTCAGCGGCCCGAACTCGTCCAGACACAAAACAACTTCCGGCTCGCCGTCCTCGGGTATCACCTCGCCGTCGGCGATCGCATAGAGATGCTCGACCCGCGCCTTCTTGGCCGCGTAGTCCGGATCTCGGGAGGTCTTCCAGGTCTTCACACGTTGAAACGACATGCCCTCCTCGCGGAGCAGGACCCGAAGGCCCTCGTGGCTGATGTCGTCGACCACCCCCTCGGCGACCAGGAAGTCGGCCAGCTTGGCCAGACTCCAGGTCGAAAACGGCAGGCCGTGCTCGGCCGGCTTGGACTTGGCGATCTTCTTGATCTCCCGGCGTTCCGGGAGGGTGAAGGTTCTGGGCCGGCCGCCCTTGTATTTCGGGTAGAGCGAGTCGAAGCCGTCCGCGTTGAAGTTGTGGATCACATCCCGGACCCGGTCCGTGCTCGTGAACGTCACCTCGGCGATCTTCGCCACGGGCATGCCCTGCGCGGACAGCAGCACCATCTGGGCCCGCCGCCAGGTCACCACCGACCCCGTGCCTCTGCGGATGATCCGCAGCAACCGCCTGCCCTCGTCGTCATCAATCTCCCGGACCTGCACACGTTCAGCCACCCGCACAGCTTGACGCAGATCGCTGTCCGGCACGCGCACGCCTCGCGCCCCGGCACGGCCACGAACCGAACATCTACTGGCCGGTGATGGTCTTTTCAAGGAGGCATGTGAGGATCGACTCGGCATGAGTCCACAGCAGGGCACCGCCGATCCCCGGCACGACATGATGACGAGCACCGGGCACACGGGCAGCAAGCAGTGCCCCGTTATCGGGCGAGTGGCTGGTGTCCTGCTCGCCATGCCAGATATCGACAGGGACAGTGATCTCGTCGAGGGCGAACGGCCACCGCCCCATCGCCAGGACCGTGTCACGAGCGTAGCCAGCGGCACCTTGAGCAAATCCCTCGTCCAAGGCCCTGCGGTAACCAGCCGCGAAATCAGGATGCTGGTACACGGCAAGGTCACACCCTGGGCTCGCGGCCATGACCATGTCCCACATTGCATCCGCAGTGAAGCCAGCGAAAAACTCCTCGGCGCCAGCCGGGTCGCACGCAGCCCGCTCGACGAGTCCACGCAGGTCCACGTTCAGAGCTGCAGCGAACTCCGGCCTGGCGACCTCGTCCGCACCGGAGACGACAGCCAGTGCCGAGGCGACCCCCTCCGCAGCACAGGCGAGAGCGAATGGTGCACCCTGCGAATTCCCGACCACAACAGGTTGCCCCAGACCCCGCTGCACACAGAGTTGGCGCATATCTCCAGCGAAGTCAGCGAAGGTCCGCCCAGGGGCGGGCGTCGAGACACCAAGCCCCGGACGATCCACAGAGACAAGACGCACTCCGAGCGCCTCAACAACGCCTGCGCCGAATCCGAGCCACCGGCTCGTAGCCGCACCAGGACACAACAAAACAGGCGCCCCGTCCAACGGCCCCCACTCGGCCCAGCCAAGCAGCCGCCCATCAGACAGAGCACTCTGACCCAGCCGGGCAGGAACATCGGTGTATCCAGTCATGATCAACATCATGGTCATAGACAGGATGTCCCGCACCCGACTTTCACCATGGCCTCGAACAGGGCAAACGTTGTCTGATGCGGCACTAG
>NZ_BBOX01000640.1 GCF_001553455.1 Streptomyces hygroscopicus subsp. hygroscopicus
GTGCGGTGCCCCGGCCGGTGCGGAAGCACCCGGCCGCCGAGCTGATCCGGCAGCAGGCCACCGCCCTGCCGGAAGGCGGCAGCGCCGAGGAGGCGGAGGTCCGCGCCCTGGCCCACCGGGTCGCCGACCTGCTGGACGGGCTCGCCGAATCCCTCGCGCACTGGCTGGAGTTGGGGTGGAACTCCGCCACCGTGCGGGCCAGGGTGCCCTTCCAGCCCACCGTGGCGCTGGAGCGCAGCCGCCCCGCGGGCGCGGGCCCCGCCGCCGAGCGGGTCGCCGCCGCGCAGGCCCGCCCGGGGTGGCGGCGCGCCATCCCGTACCTGCGCGCCCCGCTGCAGGCCGGGACCGCCGCCGCCATCACCTGCCCGCTGGCCGACGCCATCAACGGGCAGCGCTTCTCCTGGGGTCTGGTCGGCGTGCTGATCACCCTGTTCGGCACCAACACCACCCATGAGCGCCTGCGCAAGCTGGTCCACCGCGTGGTGGGCACGGCCGTCGGCGCGGTCATCGGCATCGCCCTGCTCCGCCTGATCGGCCCGGGACACACCGGGTGGACGCCGGCGGTCACCGTCGGCGGGCTGACCATCGGCTCCTGGGGCCTGCAACGGCAGTACGCGTACCGGGTCGTCGGCCTGGTGGTGGCGCTCGTCCAGATGTACGGCCTGACCACGCCCTACGACGGCATGGACCGGCTGCCGGCCCAGCGTCTGGTGGACAACGCCCTGGGCTGCGCGGCGGCGCTCCCGCCCACCGGCCGCCGCTGCCGGCGGAAGCCGTCGTCACGCACCTGCGCCCCGTCCCACCGGGCGCGATACCCGCGCGGTATCGGCCCCACCCACCCGGTCTTGGACAGGCCCGGCGCCCCGGCGGTGGAATCGGGGCGTGGCGGACGGTGGCGGACGCGGTCCGGGCGTGGCCGGGAACCGCCCCCGGGCGTGGCGGATGACGGTCCGCCACGCCACCGGCTCCGTCCGGAAGCACATCGGGAAACCGTGAAGGGGACATGTGAACGTCACATACGGGATCGTCGCCGGCCTGCTCGCGCTGTTCTACCTCTACGGGGGCGGGCTGAAGGTGGTCCGGAGCCGTGAGCGGCTCCGGCCGATGATGGCCTGGGTGGACCGCATGCCGATGGCGGCCGTCAGGACCGTCGGGGTGCTGGAAGTGCTCGGCGCGATCGGGCTGGTCCTGCCGCCACTGACCGGCGTCGCGCCCTGGCTGGCCATGGCCGCGGCCATCGGCTTCGCACTGCTGCAGGTCGGCGCGACCGTGGTCCACCTGACCGGCGGTGACCGTCTGATCGCCCTCAACCTCGCGCTCTTGCTCGCCGCGGCCGTGGCCGCCGGGGCGGCGACGACGTGGCTGTGATCACGTGGCTGTGATGACGCGGCCGTGACGCCGGCGCCGCGAGGGCCGGGAAACCCCCCGGCGTCAGCTCTCGTAACTCCGGATGGCGGCCACCTTCTCCGCCGAGGGGGAGGTCTCGTCGAAGGTGTGCGCGAGCCAGTCGTCGGTGAGCGCGCGGGCCAGTTCCAGGCCGATGACGCGCTGCCCGAAGCAGAGCACCTGGGCGTTGTTGCTGAGGACCGAGCGGCGCACGGAATAGCTGTCGTGCGCGGTGACCGCGCGGATCCCGGGGACCTTGTTGGCGCTGATGGCCACGCCCAGGCCGGTGCCGCACACCAGAAGGGCACGGTCGGCGGCGCCTTCGGCGACCCGGCGGGCCGCTTCCACCGCGACATGCGGATAGGCGGTGTGCTCGTCGCTGCCCACGCCGACGTCGATGACCTCGGCCACCCGGGGGTCGGCCAGCAGGTCCTTCTTGAGGGCTTCCTTGTAGTCGTAGCCGGCGTCGTCACAGCCGACGACGATCCGGAAGGCACGCGCGGTGGTCATGGGGTTTCACTTCCTGTCGTCGGGCGGAGGGTGGCCACCGCGGTCAGCACCGCGGCGAGTGAGGTGGCTCCGGGATCGGGGGTGCCCACGCTGCGCTCGGCGAGCGGCCGGGCGCGGCCGAGGCGGGGGCGCAGTTCGGCGGTCTTCTCGGCGGCCGTACGGGCTTCGGCCGCGGCGGCCCGGTACGCCTCGGCCACCGGGGCCCCGGTC
>NZ_BBOX01000641.1 GCF_001553455.1 Streptomyces hygroscopicus subsp. hygroscopicus
TGGTGTGCCCAGCATGGGCGACTGCTTGGGGGTGGAAGTCCCCTGGGGGAAGAGGTGGTGCTAACCCCGAGCCGGAGGCAAGGGCGTCATCGTGAGGTGGGGTCTGGAGGAAGCCCGAGGCGAGACCTGGGTACCGAGGAACACGAACCGCGTATGAGGCGTGTTGGCCGGGTGAGCCTGCCATGGAAGGTGATGCCCGTCTCCACCAAGAAGGCCAGCACGTAAACGCGGCGGGGATCCAGGGACAGTGATCGTTCTTACCTGGGGAGATCTGTCCGGGTGTCGGCTGTGCTGAGGATGTCGCCGCGCCGACAGTCTGTGCCGGGAGGTGCGGGCTGACCGGGCAGAAGTCAGCAGAGGCCGTAGTACCAGCCGGGATGAGCACGGCGGCTGGGAAGGGCCGAACATCGAGTGGAACGGATGATGTGGTGACTGCTCGTGCCGGTCACGTGGACCGCAGTAATACCGCTTCGGCGGTGCCGACCAGGGAGGGACCGGTGCATTCCGGGAAGGCCCTGGCGGAGCGCAGTGACCGGCCGGCGCGTCTCACGGAGGACGTTCACCGCGAGCCGGAGTCCTCGTTGTGGGAGCTGATGCTCTCGAAGGAGAACCTGCTCGCGGCGCTCAACCGTGTCGAGGTGAACCGGGGTGCTCCCGGAGTGGACGACATGACCACGGTCGAGCTTCGACCGTGGATCGCGGTGCACTGGCCCGAGGTCCGGGCCGAACTCGATGCGGGCATCTACCGGCCGTCGCCGGTCCGTCAGGTGATCATCCCGAAGCCTGGCGGCGGCGAGCGGATGCTGGGGGTGCCGCGGGTGCTGGACCGCTTGATCCAGCAGGCCATCGCGCAAGTGCTCGTGCCCGTTTTCGACCCGGAGTTTTCGGGGTCGTCCTTCGGGTTCCGTCCCGGCCGGTCCGCCCATCAGGCGGTCAGGGTCGCGCGGCGGGCCGTCGAGGACGGCAACCGGTGGGTCGTGGATCTCGATCTGGACCGGTTCTTCGACCGGGTCCAGCACGATGTCCTGATGGCACGGGTGGCGCGGAAGGTCAGTGACCGCAGGCTCCTGAAACTGATCCGCAGGTATCTGGAAGCCGGGATCATGGTGGACGGCATCAAGATGCCGAGTGCGGAAGGGACCCCGCAGGGGTCTCCGCTCTCGCCCGTTTTGTCGAACATCATGCTCGACGACCTGGACCGGGAACTGTTCAGGCGCGGTCACCGGTTCGTGCGTTACGCCGACGATGTTCGCGTTTTCGTGCGTAGCAGACGAGCTGCCCACAGGGTGCTCGACTCGGTCACGGCCGTGGTCGAGCAGCGGCTGAAACTGAAGGTCAACCGGGACAAGTCGAAGGTGGTCCACGCCCGCGAGGCGGTGCTGCTGGGGTTCGGCTTCTACTTCGCCCGGGGCGGGAAGGTCGGTGTCCGGGTCGACCCGAAGGCGGTCAAGCGCCTGAAGGAGCGGCTCAAGGAACTGACGTCGCGCCGGTGGAGCGTCGCGATGTCCGAACGCATCGGGAAGATCAACCGCTTCACCGCTGGCTGGATGGGCTACTTCCGGCTCGCGGACGGTTCACACCTGTTCCGCGAACTGGACAAGTGGCTGCACCGCAGGATGCGGCAGATCCGGTGGAAGGAGTGGAAGAGGCCGAAGACCCGTCAGCACATGCTGCGCAAGCTCGGGATCAACGAGCGGCTGTCCCGTGAGTGGGGCGGCACCAGCAAGGGCTACTGGCGGATCGCGGGCTCTGCCGTCCTCAACCAGGCACTGCCCACCACCCACTGGGACGACCTTGGTCTGTGCATGCTCAAGCCGACCTGGCAACGGTTGAGATCAGCTGGATGAACCGCCGGATGCGTGGCCCGCATGTCCGGTGGTGTGAGAGGAGGGCCGGGCGACCCGGCCCTCCTACTCGATT
>NZ_BBOX01000642.1 GCF_001553455.1 Streptomyces hygroscopicus subsp. hygroscopicus
GGCCGACCACAACCGCGCGATGCTCGAACGACGCCCTGCCCGTGGCCAGCGAGAAACCCACATCCACCGGCCGCTCCCCGGACACCACGTCCACCAGCCGCCGCGCCTGTCCCATGAGGCCCGACTCGGTCTTCGCAGACACCACCCACGGCACCAGGACGTCACCGGTCGGCTCCACCGGCTCGTCCGCGTTCTCGACCGGGCCCTGCTCCAGCACCACATGCGCGTTGGTGCCGCTGATCCCGAACGACGACACCGCCGCCCGACGCGGCCGGTCCACCTCCGGCCAGGCCCGCTCCTCCGTCAGCAGACTCACCGCACCCGCCGACCAGTCCACATGGTGCGACGGTTCTCCCACGTGCAGGGTGCGCGGCATCATGCCGTGGCGCATCGCCATCACCATCTTGATCACACCCGCTACACCGGCCGCCGCCTGGGTGTGCCCGATGTTCGACTTCACCGAACCCAGCCACAGCGGTGCGCCCTCGGGCCGGTCCTGCCCGTACGTGGCCAGCAGCGCCTGCGCCTCGATCGGATCACCCAGCGTCGTACCCGTACCGTGCGCCTCCACCAGGTCCACCTCAGCCGGGGACAGCCGGGCACCGGCCAGCGCCTGCCGGATCACCCGCTGCTGCGACGGACCATTCGGCGCCGTCAGACCATTCGACGCGCCGTCCTGATTGACCGCACTGCCCCGCACCACCGCCAGCACCTGATGGCCGTTGCGCCGCGCGTCCGACAACCGCTCCACCACCAGCAGACCCACACCCTCGGCCCAGCCGGTGCCATCCGCATCGTCCGAGAACGGCTTGCAACGGCCGTCCGCCGCCAGACCCCGCTGACGGGAGAACTCCACGAACGTCTGCGGAGTCGCCATCACCGTGACCCCACCGGCCAGCGCCAGATCACATTCGCCGTTCCGCAGCGCCTGAGCCGCCAGATGGAGTGCCACCAGCGACGAGGAGCACGCCGTGTCCACCGTCACCGCCGGACCCTCGAACCCGTAGGTGTAGGAGACACGTCCGGAGGCCACGCTGCCCGCGCTGCCGGTTGACAGCAGCCCCTCCAAGCCCTCGGGCGCGCGGTCCAACCGCGCGGCGTAGTCGCCGTACATCACTCC
>NZ_BBOX01000643.1 GCF_001553455.1 Streptomyces hygroscopicus subsp. hygroscopicus
ATCCGGGTCATAGAGCCCGTCCACGTCCCAGCCACGGTCCGAGGGAAACTCGGTGATGGCATCCCCGCCCTCGGCCACCAGCCGCCACAGATCCTCCGGCGACGCCACCCCACCCGGATACCGGCACGCCATCCCCACGATCGCCACCGGCTCATCGAGCGTGCCGACCGACGCGGCCGTAGCCGACGCGGTGGCGGCCTCGGCGCCGAGGACGTCCCGCAGCAGGTAGTCGGCCAGCGCCTGCGGCGTCGGGTAGTCGAAGACGAGGGTGGCGGGCATCCGCACCCCGGTCGCGTTCTGCAACCGCTGGCGCAACTCCAGCGCGGTGAGCGAGTCGAAGCCCATCGCCTGGAACGCACGTGAGGTGTCGATCGTGCCGGGCGACGCGTGCCCCAGCACCACCGCCACCTCAGCGCCGACCAGGTCGACGAGGAAGCGCTCGCGGTCGGACTCGGGCATGGCCAGCAGGCGCTGTACGAGGACGGACGACTCCTGGCCCCGTGCGGCCGTACGCCGAGTGGCCCGCACCAGTCCGCGGAGTATGGCGGGCAGGTCGTCCTGTGCGGCACGCTCCCGCAGC
>NZ_BBOX01000644.1 GCF_001553455.1 Streptomyces hygroscopicus subsp. hygroscopicus
TCCCACTCCCCGTACCGTCGACCTGCCCACCTACGCCTTCCAACACCAGAGCTACTGGATCGACGGACTCAGCGGCCGGGGTGCCGACCCCACCGATCTCGGGCTGGTCGCTGCGGACCATCCGCTGCTGGGCGCCGCCGTCGAACTCGCCGACGGGAGTGGCCATCTGCTGACCGGCCGGATTTCGGCGCGTACGCGGACGTGGCTCGGTGAGCATGTGGTCGCGGACGCGGTGCTGGTCCCGGGGGCCGCACTGGCCGAGTGGGCCTTGCGGGCGGCCGACGAGGTCGGCTGCGGCGGCATCGAGGAACTGGCGCTGCGGACACCTCTGGTCCTGCCGCCGTCGGGCGGGCTGCGGACGCAGGTCGTGGTGGGCGGGGCCGCCGGGGACGGGCGTCGCGAGGTGCGGGTGTACTCCCGCCCTGCCGCCGAGGAGGGCTCCGCCGCCGAGGGGAATTCCGTCCCCGAGGGGGACTCCGCCACGGAGTGGGTGTGCCATGCGGAGGGCGTGCTGAGCCCGGCCGCGGACCGTTCCGACGAGGCATGGGGACTCGGCGGGACGTGGCCTCCGGCCGGTGCGACACCGCTCGGCGTCGAGGGGTTCTACGACCGGGCCGCGGCCTCCGGGTATGCCTACGGGCCGTCGTTCCAGGGGCTGCGGGCCGTATGGCGGGACGGGGCGGATGTGTACGCCGAGGTGGTTCTGCCCGAGGCCGCCGGAGAGCAGACCGGATTCGGTATCCATCCGGCACTGCTGGACGCGGCACTGCACCCCGCACTGCTGATCGGCCACCTCGACACGGACGGCACCGGAACCGGCCCCGAACCCACCGACGGCCGGGTGTGGCTGCCGTTCGCCTGGAACGGTGTGACCTTGTGGGCCGCCGGGGCGACCACGGTCCGGATTCGGCTCTCTGCCCACCAGGAGAGCGCCGAGGGCGAACGCGCGCTGCGGCTGACGGTGGCGGACCCCGTCGGCGCCCCCGTGCTGACCGTCGACTCCGTGGTGATGCGGCCCGCCGGCGTCGATCAGCTGCGGGCGGCGGT
>NZ_BBOX01000645.1 GCF_001553455.1 Streptomyces hygroscopicus subsp. hygroscopicus
CCCGCCGGCGTCGATCAGCTGCGGGCGGCGGTGGCCCGCCGCCATCGCGACACGGACAGTCTGTTCACCGTCGACTGGACTCCCTTGCCGCTCGCGGCCGGGGCCGGAGAGGCGGCCCCCGATGACGGTGGCTGGGCCGTCCTGGGCACCGGAGGCCACCCGGATCTGGCGGCGCTGATCGCGGCACTCGATGATGGGGAGGCCGTACCCCCGGTCGTACTCGCCGACATGGCGTCCACCGGCGGAAGCGCCGCGGCGGCGTCGGACGAGGCGCTGGCCGTGACGGCGCGGGCGCTGGAGCTGGTGCGGGGCTGGCTGGCCGAACCTCGGCTGGCCGATGCCCGGTTGGCGCTGGTCACGCGAGGCGCGGTCGCGGTCGACGGCCCCGAGAGCGCCACCCGGGTGGACATGGCCGGGGCCGCCGTGTGGGGCCTCGTACGCAGTGCGCAGTCGGAGAACCCGGGCCGGTTCGTACTCATCGACCGCGACGACACCCCCGAACCCGAAGCCGCACCCGTACCCGAAGCCGAACCCGCAGCCGAACTCGAAGTCGATACCTCGGTCGGCACCGCCGCCACGCACACCGCCACCGCTCACCCCGACGCCGTACGCATCGCCGTGGCGCGTGCCATGGAGCTGGACGAGCCCCAGGTGGCCCTGCGCGCGGGACGCACGCTGGTGCCCCGGCTGGCCCGTGCCGGTACCGGCGGCGCGGGGCTGGTGGGCCCGGTGGAGCAGCCGGAAGCCTGGCGGCTGGACACGGCGGGCACGGCAACC
>NZ_BBOX01000646.1 GCF_001553455.1 Streptomyces hygroscopicus subsp. hygroscopicus
TTCGAAGTCGGCCGCGGTGTCAGGGGCGTCGTCGTGACGGCGGCGGGCGCGTGCGGATGCGGCGCTCATCGGTGTCATCTCTCCTCCCTGCTCGTTGCTCTCCGGCGGGAGGCCGACACGGCACATCTGAGGTCCGCAGCGCGCAGCGCGCGGCTCCCGCCAGTGTGCCTGCTTTCCGAAGCACCTCGGTCAGTCACTCTTCTAACCGGGCGCACCGACGGCAAACCGATCTTTTCCACGGCCGCCGGCCGGGCGGGTGCGCCGGGCCGGTACGGGGCGGGGCCGGAGGGATCTCATGGGGTGACGGCGCCGAGCGCGGCGGTGACGAACGACGCGACCAGCGGCCGGCGGTCCTCCTCGTTCCAGGCGAGCACGAGGCGGCTGGGCGGCGCATCGGTCACCGGGACGCGGACCAGGCCGGCCGGTACCGGTTCGACCAGCGAGCGGGGCAGTACCGCGATCATCCGGTGCACCTTGATCATGTGGAGCATCTGGACGACATCGGCGACCTCGGGACCGGTGCCGTCGCTCCCCGGGACCCCTTTCCAGCACGGCAGCGTCTCACCCTCCAGATCGGACATGCGCACCGAGGCGTGCCCGGCCAGACGGTGCCCGGACGGGACGATGACCACACGGTCCTCGGCGTGCAGCGTCTCGTGCGCCAGGCCGTCGAGGTCGTCGAACGGCGCGTAGAGCAGACCGACGTCGGCCCGGCCGTCGCGCAGGAAGTCGGTGCGGTCGGCGGGGCCGCTGAACAGGATGTCCACCTGGCGGGCGGCGGGCTGGTGGGCGTACTCGGCCAGGATCGCGGACAGCAGGCCGGCGTCGCCGCCGGGCTTGAGCACGAGCCGCAGACGGGCCTGCGCGTCGCCGGCGCGCCGGGCGTTGCGGACGGCGGCGCTGACCGCGTTGAGCGCATGCCGCCCGTGTTCCCGCAACGCCTCCCCGGCCGGGGTGAGCCCGACGTGCCGGCTGGAGCGGATGAACAGCTGGACGCCGAGCCGGCTCTCGATCCGCCGGATCGCCTTCGACAGCGCCGGCTGGGCGATCGAGAGCCGGGCGGCGGCCCGGCCGAAGTGCAGTTCGTCGGCGAGGGCGATGACGTACTCGAGTTCGCGGGTCTCCAGTTCGATCATGCCTCAAGGTTATCGCCGAATGCCGAACGGATCTTGGACACCGGTGGCCCGTGCCACCGAGAATCGCCTCATGATCAACCACACGATGATTGTCTCCTTCGACCAGCCACTGCCCGCCGATGAACTTGATCAATACCTCACGGACATCGAACGCGTCATGCTCGACTCCGGTGCGGTGCGGTCGGTCGTGGCCCGGCGCCACATCCCCGTCCCCGGCGAGGAAGCCATTCCCGCGCTGATCGCGACCGCCATCGTGCAGATCGCCGTGGCCGACACCGACGCGCTGGCGAAGGCGTTCGCCGCGCCCGGCGTCCACGAGGTCATCGACCGCTGGCAGTCGCGGCACCCGTACAAGGTCGGCTGGGCGAACCACGAGCCGCTGGCATGAGCGCCGTGTCCCGAAGGGCGGGCCTGGTCACCGGCGCCGGAAGCGGGATCGGCCGCGCGACGGCGCTGGAGATCGCCCGGAGCGGCGCCGCGGTCGCCGTGCTCGACATCGACGCGGGCGCGGCGGCCGAGACCACCGAGATGATCAGGAAGGACGGCGGGGAGGCGCTGGCCGTCACGGTCGACATCGCCGACGAAGGCTCCGTGCGGGCGGCCGTCGAGCGCGCGGTCACGGCGTACGGCGGTCTCGATTTCGCCGTGAACAACGCCGGTATGGCCTCGCACCG
>NZ_BBOX01000647.1 GCF_001553455.1 Streptomyces hygroscopicus subsp. hygroscopicus
GGGCGTGCCCCCGCCCTGCGCCGCGCGGGCCTCCGTGCCATGCCGGGCGTGCCCCCGCCCTGCGCCGGGCGTGCCCCCGCCCCGAGCCGGGCCTGCCCCCGCCCCGAGCCGGGCGTGCCTCCGCCCCACGTCGGGCGTGCCCCTGCCCCGGGCCGGGCGTACATCCGCCCCGCGCCGGGCCGGACGGGCCCCGCATCGGGCCTCGCCGGTGTCCGGTCAGCCGTGCCGGGCCTCGGGGTGATGCAGACACCAGCCCTCCCAGGCCGACTCCACCATCGCACGGACATCGTGCCGGGCGCTCCAGCCCAGCTCCTTGGCGATCAGTTCGGTGGATCCGACGACCCGGGCCGGATCGCCCGCCCGGCGCGGCCCGACCACCGGGGTCAGCTCCGGGCGGCCGGTGATCTCGCCGATCAGATCGGCCATCTCGCGTACCGAGACGCCGTGACCGGTGCCGACGTTCACCGTGAGATCACCCGGCTCCCGCTGCGCGGCCAGTCGGCGGGCCACGGCCAGATGGGCGGAGGCCAGGTCCTCGACGTGGATGTAGTCGCGTACGCAGGTGCCGTCGGGTGTGTCGTAGTCATCGCCGAAGATCTTCGGCGGCCGTCCCCCGGTGATCCGCTCGAACATCATCGGGATGATGTTGGACACTCCGGTGTCGGACAGCTCGGGGCGGGTGGCACCCGCCACATTGAAGTAGCGCAGACAGGCCGTGGACAGGGAGTGGGCCGCGCCCGCCGCCCTGACCAGCCATTCTCCGGTCAGCTTGGTCTCCCCGTACGGATTGATCGGCAGGCACGGGGTGTCCTCGGTGACACGTTCCACATCGGGCGTGCCGTAGACGGCGGCGGAGGAGGAGAAGAGGACGTCGCGGACACCGGCCGCGACCGCCGCCTCCAGCAGCACCGTGAGCCCGTGCACATTCTCGCGGTAGTAGCGCAGTGGCTGCGCCACGGACTCCGCGACCTGCTTCTTCGCCGCGAGATGCACCACACCGGTCACGTTCAGCTCGGCGAAGGCGCGGTCCAGCAGCTCGCGGTCGAGGGTGGAGCCGCGCACCAGCGGCACGTCCCCGGGCAGCCGCGCCCGGTCCCCGCCGGACAGATCGTCGAGCACGGCGACGGACTCGCCCGCCTCGGCCATGGCCCGCACGACATGCGACCCGATATATCCGGCACCACCTGTGATCAGCCATGTCATGCCCCGCACCCTATCCGTGGCGGGGCGGTCGCCGTTTGTGGAGGACAGCCGCCATCCACCATGATGATCGGCGACGCGCGGAAGCGGTCGTTCCCCCGATCGGGTGGTGAATGTGCGGTGAACGGACGCTTCCATCGATCCGATAGCCTCAGCCGGACGTGCCGCCCGCCTCCTGCGGGGCCAGGGCGTGCGATGCCCGTTGTCCGGAGGGCCCAGGCCAGTGCCGTCAGCGGCGTGGCCACCATGTCAGCTGCCAAGGAGTGAGTTCGTCTGTCGACCGCGATTCTCACCGGTGTGCCGGTCGCCGGCTCGTCCCTCGGGGACGACCTGCGGTCGCTGGGCTTCGACGTGCGTACGGCGGCCGACGCCGCCGGGGTCACGGAGGAGCTCGCCGCCGTTCCGGCACATGAGCGGGTGGCCCTCGTGGACCCCCGCTTCGTCGGCCATGTCCATGCCCTGCGGCTGGCCCTCACCGATCCCCGTTTCCCCGCGGCCGCGACGCGCGGGGCGCTGACCGTCCAGCCCGAGGCGCGGACCGCGCTGACCCGCGCGCTGGCGGCCGCCGCGCACCGGGG
>NZ_BBOX01000648.1 GCF_001553455.1 Streptomyces hygroscopicus subsp. hygroscopicus
CCTCCTTGTTTCGCTTCGGGTGGCTGAGCCGGTCTGAGTGGGGATGTGGTGGTGGGTTGGGTTGCTTGTCACCGGTGGGCATGGCCGGGGCCCGACGCGGGGGTCGGGTGCTCCAGGGTTCCTCGGGTCGTGGGTGGGCAGGGACGGTCGCAGTTCACGTGGCTGGCCGGGGCAGGGCCGCAAGGCGAGTGAAAGCGCTGGTCAGCTCGTTTCGCCAGGGCCAGGTGGCGGAGATCCGTAGGCGGAGACGGCGGCCTCCGCGGGTGATGCGGGCGGCAGTGTGCAGGAGTCGGTAGCGGAGCTTCTTCGGCTCGGCGGTGGCCAAATCGCCTTCCAGTAGAAGTGTTTGAGTCCAGGCGAGCAGGTCGGCGCCGGTCAGTGCCAGTTCGAGCCAGACGGCGTTGATCTGGAAGTGGCGGGAGGGAAAGCGGCCGAAGCCGGTGGTCTTGCCGCTGCGGATGCGGTCTTCGACGCGGGCGTGTGCGCGATGGCGGGCCTCCAGGTGCTGCACGGAGCCCTGCCCGTAGGGGGTGTCGGTGAGGAAGACCTGGTGGCGCATGCCCTCGTCCAGGTCGAACAGCGAGAGCTGGGCACCGGGGTGCGGGCGTTCGCGCCGGACGATGACCCGGGTGCCGTCCGGGTAGCCGGCCAGGTCGATCATGCCGGTCAGCTCGGCGACTTCCGCGCTCTCGCGCAGGGTGCCGTCCTGTTCGAGTGCGGGATGCCAGACCTGCTCGGGCAGGGCTCGGATCGCGCGGCGGACCGGCTCGGTGACGGCGTATCCAACGGAGAAGTAGGTGATGATCCCGCGTGAGTGCAGGGTGCGTATGTGGTGCAGGAATGCTTTCGCTCCTCCGGCACTGTCCGCGCGGATGAGGACCGGTGCCCCGTGGCGGTGGGTGTCGGGGATCTGGGCAAGCGCCTGGTCCAGGACGGTGATGTGGTCGGCGGCGGTGTTGGCACCGGCGTTGCCGGGTCTGAGGACTCCTGCCAGGGCTTCGCCGGTGTTGTCCAGGAAGCACAGCAGCGGGTGGTAGCCGAAGCCGCGCTTGTAGGTGGCCGCAGCCTGCTCTTTCTCGGAGTGGCAGGTAACCAGGGTGGCGTCGAGGTCCAGGACAAGACCGGGCAGGTCACGTCCGCCCGCGCGGGCTGCGCGTATCCCTGCGCTGGTCTCGGCAGCTTGCAGCCATGCGGTCTCCCGGGCGGTGGCCCTGGCCGAGCGCAGGCGGGCGAGTGCAGATGGGTCGATGCCGGCCAGCAGGCGCCAGGCGGTCGCAGTGGAGGCGACGGGGCCGAAAACCTCCGCTTGGTCGCGCAGCAGGGCCAGGTCTGCTATCGCCTCGCCGCCGTCGGCGAGCATGACCGCGAGATCTACCGCGATCCGGCCGGGGTCGTGCCCGGTGCCACGCGGCCGCAGTTGACGTAGTGCGTCCGTGAAGGTGCTGGTCAGGCCAGTGGCGTCGGAGAGATCGGCCAGCAAGCGGGTTCCGGCGTGGCTGACCGCTCCGTGACCGTCGGCCGACACGACGAGCTTGGGACGCGACCGGGTAGGGTTCACGCAGAAAGTGCCTTCCCGCTGTGATGACAGAGACCTTAGACAAGCCTCATCCTCCCAGCTCAGAAGGCACTTTCGCTTTTCCGTTCAAGCCTCGGACACCACCGC
>NZ_BBOX01000649.1 GCF_001553455.1 Streptomyces hygroscopicus subsp. hygroscopicus
GGGCGTCCCGGGCCGGGGCCGTCGGGCGCGACGACGGCCAGCGTCACCGTCCACCGGCCGCGGCCCAGGTCCCGCACCGGAAGCCGGGCGGTGAAGGCGCCCGCCGGATGCCCGGCGGCGTACCGCACCGGATGGTCGTGGACCCGGCCGTCGGTGTGCTCGGCGCGCAGCCGCAGCACCCGCCCGCGCGCCGGGGTGCCGGGCGGCAGCAGCCGTCCGGCGACCACCAGCGTGCCCTTGTCCGACGGATGCCACACGGTCTCGGTCACCTCGCAGGGCGCGCCGCCCGGGGCCGGGCCGATGTCGAGGGAGAGGTTGCGGTACGGGCTGGTGAAGTAGGGCGTGACCCGGGCGCGCAGACCGGGCCCGACGGTCACCACCCGGCGCGCGGTGCCGATGTCGAGGCCGTCGTCATGGCGGCTGCCGAACCGCACGGTGCGGCTGATGCCCTGGGCGCGGACGTCGAGGAAGACGTCCCAGACGCCGGGGCGCAGCGGTGCGCCGCCGTCGGCGGTGGCGATGTCGAGGTCCGCGGCGAACTCGGCCGGGTCGTCCTCCGCCGTGGCCACCACCGGGATCCGCAGCTCCTCCCGCGCCCCGCGGCGGCGCAGCACCAGCTCGGCGCGGTCCTCCTCGGGGTCGCTCGCCAGCCCCTCGACGGCCGCCCGGCCGCGTACCCGCAGGGTGCTGCGGCCGTGCCAGCCGGCGCCCGCGAGGTGGTGGCGGACCGGGAGCCGGTCGGTGACGTCGAAACAGGCGTCGGGGACGTCGGCGTCGGGGTCGCGGAAGAAGGGGTGCAGCCAGTAGACGCGGCCCTTCTCGACGAGATGGCCGCGGCGGGCGTCCCGTTCGGCGCCGCACACCACGGACAGCAGATCGTCGTAGCGGCCGGTGCGCAGCAGGTGGACCATCAGCCGCTCGGGTGCGGTGAGGGTGGCGAAGAGCGCGTCGGAGCAGTGGGCCCGCGCCCACCGGCGCAGTGTGGGCAGGAGCCGCTCGCGGGCCTCGGTCTCGTCCTCGTGCGGCAGCGTGCGCAGGGCCGGGCACAGCTCCCGCCGGAAGTGATGGCGCATGACCGCGTCCCGGCGGGGGCCGGGCCGGGTGTGGCGGGCGGCGGTCTCCAGCAGCGGCCGCATGGCCTCGACGCGGTCGGCCAGACCGGGGGCGGTGCGGCCCCGGCCCGGAGGCGGGCCCAGGTGGTAGCAGTCGTAGTCGGCGACGACGGAGATCCCGGAGGCGTTGAGGTAGGCGGCCGCGGTGAAGGGCTTGCCCTCGTCGTGGCGGAGGTGGGCGGGGAAACGCAGCTGGAGCCGTTCGACCAGGGCGCGACGGAAGAGCTTGCAGGGCTCCAGCGTGGCGTAGGCGTGCGAGGCGTGGACATCGGTGCGCAGCTGGTTGTGGCGGAAGATCGCCGTGGGGACGCCGCGCCCGTCCGGGGAGACCATCTTTCCCAGGACCACGTCGGTGCCGCCTGCGTCGGCCGTCGCGACCATGCGGCGCAGCGCGTCGGGCGCCAGATGGGCGTCGGCGTCGAGGAAGAAGACGAAGTCGCCGCGGGCGAGGTCCAGTCCGGTGTTGCGGAGGGCGCCGGTGCCGCCGCGGGAGCGGGCGTGGCGGACGATACGGAGCGAGGGGCAGTCGGCGGC
>NZ_BBOX01000650.1 GCF_001553455.1 Streptomyces hygroscopicus subsp. hygroscopicus
CCAACGCCGTTCAGTTAAGGGTGGGGCTGGGGGTGTCAAGGGCTGCTCGTGAGCATGGTGATGTTGATGGTGGCTTTGTAGGTGGTCCGGTCGATGGTGGGTCCGCGTGCGTTGTATTTGGAGATCGCTCGCTTGACGATGCGGTCTTTGGTGCGGATCCGCCGGGCGGGCAGGAGGTGGGCCAGCACGTGGCGGCCGATGGCTCCGACCAGGTCGGTCACGGTGCCGGTGATGATGCCGGCGGCCAGGACGAGCTGGTCGCGTGCGGCGGCGAGGGCGGTGGTGAATCCGGCCCGGTCCGGGTCGGTGCCCGGGACACTGTCGGTGGCGTCCGTCATCGCGGTCCGCAGTGCCTGGTAGGCCACCAGCAGTGCCCAGACCTCCTGCTCGATACCGGCCGGGGTGCGGGCCCGCAGGACCCGCCCGCCCAGGATCGTGGACTTCAGCTCGGCGTAAGCCGTCTCGATCTCCCAGCGCTCGTGGTAGAGCCGGACGAGTTCGCCGGCCGGGTGCGTCGACGGGTTGGTGAGGGTGGTCAGCAGCCGGTAATGGCCGGTGCGGGTGCCCCGGGAGGTGACGATGCCGACCTCCGCGTCGATCACGCGCACGGTCAGCGCTCCGAGCCGGGCCAGTGTCGAACCGTCCCTGCAGCGGGCCACCGCGGGCAGGCTGCGGCCGGATTTGCAGCGCACCAGCAGGTCCGCGCCGGTGGCGGCCCAGTGGTTCAGCAGTGCGGCGGCGGCGAAGTTCCGGTCGCCCAGCAGCAGCATCCCGGCCCGTAGATCCACCGCCAGGCGGCGGGCGTACTCCAGCTCACCGGTGGCGGCTGGGCCGAACACGGCCCCGACCACCGACCGGGTCCCGCAGGCCACCAGCGCGGCCAGACGCAGTTGCGGGTAGCCCGAGATCCCGTTGCCGAGCCGCTGCCGGGTGAACACCGCGAGGTTGGCCGGGCTGTCCGGGACCGATAGCAACGTGCCGTCGACCGCGACCAGCCTCAAACCCCGCCACCACCCCGCGGCAGCGGTCGTGGCCACAGGCCCCCTCACCAGGTCGAACAACGCTTTCATCGGTGCCGGTCCCAGCCGCTGACGGGCCTGGCGCAACGCGCTGCCGCTGGGCCGGATCAGTGCCAGGCCCGCCAGCCCGGCACACAGCCGGTCGAAGATCTGCCGGTAGCCCAGCCCGGTGAACAGCGCTCCTGCCAGCAGCAGGTAGACCGTGACCCGCGCCGGCACCAGCCGGACCCTGCGCTGCACCGCACCGGTTTGTGCCAGCACCTCGTCGACCATCTCGAACGGCACGATCCGGGTCAGCTCGCCCATATGCCCTGGCGCGAACACACCGGCTGCTACCCCGACCGGCCCTGTTATGGCAGCCTGTTCCAACAGCGGAGCTCCTGTGGTGAGGATGTCTTGGAGGACAAACCTCTTCTACAGCAGCTCCGCTGCCCCGTTCACCGGCCTTGACGAACAACCCCCACCCTTAACTGAACGGCGTTG
>NZ_BBOX01000651.1 GCF_001553455.1 Streptomyces hygroscopicus subsp. hygroscopicus
GCTGACCGGCGCGGTGGAGCAGACCGCCGAACAGCAAGAGACTTCCGCCGTGGCTTTGGGCACGCTGCGGCGGGATGAGGACGACCGGGCACGGCTGCTGACGAGTCTGGCGCAGGCTTACGTGCACGGCGTGGACGTCGATTGGTCCGTGTGGTTCGAGGGCCTCGGGGCGCGGCGGGTCGAGCTGCCCACGTACGCCTTCGAGCACCAGCGGTACTGGCTGGACGCGGGCCGTGGGACG
The DNA here is from genome assembly GCF_001553455.1 of Streptomyces hygroscopicus subsp. hygroscopicus. GTDB lineage: Bacteria > Actinomycetota > Actinomycetes > Streptomycetales > Streptomycetaceae > Streptomyces > Streptomyces hygroscopicus. The sequence goes on from NZ_BBOX01000651.1 coordinate 242, forward strand.
GCCGATGCCGTCGGGCTGGGGCTGGAGTCGGCGGGTCATCCGCTGCTCGGGGCGGTGGTGGTGCCGGCGTCGCAAGATGGTGTGGTGCTGACCGGGCGGTTGTCGTCGTACACGCATCCGTGGCTGGCGGACCACACCATCGGTGGGTCGGTTCTGCTGCCGGGTACGGCGTTCGTGGAGCTGGCGTTGCGCGCCGGTGACGAGGTCGGTTGCGGGTTGCTGGAGGAGCTGACCCTGGAGCAGCCGCTGGTGCTGTCCGGGGACCGCTCGGTGGCGGTGCAGGTGACCGTGGAGGCGCCGGACGAGACCGGGCGCCGTACCGTCGTCGTCCACTCCCGCCCCCAGGGCGGAGACGGCGCATGGGACCGGAACGCGACCGGCGTTCTGGCCGAGGCCGCCGCGCCACCGGCCGAGGTCCTGGCGGTGTGGCCACCTGCCGACGCGCAGCCGGTGCCGGTGGACGGGCTCTACGAGCGGCTGGCCGACCGGGGTTACGGCTACGGGCCGGCGTTCCGGGGCCTCACGGCGGCCTGGCAGCAGGGGAACGAGGTGTTCGCCGAGCTCGCCCTGCCGGACGGCGCGGAGGGCTTCGGTATCCACCCGGCGCTGCTGGACGCCGCTCTGCATGCCTTGCTGCTCGAGACCGCGAACACCGCCGACGACGAGAACGGCGCGAACGGTGAGAACGGCGAGAACGGCGAGAACCCCGGGCTGCGGGTGCCGTTCGCGTGGACCGGGGTACGGCTGCACGCGGTCGGCGCCTCCGCGCTGCGTGTGCGCCTGTCGCGGGAAGCCGGTGACACGGTGCGTCTGGCGGCGTACGACACCACCGGTCTGCCTGTCGTGTCGGTGGACGTGCTGCGGCTGCAACCCATCTCCACGGAGCGGCTGGCTCCTGCGGCCCCGGCGCGCGACAACGCGTTGTTCGAGCTGCGGTGGACGCCGGTGCCGGCACCGCAGGTGGCCGCGACGGACATCCTGACGCTGGACACCGACTGCGCCGGCCTCGCCGAGCTGATCGACAGCGGCGTACGGCCCGACGGCGTGGTGGTCGCCCCCGTCGAGCCCGGCGGCGAGGTGCACGCACGCCTCGGCGCGGTGCTGCGGCTGATCCAGCAATGGGCGGACGCACCGGCCCTCGCCGACTCGCGCCTCCTCGTGGTCACCCGCGGCTCGATGGCCGA
>NZ_BBOX01000652.1 GCF_001553455.1 Streptomyces hygroscopicus subsp. hygroscopicus
ATCCTCACCCTCCCGCACAGCGACAGCCCCATGTACGTGCCCGCGCCCCACCGGGCGCAGGGCGACCCCTGCGGCGCCGGGGACTGCTTCGCCGCCACCGCGGCCGGGGCGCTGGCCGACGGGGGGCTCCCGGAGGAGGCGGTGCAGCTCGCCGTGGCCGAGGCGGCCGCGTTCGTCGCCGCGGGCGGTGCCGGGAACCCCGCCCTGTGGGAGGTCCCCGCCGACGGCCCGGGAACCCACCCGACCGAGCCCCGCCGCCCCACCGACGCCTACGCCCTGGCCGAGGCCGTCCGCGCCCGGGGCGGCACGGTCGTCGCCGCCGGCGGCTGCTTCGACCTGCTGCACGCCGGTCACGTCGGGCTGCTGCAGAACGCCCGCCGCACCGGCGACTGCCTCATCGTCTGCGTCAACTCCGACGCCTCCGTGGGCCGCCTCAAGGGGCCCGGCAGGCCCATCAACCCGGTGGCCGACCGGATCCGCGTCCTGTCCGGACTCGGCTGTGTGGACGCCGTCGCCGTCTTCGACGAGGACACCCCCGAGCGGCTGCTGCGCCGGCTGCGCCCGGATGTGTGGGTCAAGGGCGGCGACTACAGCGCGGACGCCCTGCCCGAGGCCGCCGTGCTGCGCGCATGGGGCGGGCAGGCCCTGGTCCTGCCCTACCTCGACGGCCGCTCCACCACCGAACTCGCCCGCCGGGCCGCCCTCGGCCCGGCCTCCGCCGGGCCCGCCGCCCCACCCTTCCGTCCCCGCCGATGAGCGCTCCGCAGATGGACTGCCGCCCCACCCCTCCGTCCCCGCCGGTGGGTGGCCGTCCCACCCCTCCGTCCCCGCCGGTGGGTGGCCGTCCCACCTCTCCGTCCCCGCGGATGAGCGGCGGCGCGGTCACCCCTGCGTCCCCGCCGATGGGCGGCCGACCCGCCGTCGGCCGCCCGCGGCTGCTGGTCCTGCGCGCCCTCGGCCTCGGCGATCTGCTCACCGCCGTCCCCGCCCTGCGTGCGCTGCGGAGGGCCCACCCCGACCACGAACTGCTGCTGGCCGCGCCCGCCCGGCAGGCACCGGCCGCCGCCGCCACGGGGGCCGTCGACCGGGTGATTCCCGTCTCTGCCCCCGGCCGGGCCGTCCCCGGCCGGATCGACTGGAGCGGACCGCCGCCCGATGTCGCGGTGGACCTCCACGGCAACGGTCCGGCCAGCCACCGTCCGCTGTCCCGGCTGCGCCCCGCCCGCCTGCTGGCCTATGCCCACCCCCCGGCGCGGATCGCCGGTCCCGCGTGGCGTGAGGACGAGCACGAACGGATCCGCTGGTGCCGTCTGCTGTCCTGGTACGGCATCCCGGCCGACCCCCACGACCTGCGCATCCCCGCGCCCGAACGTCCCTCGCC
>NZ_BBOX01000653.1 GCF_001553455.1 Streptomyces hygroscopicus subsp. hygroscopicus
CTCCAGGCGTTTGCCGCCGACCTCGACCACGACGGTCTCGCGGGCGGTGGGCTCCTCGGCCTCGTCCGTCCCGGCGGGGGTGAACGGCGCGATGGTGTTGTGGAACTCGGTCTCGATCCAGCGGGTGTGGATGGTGAACGGGTCGCTGGTGAACGCCGGGTCCTTCACCACCGCCCGGTGGAACGGGATCGCGGTGGCCATGCCCTCGACCTGGAACTCGGCCAGGGCGCGGGCCGCGCGCTGCAGCGCCTGGGTGCGGGTGGCGCCGGTGACGATCAGCTTGGCCAGCAGCGAGTCCCAGGCCGGGCCGATGACACTGCCGGATTCGACTCCGGCGTCCAGGCGGACGCCGGGGCCCGCGGGCGGGACGAAGGCGGTCACCGTCCCCGGCGCGGGCAGGAAGTTGCGGCCCGGGTCCTCACCGTTGATGCGGAATTCGAAGGAGTGGCCGCGGACCGGGGGGTCGTCGTAGCCGATGGCCTCGCCGTCGGCGATGCGGAACATCTCGCGGACCAGGTCGATGCCGGTGACCTCCTCAGTCACCGGGTGTTCGACCTGGAGGCGGGTGTTGACCTCCAGGAAGGAGACGGTGCCGTCGTTGCCGACCAGGAACTCCACCGTTCCCGCGCCGACGTAGCCTGCCTCCTTGAGGATGGCTTTGGAGGCCCGGCGCAGTTCGGCGTCCTGTTCGTCGGTCAGGAAGGGTGCGGGGGCTTCTTCGACGAGTTTTTGGTGGCGGCGCTGGAGGGAGCAGTCGCGGGTGGAGACCACGATGACGTTGCCGTGGGTGTCGGCCAGGCACTGGGTTTCCACGTGGCGGGGTTTGTCCAGGTAGCGTTCGACGAAGCATTCGCCGCGGCCGAAGGCGGCTACGGCCTCGCGTACGGCGGAGTCGTAGAGTTCGGGGACTTCGTCCATGGTGCGGGCGACTTTCAGGCCGCGTCCGCCGCCGCCGAAGGCGGCTTTGATGGCGATGGGCAGGCCGTGCTGTTCGGCGAAGGCCACGACTTCCCCGGCCCCGCTGACGGGGTCGGGGGTGCCGGCGACCAGGGGTGCGCCGGCGCGCTGGGCGATGTGGCGGGCGGCGACCTTGTCGCCCAGGTCGCGGATGGCCTGGGGTGGGGGGCCGATCCAGGTCAGGCCGGCGTCGAGGACGGCCTGGGCGAAGTCGGCGTTCTCGGAGAGGAATCCGTATCCGGGGTGGATGGCGTCGGCGCCGGATTCGGCGGCGGCGGCCAGGACTTTGGCCTGGTCGAGATAGCTGGCTGCCGGGGTGTCACCGCCCAGCGCGTAGGCTTCGTCGGCCGCGCGCACAT
>NZ_BBOX01000654.1 GCF_001553455.1 Streptomyces hygroscopicus subsp. hygroscopicus
AGGTTGCTGACGAGCCTGGCCCAGGCTTACGTGCACGGCGTGGACGTCGATTGGTCCGTGTGGTTCGAGGGCCTCGGTGCCCGTCACGTGGAGTTGCCCACGTACGCCTTCCAGCGCCGACGGTACTGGCTGGAGACGGTGCATGGTTCGGCCGATGCCGTCGGGCTGGGGCTGGAGTCGGCGGGTCATCCGCTGCTTGGCGCGGTGGTGGTGCCGGCGTCGCAGGACGGTGTGGTGCTGACCGGGCGGTTGTCGTCGTACACGCATCCGTGGTTGGCGGATCATGTGATCGGTGGGTCGGTTCTGCTGCCGGGTACGGCGTTCGTGGAGCTGGCGTTGCGCGCCGGTGACGAGGTCGGTTGCGGGTTGCTGGAGGAGCTGACCCTGGAGCAGCCGCTGGTGCTGTCCGGGGACCGCTCGGTGGCGGTCCAGGTGACCGTGGAGGCGCCGGACGAGACCGGACGCCGTACCGTCGTCGTCCACTCCCGCCCCCAGGGCGCGGGCGAGACCGACGAGCCCATGACCCAGCACGCGACCGGCGTCCTGGTGGCGGGCGCGGCCGACGTCCCCGAGCAGGGCCTCGGGGTGTGGCCACCCGAGGGCGCGGAGCCGGTCGATCTGGCCGACGTGTACGAACGCCTCGCGAGCCGCGGCTATGGCTACGGCCCGGTGTTCCGGGGCCTGCGCGCGGTGTGGCGGACGGGCGGCGGCGAGTTCTTCGCCGAGCTGGCGCTCCCGGAGGGCACGCAGCCTCCGTCGACCGCGTTCGGTATGCACCCGGCGCTGCTGGATGCCGCTCTGCACGCCGTGCTGCTCGACACCGGGAGCGATGAGCTGCTGGTGCCGTTCGCGTGGACCGGGGTGCGGCTGCACGCGGTCGGCGCCTCCGCGCTGCGCGTACGGCTGACGCCCGGTGCGGCGGGCAACGTGGCGATGGCGGCGTTCGACGAGGACGGAGCGCCGGTCTTCTCCGCCGAGGCCGTGACCATGCGGGCAGCCGTGGCGGAGCGGTTCTCGGGCGCGGCCACCGCGGTGCGGCAGTCGCTGTTCGACGTTCAGTGGATATCCCTGCCCCCGTCCGAGCGCAGGCCGGTGGAGTGGGCCGAGCTGGGTCCCGACTACGACCTGGATGCGCTGGTCGCCGCCGGTACGGTGCCGGAACTCGTGGTCGCCCCGGTGGAGTCCGGCGGCGAGGTGCACGCGCGCCTCGGCGCGGTGCTGCGGCTCGTCCAGCGGTTCGTGGAGGCCCCGGAGCTGGTCGACGCCCGGCTCGTACTCGCCACTCGGCACGCTGTGCCGGTGGTCGCCGGCGAC
>NZ_BBOX01000655.1 GCF_001553455.1 Streptomyces hygroscopicus subsp. hygroscopicus
CGCTGTTCGAGGTGCGGTGGGTGTCGGTGCCGGTGGGTTCGGTGGTGCCGGTGAGTCGGTGGTGTTGGGGGTGGATTGTGCTGATGTTGCGGGGCTGGCTGGGTGTGGTGAGGTTCCGGGTGTTGTGGTGTTGGTGGTGGAGCCTGGTGGTGTGGCGGGTGCTGAGGTGGTTCGTGTGCTGGAGGTTGTGCGGGGGGTTTTGGCTGAGCCGGGGTTGGGTGGTGTGCGGTTGGTGGTGGTGACGCGTGGTGGGATGGCGGAGGTGCCGGATCCGGCTTCGGCGGCGGTGTGGGGTCTGGTGCGGTCCGCGCAGACGGAGTATCCGGGGCGTGTGGTGTTGGTGGATGTGGACAGTGACGTGTCGGTTGGTTCGTTGAGGGGTGCGGTGTCGGTGGCGTTGGGGTGTGGTGAGCCGCAGGTGGCGGTGCGGGGTGAGGGGGTGTTGGTGCCTCGTCTGTTGCGGGTGGGTGGGGTGTCGCCGGAAGGCAGTGCGGTGGGTGTGGTGGGGCCGGTGTGGGATGCGGTGGGGACGGTGTTGGTGACGGGTGCCAGTGGTGTGTTGGCTGGTGTGGTGGCGCGGCATTTGGTGGTGGAGCAGGGGGTGCGGCGTTTGGTGTTGGTGAGTCGTAGTGGTGCGGGGGCGGAGGGGTTGGTGGCGGAGTTGGTGGCGGCTGGTGCTGAGGATGTGTCGTTTGTGTTGTGTGATGTGGCGGATCGTGAGGGTATGGCGGAGGTGCTGGCGGGGGTGGCGGAGGAGTATCCGTTGCGGGGGGTGGTGCATGCGGCGGGTGTGCTGGATGACGGTGTGCTGGGTGGGTTGTCGGGTGAGCGGTTGGCGGGGGTGCTGCGTCCGAAGGTGGATGGGGTGTTGGTGCTGGATGAGTTGACGCGTGGGCTGGATCTGTCGGCGTTCGTGGTGTTCTCGTCGGTTGCTGGTGTGGTGGGTACGGCGGGTCAGGCTGCTTATGCGGCGGCCAATGCGTTTATGGATGCGTTGATGGCGGTGCGGCGTTCGGAAGGGCTTGCGGGGACGTCGTTGGCGTGGGGGCTGTGGGCTGCTGAGGGTGGTATGGGTGGTGGCTTGCGGGAGCGGGATCTGGAGCGTGTGTCGCGGATGGGGATTGTTCCCATGCCGGTTGCGGAGGCTTTGGGGCTGTTCGATGCGGCGATGGGGCTGGGCCGGGCGTGTGTGGTGCCGGCGCGTTTGGACATGGCCGC
>NZ_BBOX01000656.1 GCF_001553455.1 Streptomyces hygroscopicus subsp. hygroscopicus
GCTTCTTGGTGGGCGGGGCGTGCGGCTCGGATGTCGGCGAGTACGTCGTCGGCGGGGCGGATGACGTTGCGGGGGTTTTTGAAGTGGGGGATCACGTATTTGCCGAAGAGTTCGATGGAGCGCAGGAGTTGGTGGTGGGGGAGGCTGTCGACGCGGAGGACGAGGGCGTCGACGCCCATGTCGGCGTAGCGCTGTACGTGTTGGATGCAGTGGTCGGGGTCGCCGACCATGAAGCCTTGGGAGTGTTCGAACATGTACTCCTGGTCGTTGAAGTCGATGTCTTTGACGGCGCCCATGTAGGCGTAGTCCTGGGAGAGTTTGGACAGCCGTTCGTAGGCGTCGGTGGAGAGTTTGGCCATCTCGAAGAGGGGTTGGGCTTCGGTGCGGGCCTGTGTTGTGGTCTCGGCGCAGTGCATGCCGCCGGAGATCGCGACCATTTTGCGGGGGGTGATCGGGTGGGGGTGGTCGGTGGCGGCGAGTGTGGTGTCGTAGAGCTTCACCATGTTTTCGACGAGGTCGAATCCGAGGTAGAGGCCGCCCATGATGGCGCCGATGCCCATGGTGGCCGCGGTTTCGACGGAGCTGGGGCTGCCGGCGGCGGCTGAGATGGGCGGGTAGGGGGTTTGCAGGGGCTTGGGGACCAGGCTGCGGGGCGGGATCTTGTAGTGCTCGCCCACGTAGGAGAAGGGGTCGTCGAGGAAGGCGCGGCGGATGAGTTCGACGCCTTCTCGCCACTGGGACTTGTTCTCGGAGGGGTCGACTTCGAAGGCGCGCAGGGCGAGGGTGGTGTTGCCGCGTCCGGTGCCGAGTTCGATGCGTCCGTTGGAGAGGATGTCCTCGGTCGCGACGCGTTCGGCCACGCGCAGTGCGTGGTTCATCCGTGTCGGCAGCAGTGTCACCAGGTGGATGAAACGGATCCGGCTGGTGAGCGCCATCAGGTACGGGTAGAGCACCTCCGGCGCGGAGACCGAGGCCGTCCCGAGGGCGACGTGCTGCTCGGAACTGCCGAAGGCGTCGAAACCGACGCGCTCTGCGAGCAGTACCTCCTCGATCAGTTCCCGGTAGCGGTGCTCATGGGTGAGCCCGACCGGGGTGTCCCCCTCGGACATGAGGATGAAGTCCATACCGACCCTTCCAACGAATGTTATTGGGCGCTAACGTAGGGCGTAGCCCAGCCCAGGTCAAGACCCACGAGGAA
>NZ_BBOX01000657.1 GCF_001553455.1 Streptomyces hygroscopicus subsp. hygroscopicus
GCGCCATGGAGCTGGAGCGGCGCCTCGCCGATCTGCTCCGCGACGGCCTGGCATCCGCCGACCGCGCCGGATACGGAGCGTGGGACGAGACGGCCGCGCGGATGGTCGACGCCCAGGCTCCGGGTCTGGAGACGCGGGTGCGGGAGCTCGCCGCCATTCCCTCGTCCGGTCCGGGATGGCCCGCCCGGCTGCTGGAGGAGTGCGCGCTGGCACACCTTCTCAACCAGGGCTTCCTCCACCTCGACCGCCTCCCGGAGAAGCTGGCCGCCACCACGCGCACCCGCGTCGGCCTCACGACACCGGTGGCCGAGCTGCTGGCGACCGGGGAGGCGGTCCGGGACCGCTGGCTGGTCCTGGGCCGCCAGGACACCGCGGACGGCAGGCTCACCGCCCGCAGGACCTGGCTGCGCGGCGAGCGTACGCACCGTATGGCGCTGCTGCTCTCGTTCAGCGCCCCGGGCCGGCCCTCCGAGCCCGCGCTGCCCACCGGCCTGGTCCTCGACGCCGACCTCACGTACTACCCGGCGGCCCGCCCCCTGCGCGCCGCGATCGGCGCCCGCCATGAGGAGTCGCCGGAAGGCCCGTCCGGAATGGGCGCGCAGCCCGCGGGGATGCCCTCGGTGCCCGAAGCGGGGATGCCCTCGGTCCCCGAAGGGTGCGATGTCGGAACCGCGCTCGCGGCCTACGGGTCGGCGCTGGGGGAGGATCCCTGGCTGGAGGGCTGGCCGGTGGTGCTCGCCGAGGTGGTGCCGGTCCCGGGGGACGACGGCTGGCAGCTGGCGGACGAGCGGAGCGGCTCGGCGCTGCCCGTCGATCCGCGCTGCGCGGGGCGCACCGATCTGTGGCAGCTGATGGCGATATCCGGCGGCGGCCCGGTCACCGTCTTCGGCGAATGCGGCCATCGCGGCTTCTCGCCCATCACCGCCTGGGACCCGACACCCGTCTCGCTCATCACGACGACAGCGCAGGGAGGCACCCGTTGACCAGTACGACCCCCGTCGCGTCCTGGGACGACCTCGTCGCGGCCGCGCTGCTCGGCACCGAGCGGCGCACCCCGCCCGTCGCGCCGCGCCCCGGGCAGGACGCGCCGTCCGCCCTGCTGGACGCCGCCGCGCTCAGCACCGTGCGGCGG
>NZ_BBOX01000658.1 GCF_001553455.1 Streptomyces hygroscopicus subsp. hygroscopicus
GGTGGACGGCGTCGCCATGACCGTGACACCGCCCGCCAGCGCCAGATCGCACTCGCCGTTGCGCAGCGCCTGCGCGGCCAGGTGCAGGGCCACCAGAGACGACGAGCACGCCGTGTCCACCGTCACCGCCGGCCCCTCGAACCCGAAGGTGTACGCCACCCGCCCCGAGGCCACACTGCCCGCACTGCCGGTCGACAGCATCCCCTCGAAGCCCTCGGCGGCCGGTGCCCACGCCCCGTAGTCGTGGTACATGAGCCCCGCGAACACGCCCGTGCGGCTGCCCCGCAGTCCCGCGGGGTCGACCCCCGCACGCTCCAGCGCCTCCCACGCGGCCTCCAGCAGCAACCGCTGCTGCGGATCCGTGGCGATCGCCTCGCGCGGGCTGATCCCGAAGAACGCCGCGTCGAAGTCCGCCGCGTCGTGCAGGAAACCGCCATGCCTGCTGTACGACTTCCCCACACTCTCCGGATCCGGGTCATAGAGCCCCTCCACGTCCCAGCCACGGTCGGTCGGGAACTCGGTGATGGCGTCCCCACCCTCGGCCACCAGCCGCCACAGATCCTCCGGCGAGGCCACACCACCCGGGTAGCGGCAGGCCATGCCCACGATGGCCACCGGCTCATCGAGGGTGGCGGCGGCCACGACGTCGGTCGCGGCCGGGTCGGTGGCGGCGTCACCGGCCTCGGTTCCGGCACCGAGGACCTCCAGCAGCAGGTAGTCGGCCAGGGCCTGCGGTGTCGGATAGTCGAAGATCAGAGTGGCGGGCATCCGCGTCGCGGTCTTGTCCTGGATGCGTTCCTTGAGCTCCAGCGCCATCAGCGAGTCGAAGCCCATGTCCTGGAACGGCCGCGATGCCTCGATCGTGTCGGTCGACGCGTGTCCCAGCACGTCCGCGACCGCGGCGTTCACCAGCTCCCTGAGCGCCGCCTTGCGCCGTTCACCGGCGAGCCCGGCCAGCCGGGCGCCCCACCGCGAGTCGGCATCCTGGCCGACGGCGCCGGCTGCGGCCGGGGTCGCGGTCGCGACCTGCTTGCGGACGGGCGTACGGACCAGTCCGCGGAGTACGGCGGGCAGGTCGTCCTGTGCGGCACGCTCCCGCAGT
>NZ_BBOX01000659.1 GCF_001553455.1 Streptomyces hygroscopicus subsp. hygroscopicus
GGGCAGCCGGGCCGAGTGCTGCGGGCGCCCCGCCGTTGCCGGTGGCGGCGCACGTCCGGCCGCCGGGTCGGGTGGCGGCCGGCAGCAGGTCCGCTCCGCTCGAGGGGTCCTCGCTCGTCCGGAGGCCGGGTCAGATCACACGGAAGAGGTCGGCGGCGGCGTGGACATCGGTGAGGTCCTCGATGGAGCGGAGGTTGTCGCACAGGGCCTCCAGGACCGAACCGGCTCCGGCTGCGCGCGGGGCGCCGATGGCCACGCCGAAGACCCGGAAGCCCAGCAGGCGCTTGGCGTCGTTCCGGTCGCGCATCCATTCCTCCGTGACGTCGCATTCGCCATCGGTGATCATCACGATGTCGCCGCGCCTCCGGGAGGTGTCGTTGAACTCCTCCCTCAGCAGTTCACCGGCGGCCGTCAGCGGCGTCTGGAAGCTGGTGCCACCGCCGAGGAAGGTCTCGGCGAAGTCGAGGGTCCGGTCGATCCCGGCGGGCCGGCCGGCCGGGAAGCGGAAGACCCGGATCTTGTCGGCGGAGGAGAACAGGATGCCGACGAAGTCGCGCCCCGCGTGGCGGGCCTGGTCCAGCAGTGCCAGGGCACACGCCTTGGCCCACGCCTCCCGGGTGACTCCGCCGGGCCCCACCTCGTACATGGAGTGCGAGGTGTCCACGCACGCGATGATGGCGCCCCGGCCGGTGGTCTGCTCCCCCCGGCTGTCGTAGAGCATCAGCTCCCCGGCGGCGTAGCGCGCGGCGAACACCGCACGCAGCACCGGCAGGCCCAGGCCCGCCAGTTCGGAGGGGATGACGCGGGTGAGGTCATCGCCGAGCGTGACGCCGACCAGTTCCCCGGTGGCGTTCTCCACCTTGCGGGCGCGCTCCCCGCCGGCCATCCGCCGGAAGCGGCCGATCAGCTCGGCCCACTGGGCGAGACGCCCGGTGCGCAGCCGCTCGGCGAGCCGGGCGCGCTCGGCGAACGGCATCCGCTCCAGCTCGCCCGGACCAACGCCCCATGCCCGCATCAGCGCGGCCTCCTCCCGCACGGCCGCGGCGGCCCGCGCCGCCGCGGTCCGCGCGGTGGCACGGATACCGGG
>NZ_BBOX01000660.1 GCF_001553455.1 Streptomyces hygroscopicus subsp. hygroscopicus
GGCGGCGGGGGCGCGGCGGACCCGACCGGCGTGCGGAGGGCCGAACCCACTCATCCGACGCCGCCCCGCCCGCCCGGCCCGCCCCGCCTGCGGAGTCCGCCGTGCCCACCGTGCCCCCGGCGCCCGCCGAGCCCACCGAGCCCGCCGTGCCCCCGGCGCTCGCCGAGGCCGACGCCGCATGGCTGGGGCGGATCGAGCGGCGGGTGCGGGAGGAGCTCGGGGCTTGGGGGGCCGCGCGGCGGGGGGGAGGCGCGGGCGGAGGCCGTCGCCGCCGAGATCGCCGCGCTCGACCGGGAAGCGCGCGCCGACGACGAGGCGGTCGAGGAGGCCGACGAGTGGCTGGCCGGTTGGGAGGAGACCCACCGGGCGCATCAGCGGCGGATCGAGTCCGCCCAGGAGGCCGCCACCCGGGCCGAACAGCTCGGCGGGCGGATCGAGCCCGCCGAGCGGCGCCTCGAGGCCGCCCGGCAGCGGGACGTGCTCGCCGGGCGGGAGCGACTGGCCCGGGAGGAACTGTTGCGGGCCCGGGAGGGCGCTGCCGCCGCGCGGCAGAACTGGCTCGACCTCAAGGAGCGTCGGCTGCGCGGTATCGCCGCCGAACTGGCGGCCGGGCTGCGCCCGGGAGGGCCCTGCGCGGTGTGCGGGGCGACCGAGCATCCGAGCCCGGCCCGGCCCGGGGACGGGCACGTGGACCGTACGGCGGAGGAGGCCGCGCTGGCGGACTACCAGCGCGCCGAGGAGGCCCGGGAGGAGGCCGAGCGCACGCGGAACGCGCTGCGGGAGGCCCGCGCGGGCGCGGAGGCCGCGGCGGAGGGCGGGGACGCGGCCGAACTCGACCGCGCCCTGGCCGAGTTGCGTGCCGCCTACGCCGAGGCCCGCGACGCGGCGGCCGACGGGCACGCCGCCCGCGAGGCCCTGGACCGGGCCGAGCGTGAGCACGCGCGGCGTACCAGCCAGCGGCAGGAGGCCGAGCGGCGGGCCGCCGCCCGTACCTCGCACCGCGAGGCCCTGGCCCGGGAGCGGGCCGGGCTGCTGGCGGAGCTGGAGCAGGCGCGCGGCGCGGACGCCACCGTCGCGGAG
>NZ_BBOX01000661.1 GCF_001553455.1 Streptomyces hygroscopicus subsp. hygroscopicus
GGTGCTGCTGGACCAACTCCCCCTGACCGTCAACGGCAAACTCGACCGCCGCGCACTCCCCGCGCCCGACTACACGGCCGGGACCATCTCACGCGGACCGCGCACACCGGCGGAAGAGATCCTGTGCGGCCTGTTCGCCGAGGTACTCGGCCTGACCGACGTCGGAGCCGAGGACAACTTCTTCGACCTGGGCGGGCACTCCCTGCTCGCCACCCGCCTGATCGCACGCATACGCACCACCTTCGGCGTCGAGCTGGGGGTACGCTCCCTGTTCGAGGCACCCACCGTGGCAGGACTGGCACAGCAGGTGGGCGGAGCCGGTGCGGCCCGCACCGCTCTGGTACCGGCCCAGCGACCGGAGACCATCCCTCTGTCCTTCGCCCAGGCCCGTCTGTGGTTCCTGCACCGCCTCGAAGGACCCTCCCCCACCTACAACATGCCGGTCACCCTCCGGCTGACCGGACACGTAGACATCCCGGCGCTGGAGATGGCACTCGCCGATGTCGTGGCACGCCACGAAAGCCTGCGGACCGTCTTCCCGGAAGTCGACGGTGTGCCACAGCAGCGCGTTCTGCCGGTGCGGGAGGCCCGGCCCCAGCTGACCGTCACCCCCGTGGACGCCTCCGAACTGGATGCGGCACTGGCCACGGCCGTACGCCACACCTTCGACCTCGAGACGGACATCCCGCTGTGGGCGCAGCTGCTCCGTATCAGCGCGGAAGAGCACGCCCTGGTGCTCGTGGTACACCACATCGCCAGCGACGGATGGTCATTGCGTCCGTTGCTGGGTGATGTGAGCACCGCCTACCGGGAGCGGTGTGCCGGGCGGGAGCCGGGCTGGGCCGAGCTGCCGGTGCAGTACGCGGACTACACGCTGTGGCAGCGCGACCTCCTGGGCGACGTCGAAGACCCCCACAGCGAGATCGCCGCGCAGGTGGAGTACTGGAAGCAGACCCTGGCAGGGCTGCCCGACCGCATCTCCCTGCCCACCGACCGCCCCTACCCGCCGACCGCCT
>NZ_BBOX01000662.1 GCF_001553455.1 Streptomyces hygroscopicus subsp. hygroscopicus
GAGCCCGATCCGGTGACGGCGGCGGTGTGGGGTCTGGTGCGTTCGGCGCAGGCGGAGCACCCTGGCCGGCTGCTGATCGTGGACGTGGACGTTGATGTGGATGTGGACGCGGGTGGTGTGGCGGATGTCGTGCCCGCGGTGGTGGGGTGTGGTGAGCCGCAGGTGGCGGTGCGTGGGGACCGGTTCCTCGTGCCGCGTCTGGTGCGGTTTGCCGGGTCTGGTCTGGTGCCGCCTGTGGGGGTGCCGTGGCGTTTGGAGGTGGGTGCGCGCGGGACGCTGGAGAGTCTGGCGCTGGTGCCTGCTCCGTATGTGGTGGAGGAGCTGGCGCCGGGGGATGTGCGGGTGGCGATGCGTGCGGGTGGTGTGAACTTCCGTGATGTGCTCAATGCGTTGGGGATGTATCCGGGGGATGCGGGTGCGTTGGGTAATGAGGGTGCGGGTGTGGTGCTGGCTGTTGGTTCGGGTGTGGTGGGGGTGGGTGTGGGTGACCGGGTGATGGGTCTGTTTCCGCGTGGTGGGCTGGGTCCGGTGGCGGTGACTGATCATCGTCTTGTGGTGCGGGTTCCGCGGGGGTGGTCGTTCGCGGAGGCGGCGGCGGTGCCGACGGTGTTTTTGACGGCGGTGTATGGGCTGGTGGATCTGGCCGGTCTGCGGGCGGGTGAGTCGGTGCTGGTGCATGCGGGTGCTGGTGGTGTGGGTATGGCGGCGGTGCAGCTGGCGCGGTATTTGGGGGCGGAGGTGTATGCCACGGCCAGTCCTGGTAAGTGGGATGTGTTGCGGGGGTTGGGTCTGGATGAGGCGCATATCGCGTCGTCGCGGACGCTGGAGTTTGCTGAGAAGTTTCCTGCTGGTATCGATGTGGTGCTCAATTCCCTGGCGGGGGAGTTCGTGGACGCGTCGGTGGGGTTGCTGGCCGAGGGTGGCCGGTTCGTGGAGATGGGCAAGACCGATATCCGTGATGCGGCCACCATGCCGGTGTCGTACCAGGCCTTCGACCTGTTCGA
>NZ_BBOX01000663.1 GCF_001553455.1 Streptomyces hygroscopicus subsp. hygroscopicus
TGACGAAGGCCCCCGCCGTATGACGGGGGCCTTCGCGGAAGAGCCCCAATACGGAATCGAACCGTAGACCTTCTCCTTACCATGGAGACGCTCTGCCGACTGAGCTATTGGGGCGCGTCGACGGGATAGATCATACCCGAACTCGAGTGCCCTCCCGACCACCCGCCCCAGGGCTCAGGCGGCCGACTGCAGCAGTCCGCCCAGCGCGTTGCAGGCCGAGACCACGCGCTGCAACTCCCGCCGCGACATGGCCGGATCGACGGGCAGCGCCAGGCATTCGTCGGCCGCCCGTTCGGTCTCCGCGAGCCACAGATCGCGCCGGAAGCGCGCGGTGCGGTGTGCGGGCGTCTGTACGGGGACATGGCACACGACGCCGCGAGAACGCAGCGTACGGGCGAAGGCGTCGCGGTCCGGCCGGCCATTGCCGGGGACCCGGACGACGTACTGCTGATAGGTGTGTTCCACCCCGGGCGCGACCGCCGGTGTGAGCACCCCGCGCAGCTTTCCGTCCAGATAGGCCGCGTTCGCCTGCCGCCGCAGGATCTCCCCGGCGGGCTCGCGGACCGCCCCGTGTCCGATCACCAGCACGCCGTGCCGCCGGCCGAGCGCGGTGAGGGCCGCCATGTCGGCGGGGTGTCCGAAGGTGTGGACGGCCACGACGGCCGCGGTCCGGGGTGTCAGCGCCTCGGCCACCGCGGCCGGGTCTATGCAGTAGGAATGGGCGTCGATGTCCACGAACACCGGCCTGGCACCGGCCAGCAGCACCGCCTCCGCGGCCTCAGAAGTGCCGTAGGACGGCACGATCACCTCGTCGCCCGGCCGTACGCCCGCCCGGGTCAGCTCATGCAGCAGCTCATCCGTAGTCGTCCCCATGAGCGGCATGGTGCCCACACAACATGAACACCGAGTGGCCCGCACGACAACAAAAGAAGAGCCCTGCCGGTGACCGAAGTCCCGGCAGGGCTCTTTCCATAAAA
>NZ_BBOX01000664.1 GCF_001553455.1 Streptomyces hygroscopicus subsp. hygroscopicus
ACGGCTGAGGGGACCATGTAGTCCGGGAGTTTCTCCGCCATGTGTGTGCGGAGTGTGGCCGGGTCGGGGCTTTCGTCATCGGCCGGGACGACGTAGGCGACGAGGTGTTTGTGGCCGGGGCGGTCTTCGTGGGTGATGACGACCGCTTGGGCCACGGCGGGGTGGTGGGTGAGGACGGAGGCGATTTCGCCGGGTTCGATGCGGAAGCCGCGGATCTTGACCTGGTCGTCGGCGCGTCCGAGGTATTCCAGCTGGCCGTCGGCGCGCCAGCGGACGATGTCTCCGGTGCGGTACATGCGGGCGCCCGTACCGTCCTGGGTGTAGGGGTTGGCGATGAAGCGTGATGCGGTGAGGCCGGGTCGGCCGAGGTAGCCGCGGGCGACGCCGGCACCGGCGAGGTACAGCTCGCCGGGTACGCCGACCGGGACTGGCTGTAGTCCGGTGTCCAGGACGTAGGCGGAGGTGGTGTGGATGGGGTGGCCGATGGGTGCGGTGGGTTCGTGCCAGGTGTGGGTGGTGGGGAGGGTGTGGGCGGTGGCGACGTGGGTTTCGGTGGGGCCGTAGTTGTTGTGCAGTTGTGCTGTGGGGTGGTGGAGGAAGAATTCTCGTAGGGGTTCGGTGAGGGTCAGTGCTTCGCCGGCTTGGATGAGGTGCTGGAGGTGGGGGAGGTGGAGGTGTGTTTCGTTGGCGGCTTGGCATACCGCTTCGATGACGAGGTGGGGTGCGAAGAGTTCGGTGATGTGGTGTTCGTGCAGCCATTGGGTGAGGGCTGCGGCGTCCCGTCGTGTCGTGTCGGGGGGTATGACGAGTGTTTTGCCGGTGGTCAGTGCGGAGAGGGTCTCCTGCACGGAGACGTCGAAGCTCAGTGCGGTGAACTGCGCGGTGCGGGTGCCCACGCCGCCGGGCACGGTCATCGCATGCCAGCGCAGCAGGTTCACCACCGCGCCCGACGACATC
>NZ_BBOX01000665.1 GCF_001553455.1 Streptomyces hygroscopicus subsp. hygroscopicus
CGCGGCGGGTCGAGCTGCCCACGTATGCCTTCCAGCGTCGGCGGTACTGGCTGGAGTCCTCCACACAGACCGCGGATGTCGTGTCCGCCGGTCTGGGCGCGGCCGGGCACTCCCTGCTGGGTGCGGCGGTCAGCGTGGCCGAGGCGGACGCCGCCGTGGTGCTGACCGGGCGGCTGTCGCCGCACACGCACGCGTGGCTGGCGGACCACACCATCGGTGGGTCGGTTCTGCTGCCGGGCACGGCCTTCGTGGAGCTGGCGCTGCGCGCCGGTGACGAGATCGGCTGCGACGCGGTGGAGGAGCTGACGCTGTACGCCCCGTTGGTGTTCCCGGCTGCCGGGGCCGTCCAGGTGCAGGTCGTGGTCGGGGAGATGGCCGACGGGCGGCGGCCCGTCGGCGTCTACTCCCGGGTCGAGGACGAGCAGTCGCCCGCCGAGTGGGTGCAGCACGCCGGCGGCACCTTGGTCGCCGGTGACCGTACCGACCCCGGCTTCGAGCTGACACAGTGGCCGCCCGCGGGTGCGGAGGCGGTGTCGCTGGAGGGCTTCTACGAGGAGCTGGCCGGGCGGGGCTATGGCTACGGGCCGGTCTTCCGGGGCCTGGAGTCGGTGTGGCGGGCGGGCGATGACCTGTTCGCCGAGGTGGTCCTGTCGGCCGAGGCCGATGGTTTTGGTGTGCATCCGGCGCTGCTGGACGCGGCGCTGCACGCGTCGCTGCTCGACGGCGACGAGCTGCGGGTGCCGTTCACCTGGGCCGGGGTGCGGCTGCACGCGGTCGGTGCCTCGACGTTGCGCGTATGTCTTTCGTCCGGTGACGAGGGTGCGCTGCGTTTGGTCGCCGCCGACGCCGACGGCCTGCCGGTCATCTCGGTGGACGAGCTGCGTACCCAGCCCATGTCGCCAGAGGCGCTGTCCGCCGCGGCCACCCTCGGCGAGGACT
>NZ_BBOX01000666.1 GCF_001553455.1 Streptomyces hygroscopicus subsp. hygroscopicus
CGACACCCAGGTCCGCCTCACGCGCCTCGCCGGGACCGTTGACCACACACCCCATGACCGCCACCCGCAGCGGAACCTCCATACCCTCCAGACCCGCCGTGACCTCATCCGCCAGCTTGTACACATCCACCTGCGCCCGACCACACGACGGACACGAAACAATCTCCAACCGCCGCTGCCGCAGATTCAGCGACTCCAGAATCTGAATCCCGACCTTCACCTCCTCCGCCGGAGGCGCCGACAACGACACCCGGATCGTGTCCCCGATCCCCTCACTCAACAGCGCACCGAACGCCACCGCCGACTTGATCGTC
Organism: Streptomyces hygroscopicus subsp. hygroscopicus; assembly: GCF_001553455.1. Classification (GTDB taxonomy): domain Bacteria; phylum Actinomycetota; class Actinomycetes; order Streptomycetales; family Streptomycetaceae; genus Streptomyces; species Streptomyces hygroscopicus. The sequence continues at coordinate 315 of NZ_BBOX01000666.1, forward strand.
CCCTGGAACGCCGGACCCGCCTCCGTCACCCCCAGATGCAACGGATAGTCACACCGCGCCGCCAGCTGACGATAGGCATTGACCATCACCACCGGATCGTTGTGCTTCACCGAGATCTTGATGTCCCGGAAACCGTGCTCCTCGAACAGCGAACACTCCCACAACGCCGACTCCACCAACGCCTCCGGCGTGGCCTTGCCGTACTTCTCCAGCAGCCGCTTGTCCAGCGACCCCGCGTTCACCCCGATCCGGATCGGCACCCCCGCATCCGACGCCGCCTTCGCGATCTCCTTGACCTTGTCGTCGAACTGCCGGATGTTCCCCGGATTCACCCGCACCGCCGCACACCCGGCATCAATCGCCGCGAACACGTACTTCGGCTGGAAATGAATGTCCGCGATCACCGGAATCTGCGACTTCCTCGCGATCACCGGCAACGCGTCCGCATCGTCCTGCGACGGACACGCCACCCGCACGATCTGGCACCCCGCCGCGGTCAGCTCCGCGATCTGCTGCAACGTCGCCCCGATATCCGCCGTCACCGTCGTCGTCATCGACTGAACGGAGATCGGAGCGTCACCGCCCACCGCCACCGACCCCACCTGGATCTTCCGGCTGACCC
>NZ_BBOX01000667.1 GCF_001553455.1 Streptomyces hygroscopicus subsp. hygroscopicus
CGGGCGAAGCGGACGCGGCGGGCGCGGCGGGCGCGGTGGCCAGGGCCGCCGGGGCGGAGCGGCGCGGCGCGTTCTCCGGGCCGGGACGGGGCGCCGTCGACGGCGACGGGTACGGGAGCGAGGCGCGGCGTGCCGCGCTTCCGCGTCCGCGCCGCCACTCCGAGTCGGTGCGCCACGCTTACTACCCCGGGCGCCGGATGAACCTCGGCGTCGTCCTGCTCCCGCTGCGCATCTTCCTCGGCTTCATCTCCGTCTACGGAGGGATGGGCAAGCTCTCCGACCCCGTCTACTTCGACGGCGGCGAGCGCGGTTCGATGGTCACCTGGCTGCGCACGCTGCACCCCTGGCCGATCGCGGAGCCGCTGCGCGACCTGGCGCTGGAGCATCCGGTGGGCGCCGGGCTGACCGTGGCGTTCCTGCAGATCGTGGTGGGAGTGCTCACCGTGCTCGGGCTGTGGCAGCGGCTGGCCGCCTCGGTCGGCGCCCTGCTGTCCGCCGCGTTGATCCTCACCGTGAGCTGGCGTACGGTGCCGGTCTACGACGCGCCCGACATCATCTACCTCGCCGCCTGGAGCCCGCTGATCATCGCGGGCGCCCCGGTCTACTCGGCGGACGCCCGGCTTGCCGGCGAGGCGTGGCGGCGGCTCGGCCCCCGGTCCGAGCTGTGGCAGCTGCGGCGCCGGGTGCTGCGTCGGGGCAGCGTGATGGCGATGGTGGTCGCCGGACTGACGCTGCTGATGGGCTCGATGCTGGGCGCCGCCGTACGGTCCTCGGAGGTCGTCAAGGGGCCCGAGCCGAGCGATCTGCCGACGAACAACCTGCCCGGCTCGCCGCTGCCCAGCACGTCCGTGGAGAGTCCGCGCGGCGGGTCGCGCGGGCCGCTGGGCGCGGGCGGCTCGGCCGGAGCGCGGTCGCCGCGTGAGCGGCTGCCGCAC
>NZ_BBOX01000668.1 GCF_001553455.1 Streptomyces hygroscopicus subsp. hygroscopicus
GGGTCTCCTCGGGCACCGCGCTGTTGCCTCCTGCCGGGGTCCGGGAGTGGCGTCTGGACATGCACGCCAAGGGAACGCTGGAGAACCTGGCGCTGCTGCCGTGCCCCGACGCCGCCGGTGCCCTGCGCGAGGATGAGATCAGGGTCGAGATGCGCGCGGCGGGGATGAACTTCCGCGATGTGCTCAATGCCCTGGGGATGTATCCCGGGGAGGCCGGGCCGCTCGGTGGCGAGGGCGCCGGTGTCGTGACCGAGGTCGGTCCCGGGGTGACGGACCTGGCGCCCGGTGACCGGGTGATGGGTATCTTCAGTGGGTCGTTCGGTCCGGTCGCGATCACCGACCGGCGTGTCGTCGCCCGGGTTCCGGAGGGCTGGACGTTCGAGCAGGCGGCTGCCACCCCCATCGTGTTCCTGACGGCCTACTACGCCATGGTGGACCTGGGAGGTCTTAAGGCCGGTCAGTCGGTGCTGGTGCACTCGGCGGCGGGTGGTGTGGGGATGGCCACGCTTCAGCTGGCGCGGCACCTCGGGGCCGAGGTGTTCGGCACGGCGAGTGAGGGCAAGTGGGACACTCTGCGGTCGCTGGGTCTGGATGATGAGCACATCGCGTCGTCGCGGACGCTGGACTTCGAGAAGCGCTTCCTCGATGTGACCGGGGGGCGCGGTATGGATGTGGTGCTGGACTCGCTGGCCCGGGAGTTCGTGGACGCGGGTCTGCGTCTGCTGCCGCGCGGCGGCCGGTTCCTGGAGATGGGCAAGACCGACATCAGGGTGCCGGAGGAGGTGGCGGCCGAGTACACCGGGGTCTCGTACCACGCGTTCGACCTCCTCGACGCCGGAGTCGACCGTATCCGCGAGATGTGGGGGGAGTTGATCTCCCTGTTCGAGAGCGGGGTGCTGCGACCGTTGCCGGTGCGCACCTGGGA
>NZ_BBOX01000669.1 GCF_001553455.1 Streptomyces hygroscopicus subsp. hygroscopicus
GGAACCAGCGGGTCCAGTCGACGTCGATGCCGGCGGTGAAGGCTGCTGCCATCGACTGTGCCAGTTGGGCGGGGCCGCCGTGGCCGCGTCGGAGGGTGGGGATGGTGACCGCGTCGGTGCCGGTTTCCTCGAAGCTCTCCTGCAGGCCGATGGTCAGGACGGGGTGGGTGCTGGTCTCGATGAAGACGCGGTGGCCGTCGTCCAGCAGTGTCCGGACGGTGTCGGCGAACCGGACGGGCCGGCGGAGGTTGGTCACCCAGTAGCCGGTGTCCAGTCCGGTGGTGTCGATCCGGCCAGCGGTGACCGTGGAATAGTACGCCACTGTCGAGGCGGCCGGGCGGACACCGGCCAGGGCCTGCGTCAGTTCGTCGGTGATCTGGTCCACCTGGGGGCTGTGGGAGGCGTAGTCCACCTCGATCGGGCGGGCCCGGCCGCCTGCTTCCCGGCACGCCGCCACGGCGTGCGCCACCTGCTCGGGAGGGCCTGAGATCACGGTGGAGGAAGGGCCGTTGACCGCCGCCAGGCCGACGGCGGCGGCCTGGTCGCCCAGCCCGGCCAGCAGTTTCCCGGCCCGTTGCGGGCTCAGGTGCAAGGAGGCCATCGCTCCGCCGCCGGCCAGCCGCCGCAGCGCCTTGCTGCGCCCTGCCACCACCTTCGCGCCGTCGTCCAAGGAGAGTGCTCCGGCCACCACGGCGGCCGCGATCTCGCCCTGGCTGTGCCCGATGACCGCCGCGGGGCGTACGCCGTGGGCGGCCCATACGGCGGCGAGGGAGACCATCACGGCCCACAGGACGGGCTGGACCACATCGACCCGGCCCGTCTCGGCCGCTCCGGCGGTGCCGCGCACCACCTCGGTGAG
>NZ_BBOX01000670.1 GCF_001553455.1 Streptomyces hygroscopicus subsp. hygroscopicus
GATGTAACGGTGCGGACTGCGGAACAGCCGAGCCCGCTTGGTGTCGTCGAACGAGAAGTGGTGCGACACGACGTGCTGGCGCAGTACGTCGTAGGTGTCCAGACCGATGTAGCCGGGCTCGGCATGCCAGACGGTGGCCGTCTGCCCCGGTGGGAGCTTGCGCAGCTCGGGCACCCACAGCTCGATCACGAACCGGCCGCCGGGCCCCAGGTGGCGGGCGGCGTTGCGGAAGCACTCGACCTGCTCGGCCTGGGTGAGCAGGTTGGAAATGGTGTTGTAGACGAGGTAGACGAGCGTGTACGTGCCGGGGGCGGTGGCGGTCGCCATGTCACCGACGATCACGGGGATCGTCGCCTCGTCCGCCTTGGCCCGCAGCCGGTCGAGCATCGGGCGCGACAGTTCAATACCGGTGACGGGGACTCCCCGTCCGGCGAGCGGGACGGCCACCCGGCCGGTGCCGATGGCGAACTCCAGCGCCGCTCCGCCGCCCGCGAGCTCGGCCAGGCGGTCCACGGTCGGCCCCAAGACCTCGGGCGCGAACATGCCCGTGCCGGGCGTGTCATAGCGCTGGGCGGCGTCGGTGTCCCAGATCTCCTCCTGCTCCATGCCGCCAACCTCCTCCGCCGGGGCGGGTGGCGTCCACCGGTTTTGTGCCCGGCGCGGCTTCTGCCGGGGTGAGCGGCGGGACGGGACCCTGCCGGGCCGCATTCCAGGATCGCGGTGGCTCCCGTGGAGGTGAGTCCCGAGGCGGTGGCCCCTGTCAAGGTTGCGTGGCCGTGGACCGCCGCGGGTTCAGGGCCCAGGTGGCGCGGCTTCTGCCGGGGTGAGCGCCGGGGCGGGGGCCCTGTCG
>NZ_BBOX01000671.1 GCF_001553455.1 Streptomyces hygroscopicus subsp. hygroscopicus
ACACAGCGTCCCGGTCCGGATCGGCGTAGACGGCAACGCTCGCGATCCCGGCATCCCGGCAGGCACGGGCAACACGGACAGCGATCTCGCCACGGTTGGCGATGAGCACCTTGGTCAGCATGTCCGCTCCAGTGTGTCGCTCGGGGCCGGGCTGAGCCGGTGCACGGTGCGGATCACTTCACGGCCGACGCCGCGATCACGGCCGTCGCGTCCGGGCCTGGCGATCACCACTCGGGCACGCGGCACCGGCGCGGCACCGGCACGCTCCGTGCGCTGTGGGAGGGGATTCATGGTCTCTCCGATCGGATGGTCAGTGGGGGCGGGCGGACGCGTGCCACCCGCTCAGTCGTGGTGGTGCGGGGCGGGCTGGTGGCGATGCCGACGCCCCGGGCGCTCCGGGCGTTCTCAGCGCGGCCAGTGGGAGCTGCGCCAGGCCACCGGCCCCGGCCGCGGCAGCGCGCCGCGCGGGGTGTCGCGGGTCTTGTCCGCCCACACGTCCAGCTGCCGCGGCGGCGCGGGGACGGCGGACGCCGCGGCGGAGCGGGCTTGGACCACCGCGAGGGCGGCGGCCAGCTCCTCGGGGGTGGGATTGCCGCGTACGACCGTGAACATCATCGGCCGGTTCCTTCCGTCACAGTGGGATGTTGCCGTGCTTCTTCGGCGGCAGCGCTTCGCGCTTGTTGCGCAGGCCGCGCAGGCCGCGGACGATGTGGCGGCGGGTCTCGGAGGGCATGATGACCGCGTCGACGTAGCCGCGTTCGGCGGCGATGTAGGGGTTGAGGAGCGTGTCCTCGTAGTCCGCGATCA
>NZ_BBOX01000672.1 GCF_001553455.1 Streptomyces hygroscopicus subsp. hygroscopicus
CGGCCGCGGACGAGCATGACGGCGTTGCGGACGCGGCTGGCCAGTACCCATGCCTCGTCCAGGGTCTGGGCGTCCTCGGTGGCGATGAGCCCGGCGGCGTGGGCGGCGGCCAGGGCCTGGCGGGTGCGGGTGGTGCGCAGGCCGGGCTCGGTCCAGGCGTGGCGCAGTTGGAGCAGTTGGATGGTCCATTCGACGTCGCTGAGGCCGCCGCGGCCGAGTTTGGTGTGGGTGGTGGGGTCGGCGCCGCGGGGCAGCCGTTCGGACTCCATCCGGGCCTTGAGCCGCCGGATCTCGCGGATCGCGTCCTCGCCCAGTCCTTGGGAGGGGTAGCGCAGGGGATCGATCAGTTCGATGAACCGGGCGCCGAGTCCGGGGTCGCCCGCCACCGGTTCGGCGCGCAGCAGGGCCTGGCTCTCCCAGGCCAGTGACCAGCGGCGGTAGTAGGCGGCGTAGGAGGCGAGGGTGCGTACCAGCGGGCCGGACTTGCCCTCGGGGCGCAGGTCGGCGTCGATGAGGAGGGGCGGGTCGACGGTGGGGAGCTGGAGGAGCCGGCGCATCTCGTTGGCCACGGCGAAGGCGGCGCGGGCGGCTTCCTGTTCGTCGGCGCCCTCGCGCGGTTCGTGGACGAAGAGCACATCCGCGTCCGAGCCGTAGCTGAGTTCGTGGCCGCCGAAGCGGCCGAGGCCGATCACGGCGAAGCGGGTGGGCAGCTCCTCGCCCCAGGTGTCGCGGACGGCGGCGCGCAGGGCGCCCGCCAGGGTCGCGGCGTTCAGATCGGACAGGGCGTCACCGACCATGTCGA
>NZ_BBOX01000673.1 GCF_001553455.1 Streptomyces hygroscopicus subsp. hygroscopicus
TCTCCACGATGTCGTGGATGGCGGTGGTCAGGACGGGGTGGGTGCTGATTTCGATGAAGGTGCGGTAGCCCTGGTCGAGGAGGGTTCGGGTGGCGTCTTCGAAGCGGACGGTGTCGCGGAGGTTGCGGTACCAGTAGTCGGTGTCGAGGTGGGTGGGGTCGGTCCAGTCGGCGGTGACGGTGGATATCCAGGGGGTGTGGCCGGGGGTGGTGGGGGTGTTGTGGAGGAGGTGGTGGAGGTGGTCGTGGATGTGGTCGACGTGTCCGGAGTGTCCGGCGAAGTCGACGCCGGGGAGTTGCCAGCGGTAGATCTTGGCTTGGGAGAGGGTGGTGCCGAAGGCGGTGAGGGCGTCGGGGTCTCCGGAGACGGAGACGGAGGCGGGGCTGTTGATGGCGGCGATCCAGAGGCGGCCCTGCCAGGGGGTGAGGGCTTGTTGGACCCAGGTGTGGTGGGTGAGGACGGACATCATGGCGCCGTGTCCGGTGAGGTGATGGGCGATGGTCTGGCTGCGGAGGGTGACGATTTTGGCGGCGTCGTGGAGGGTGAGGACTCCGGCGACGCAGGCGGCGGCGATTTCGCCTTGGGAGTGGCCGATGACGGCGTCGGGGTGGATGCCGTTGGCCTGCCACAGGGCGGCGAGGGAGACCATGATGGCGAAGGTGGTGGGCTGGAGGACGTCGACGCGGTCCAGGCTCGGTGCGTCGGGTGCGCCGGTGATGACGTCGATGAGGTTCCAGTCGGTGTAGGGGGCCAGGGCTTGGGCGCATTCGTGGAGGCGGG
>NZ_BBOX01000674.1 GCF_001553455.1 Streptomyces hygroscopicus subsp. hygroscopicus
CGGCTGGCCGCCATGCCCGCCGGACCCGACCGCGAGGCACTGGCCGAGAAGCTGGTCGAGGCATGGCTGCCGATGGCCCACCGCCTGGCCCGCCGCTACCGCAACCGCGGGGAGAACCTGGAGGACCTCGAACAGGTCGCCGCCCTCGGCCTGGTCAAGGCCGTCAACCGCTACGACCCCCACCGCGGCGGCGCCTTCGAGCCCTACGCGATCCCCACCATCGTCGGCGAACTCAAGCGGCACTTCCGCGACTGCAGCTGGGACCTGCACGTACCCCGGCGCGTACAGGAACTGCGCAACAAGGTCCGCGCCACCATCCAGCAGATCGCCACCACCGAAGGCGCCGACCGCTCCCCCACCGTCGCCCAGGTCGCCCAGACCGCCGGCCTGAGCGAGGAAGACGTCCTCACCGGCATGGAAGCCATCGACAGCTTCCGCTCCCTGTCCCTGGACGCCGAACTCGCCGACGCCGACGACGGCTACTCCCTGGCCGACACCCTCGGCCAGCCCGAGACCCGCTACGAGACCGTCATCGCCCGCGAAGCGGTCAAGCCCTGCCTGCACCGGCTCCCCGAACGCGAACAGCACATCCTGTACCTGCGCTTCTTCCGCGACATGACCCAGACCCGCATCGCCGAGGAACTCGGCATCTCCCAGATGCACGTCTCCCGCCTCATCACCCGCAGCTGCCGCGACATCCG
>NZ_BBOX01000675.1 GCF_001553455.1 Streptomyces hygroscopicus subsp. hygroscopicus
CCGAGCAGCCACCGGCGCCCAGCGGGCCAGCAGCGCCCCGGCGCCCGCGGCGATCCCCATGACGACGGCCAGCAGCAGCAGCCCGACCACGGGCGCCAGCGCGGTGGGGGCCGCGCCGAAGCCGTACGGCCAGCCCAGGTCGTCGGCGCGGGAGGCGTCGGTGAACGGCAGGGCGACCAGCAGCGCCGCGGCGGGCAGCAGGGACAGGATGAGCGCGCTGACCAGCCCGCCGGTGGTCAGGTGCAGCGCGTACCAGAGCGAGGTACGGCTGCGCGCGTCCCATGACCCGGCGGGCCCGGTCGCCAGCTCGGCGGACTCCGGGAGCCCGCACAGCGAGCGCGCGGCGGTGGCCTCCAGGGGGCGGACGAGCGGGAAGAGCGCGGTCAGCGCGGCCAGCGGCAGGGCCGAGGCGAAGGTGGCCAGCTGCCACCGCAGGGAGGTGAAGGGCTCGGCGCCCCGGACCAGCGAGGCGAAGACGACGGTGGTCAGCAGGTAGTACGGCATCAGCAGGGCGCCGCCGAGCACCAGATGGACCCAGCGCAGCTGGGCGCGGCGGCCGAGCGCGGCGCGGACGGCCCGCCGCCACCACGCCCCGGTCACGCGGCCCGGCACTCTGCTGCGCGCCCGGCGGAGCCGCGCCCACCGAAGAGGTGCCCGGCGGAGCCGCGTTCCCCGAGG
>NZ_BBOX01000676.1 GCF_001553455.1 Streptomyces hygroscopicus subsp. hygroscopicus
TTCGGGGGTCGGCGGTCAATCAGGATGGTGCGTCGAATGGGTTGACGGCGCCGAATGGTCCGTCGCAGCAGCGGGTGATCCGTCAGGCGTTGGCGAATGCGGGTTTGTCGGCGTCCGAGGTGGATGTGGTGGAGGCGCATGGCACGGGGACGAGGCTGGGGGATCCGATCGAGGCGCAGGCGCTGCTGGCCACTTACGGCCAGGAACGCCCTGCTGAGCGGCCTTTGTTGCTGGGTTCGGTCAAGTCCAACATCGGACATACACAGGCGGCGGCGGGTGTGGCGGGTGTGATCAAGATGGTGCAGGCGATGCGGCATGCGACGCTGCCCGCTTCCTTGCATGTCGATGAGCCCACTCCGCATGTGGACTGGGCAAGTGGTGCGGTGCGGCTGCTGACCGAGACGGTGGACTGGCCGGACGGCGGGCGTCCGCGCCGCGCTGGTGTGTCCTCGTTCGGCGCCTCGGGCACCAACGCCCATGTGATCCTCGAACAGGCCCCCGCGCCGCTCGAACGGGACGAGCGGACCGCGCCGGTGCCCTCCGACGGGGGCACGATCCCGTGGGCGCTGTCCGCACGGAGCGCGGAAGCGTTGCGCGGCCAGGCTGCGGCGCTGGTTGAACGTGTGGGTGGTGCATCCGAGTTCTGCTCT
>NZ_BBOX01000677.1 GCF_001553455.1 Streptomyces hygroscopicus subsp. hygroscopicus
GCACGGGCCGCCTCGCCACCGCTGTGGACGACCAGGCCGTGCGCCGCGACGGTACGGATGAGCTCGGCGGCGGAGGCGGTGGGCGCCGCGGCGGCCGCGCTCTCCCACCCGGGCGCGCTGGGATCGCCCGCGGGCGCGCCATCGGCCGCCGCACCGCCCCCGGGGGTGGCGAAGGTGCCCGCCAGCCGGGCCAGACCGTCGGCCAGGCTCTCCTCCGCCAGGGCATAGCGGTCCAGCCCCAGCAGCACCCGCACCGGCTGCTCGGCCTCCTCGCCGTCGGCGGCCGGGGGACGGGCCCCACCCGCCGGGGCGTCCAGCGCGTCCTGGAAGACCAGCACCGCGCCCTCCGCGATCGCGGTGCGCAGCGCCTCGTCCGGATCCGGCACGGACACCTTGGCGAGCGCCTCGCGCAGCGCGGACGACTCCAGCGCGGTGTGCCCTTCGAGGGCGGCGCGCTCCAGCAGCCAGCCGGTGAGCGCCAGCGCACGGCGCTCGTCGCCGGGCTCGCAGGCCGGGCCGAGGAGGGCGCGGGCGAAGCCGTCGGCCTGGTCGGGGCGTACCCCGGGCACGGCGAGCAGCTGCCAGGGGTCCTCGCGCAGCGCCTCGGCGGCGCGCTCCCCGAGGAC
>NZ_BBOX01000678.1 GCF_001553455.1 Streptomyces hygroscopicus subsp. hygroscopicus
GTTGACGGCCAGCAGGCCGGGCCGCACGCTGGTCAGCACACCGGGCCGCAGGCTGGTCAGCACACCGGCCAGCACGCTGGTCAGCACACCGGGCCGCAGACCCCGCCGCATGGCAGTGCCGTGCCTGGTGAGGGGGCGGCCGTCTCGGGTGATGCCGGGTGGGGGCATGGTGGTCCGGCTGCCGGTGATTCGGGTGAGTTCGCGGTTGAGGGGCACCAGGGGGCGCACACTCCGCCGCATGGCAGTGCGGTGTCCGGTGAGCGGGTGCCTGTTGCGGGTGATGTCGGCTGGGGGCACGGTGGTCCGGCCGCCGGGGACTCCGGCGAGGTCCCGGTCGACGGTCAGCACACCGGTCCGCAGACCCCGCCGCACGCCGGTCCGCACACTCCGGCGCACGGCACTCCGCACACTCCGTCCCATGACATCCCGGCGCACGGCACCCCGGCGCACGGCACCCCGGCGCACGGCACCCCGGCGCACGGCACCCCGGCGCACGGCACCCCGGCGCACGGCACCCCGGCGCACGGCACCCCGGCGCACGGCAC
>NZ_BBOX01000679.1 GCF_001553455.1 Streptomyces hygroscopicus subsp. hygroscopicus
CCGACAGTCCTATAGCCCCCCGCGGCGTCCTCGAACTCCGACGGCTTGAGAGACGTGAGCGTCGCGTAATCCATCGGCCCGTCACCGGCCCCGGCTCTCGCCACCGACCGGCTTCGTGTCCTTGTACAGCGCGTCTATCCCATCAAACGCGGACTTGATCGCCTCATCGTTCCTGTAATGATGATCCCCGGCCTTCTCCAGCCGATCCTGAAGCGTGCCGCACTTTCCACTCACACCGTTCAGATAGCGCTTCCAGGAAGCGCAGAGCTCCCGCTGGGCCGCCGCGCTCTCGATGCCACCCCCACTCTTACTGCCCGCGCCCAGACCGGTCTGCTCCTCCTCCAGCTTCGTCAACGCCGTCTTGATGTCCCCCCGAAGCTTTCCCACACTCCGTCCGGCTGCGCTCCAGGCATTCTTACTGGACTTCACCCCACCCGATCCGCCACCCTGTTCCCACCCCGGCTTGTTATCGGCAGATGCCAGACTCATCCCGGCTTCACCGGACGCCTCACGCTTGAGCTGAGCCCACTCC
>NZ_BBOX01000680.1 GCF_001553455.1 Streptomyces hygroscopicus subsp. hygroscopicus
AATCCTGTCGCTTCGGGACGCCGCCCGTGTGGTGGCGTTGCGGAGCCAGGCCATTGGCCGGGTGCTGGCGGGCAAGGGCGGCATGGTGTCGGTGGCCCTGCCGGTGGCGGAGGTGCGGGAGCGGATCGCGGCGTGGGGTGAGGAGCGGATCTCGGTGGCGGCGGTCAACGGGCCGTCGTCGGTGGTGGTCTCGGGTGAACCGGGGGCGCTGGATGAGCTGGTGGCGGCGTGTGAGGCGGATGGGGTGCGGGCGCGCCGGGTGCCGGTGGACTACGCCTCGCACTCCGCGCAGGTGGAGCTGCTGCGTGCGGAGTTGCTGGAGCTGCTGGCCCCCGTAGAGCCCAAGGTGGCCGAGGTGCCGTTCCTGTCCACCGTTACAGGGACATGGGTCGAGGGTCCGGAGCTGGACGCGGAGTACTGGTTTACCAATCTGCGGCGCACGGTGGAGCTGGAGGGTGCGGTCCGGCGGTTGCTGGACGAGGGCTTCGGGGTGTTCATCGAGTCCAG